>DAIOWE010000040.1:12379-19802 GCA_036758605.1 Pseudomonadota bacterium | reverse complement strand
GAACAGGATGCCGATGTGGTGATGTTTGTATTCCGCGAGGAATATTATCTGCAAAAAAATGAACCGCGCGAAGACAAGCCCGAATATGCCAAATGGATTGAAGAAATGGACAAGGCGCATGGTCTTGCCGAAATCATCATCGGCAAACAGCGTCACGGTCCAACCGGCACAGTCCGGCTGGCGTTCCACAGCAAACTGACAAAATTCGACAATCTTGCCAGGGAAGGCTATTCATCCGGCAACACAGGATATTGATCCATAATGCACGCCCCAGATGCGCCGCAATCTGACGCCGCCATTCATGGCGCACGGCTGGTTATTAGTCTTGACGCCATCGCCGCAAACTACCGCAAAATAGCAGCCCTTGCTGCGCCAGCCAAAACAGGCGCCGCTGTTAAGGCCGACGCCTATGGCCTGGGATTGGCGCCGGTCGCGCGTTGCCTGGCAAAGGCCGGATGCGAGATTTTCTTTGTGGCGCATTTTGCAGAAGGCGTGGCATTGCGCGCAATATTACCGGATGCGCATGTTTATGTGCTGCATGGTCTGCCCATTGGCGCAGCGGAAAAATATATTGCCCACGCTTTGCGTCCGGTTCTCAATAGCCTGCCGGATCTTGCAGCATGGCGCAGTGTCGGCAGCCGGGGAATTGGCGCGATCCTTAATTTTGATACGGGCATGTCCCGGTTGGGAATGGGTTCGAAAGAAGCCGCAACACTGGCCGCCAGCCCTGGCCTTCTGGCTGGCGTTCAGATTGATTATCTGATGTCACATCTGTCCTGTGCGGATACGCCGACGCATCCGTTGAATGCGCAACAGCATGCCGCTTTCAACAGGCTGCGTGATTTGTTCCCTGGCATGCCCGCGAGCCTTGCCAATACGGCTGGCGTATTATTGGGGCCGCAATACTGTCATGATCTGGTGCGCCCCGGAATCGGCCTGTATGGGGGCTGCCCCGCGGGAACCGGCGGCAATCCGTTTCAGGGGGCCGTGCAGCTTTATGCCAAAATCCTGCAATTGCGCGACGTTGACAGCACAGACTATGTGGGATACGGAGCCACCTACCGCCCCGGCGGGCCCGCACGCATTGCCGTGGCCGGGATTGGATATGCGGATGGGTATATGCGTACACTGGGAAATTCTGGCTTTGGCGCCATTGGCGGGCAGCGGGTGCCCTGTGTCGGGCGTGTGTCCATGGATCTGTGCGCCTTTGATGTATCCGGCGTTCCCGAGGAATTGTGCGCGCCCGGCTGCGAGATTGAGCTGATTGGCCCAAATGTTCCGATGGAAAACGCCGCCGCCGCCGCCGGCACCATCAATTATGAAATTCTGACCCGGTTAGGCAGCCGGTTGGCCCGGTCCTATATTGGTGAAGGTACGGGCACATGATCAGAAATTGGAACTTTCTGGCGGTCATTGGCCGTATTTTTATCGCATTCCTGACTTCTACCGGGCACCTGATCCTGTTTACGGCCACCGCCCTGCGTCATGTGGTTTTGCCGCCATTTTTCTTGCGCATTACCTTTCAGCAGATTCTGCGCATCGGTTATTTCTCGCTGCCCGTCGTTGGCATGACCGCGATCTTCACCGGCGCCGTATTGGCGTTGCAGATTTATATTGGCGGTTCCCGTTTTAACGCAGAAGGCTTTGTCGGCCAGGTTGTCGTCATTTCCATGGTGCGTGAATTGGGGCCTGTGCTGGCGGCGTTGATGCTGGCCGGGCGCGTGTCCTCTGCAATTGCCGCCGAGATTGGCACCATGCGCGTGACAGAACAGATTGACGCCCTGACGACGCTGGCCACCAACCCATTCAAATATCTGGTGGCGCCGCGTTTGATTGCAGCAACACTCACCCTGCCCATGCTGGTGCTGGTTGCGGATATTATCGGCGTGATGGGCGGGTTTTTGGCGTCCACGCAGCGGCTAGGCCTGAATGCCGGCATTTATATGAAAAGCACCATCGATGTTCTGCAATTGGAAGATGTCACGTCCGGGCTGACAAAGGCGGCGGTGTTTGGTTTTCTGATTGCATTGATGGGTTGTTATCACGGCTATAACAGCAAGGGCGGGGCGCAGGGCGTGGGCGCCGCGACCACGGATGCCGTTGTGTCTGCATCAATTTTGATTTTGCTGTTCAATTATATTCTGACCGACTTTTTCTTTTCGTAGAATGACAGCGCAAAACCAGGACACGCCAAAAATTGCTGTAAGCGCGCTACATAAGCGCTTTGGCAAAAATCAGGTGCTGGCGGGTATTGATCTGGAAGCCAGGCGCGGAAAATCGCTGGCGATTATTGGTGGTTCCGGATCAGGAAAGTCGGTGACGCTGAAATGTATTCTGGGATTGATCAAACCCGACAGCGGCAGCATCAAAATTGACGGCCGTGAAACAACCGGCCTTTCCGGTACTGCGCGCGAAGCGATTCTGGCGAAAATAGGCATGCTGTTTCAGGGCGCGGCGCTGTTCGATTCCATGACGGTGTGGGAAAATGTCGCCTTCGGCCTGATGCAGGCGCATGGCGTGCCTTCGAAACCGGCGCGCGAAAAAGCGTTGGCCGCAATGGCAAAGGTAGGACTGGAGGCAGACCTGGCGGATATAAACCCGGCGGAGCTGTCCGGGGGCATGCAAAAGCGTGTGGGGCTGGCGCGCGCCATTGCGCCGGAACCGGAAATTCTGTTTTTCGATGAACCGACCACGGGGCTGGACCCGATCATGGCGGGGATCATCAATGAACTGATTATCGAGCGCGTACAGGAGCTAGGCGCAACAGCGGTAACCATCACCCATGATATGAAAAGCGCGCGGCGCATTGCCGACACCATCGCCATGATCTATCAGGGTAGGATCATCTGGTGTGGACCTGCCGGCGATATTGACCATTGCGGCAATCCGCATGTGGAACAGTTTATCAAAGCCAAATCTGAAGGCCCTATCGCCCTTGACGTGCTTCGTGCATAATTCTGGACATGACATCTGATGGCCCGTGCGCAACAAAATTTTGTCTGTCAGTCCTGCGGCGCGCTCAGCAGTAAATGGTCCGGCAGGTGCGAAGCCTGTAGCGCCTGGAACAGCATTGTTGAAGAAGCCTCCGGCGGTATCGTCCCTGTACTGGAAAACAGGCGCGGGCGGCGCGTAAAACTGATGCCGCTGTCAGGCGTTGAACCCGACGCGCCGCGCATTCAATCCGGCATCGGCGAGTTTGACCGGGTATGTGGCGGCGGGATCGTGCCGGGATCGGCGTTACTGGTCGGCGGCGACCCCGGCATTGGCAAATCCACTCTGCTGTTGCAGGTTACGGCCGCTCTGGCGCGGCGCGGCTGCCGTGCCGTGTATATTTCCGGCGAAGAATCCGCCGCCCAAATCCGCCTGCGCGCCAGGCGCATGGAACTGAGCGATGCACCTGTAGAACTGGGTGTTGAGACCCGGCTGAGCAATATTCTGGCGACACTCGAAGGCGGCGACACAAAAGCCCCCGCCGTGATCATTGTCGATTCCATTCAGACTGTCATGACCGACGCGATTGACGCAGCCCCCGGCACCGTCACACAGTTGCGCGCCAGCACCCAGGAACTGGTCCGGGCGGCAAAACGCACCGGCTGCGCCGTGATTATGGTCGGGCATGTGACCAAGGACGGTCAGATTGCCGGGCCGCGCGTGATCGAGCATATGGTCGATACGGTACTGTATTTCGAGGGAGATCGGGGGCATCAGTTCCGCATTCTGCGCGGTGTCAAAAACCGCTTTGGCCCTACCGATGAAATTGGCGTGTTCGAGATGACCGGCGCCGGTTTGCAGCAGGTTGAAAATCCGTCTGCCCTGTTCCTTGCCGGACGGCAGGAAGATGTGTCGGGGTCCGCCGTATTTGCCGGCATCGAAGGCACCCGCCCGGTGCTGGTCGAAATACAGGCGCTGGTTGCGCCTTCCAGTCTGGGCACCCCACGCCGCGCCGTGGTGGGCTGGGACAGTGGACGGCTGGCAATGGTGCTGGCGGTGCTGGATGCCCGCTGTGGGCTTACCCTGGGGGCCAGCGATGTCTATCTGAATGTCGCGGGCGGATTACGTATCAGCGAGCCTGCGGCCGATCTGGCGGTGGCGGCGGCGCTGGTGTCGTCGTTTACCGGCGTGCCGGTGCGGGCCAATTCGGTGGTGTTTGGCGAGATCAGCCTGTCGGGGGAAATCCGCCCTGTAAGCCAGTCGGAAGCCCGCCTGAAAGAGGCCGCCAAACTGGGGTTCACCCGCGCCCTGACACCTGCCGGAATTACCGCCAAACCCGCCGCAATTAGCCTTGACGAAGTACCCCTGTTAGCGCGACTGGTAGAGGACTTTCAGGATCAGGCCGAATCGCGGAACGGTTGAACGGATATATGGACGGCTGGCCTATCAACCCCTTCGACACGGCAGTGATTGTGATCATCCTGCTTTCGGGGGGGCTTGCCTTTATGCGCGGCTTTACCCGCGAAGTTCTGTCCCTGCTGGCCTGGGTTGGGGCGGCGGCGATAAGCTATATTTTGTTTCCCAATATTCGCCCTGTTGGCCACAGTTTTATCTCGCCAAGCTGGCTGGCCGACGGGGCCAGCGCCCTGAGCATTTTTATCCCGTCCCTGATCATTCTGTTTTTACTGAGCGGCAGCCTTTCCAAGCGGGTAAAAAGTTCGTCGGTGGGTGCGCTGGATCACACGCTTGGGTTTATATTCGGCCTTGGCCGGGGCGCGGTGCTGGTCGCCATCCTGTTTCTGGGGCTGGGCTGGCTTATCCCTATGGAGCCGACGCCCCCCGAATGGATAGGTGGTGCCCGCACCCTGCCCCTGGTCAGTTATGGGGCCGATATGTTTTTAACCCTGCAACCGGATGCGTCCATTCCTGTACGGAAAAATCCTGATTCCCAGCCCCAAAAACAGCCCGCTGACAGCGCCCCCGAAAGGGGTTATAAGACGCAGCAGCGGCAATCCCTTGAACAGTTAATTGAGGGCAGAGATGCGTCCCCATAAATTTTCACCCCATATATGAGAGACTGCATCCAATTATGAGCGATTCAATGTTCACGCCCTTCACCCCTGAGTTTGACGACGATAAGCCACACGAAGAATGCGGCGTATTTGGTATTTTCGGTCATGAAGACGCCGCCGAACTGGTGGCGCTTGGACTGCATGCGTTACAGCATCGGGGTCAGGAAGCCGCTGGCATCGTTTCGTTCGACGGTATGCGGTTTAATTCGGAACGCCGACTGGGCCTGGTAGGTGATAATTTTTCCCAGGAATCGGTCATGAGCCGGCTGCGTGGCCACGCCGCCATTGGTCATAATCGCTATTCCACCAGCGGCGATACAATTTTGCGTAATGTGCAGCCATTGTTTGCCGATCTTGCCGGGGGTGGCCTGGCCGTTGCGCATAATGGCAATCTGACCAATGCCACCATGCTGCGTCGCCGTCTGGTTGGTAATGGCGCCATCTTCCAGTCCACTTCAGACACTGAAGTGCTGGTGCATCTGGTGGCCACCAGCCGCGAAGCGCGATTGGTGGACAGATTGACGGATGCCTTGCGTCAGGTCGAAGGGGCCTATTCGCTTGTCACTCTGACCAACAAGAAAATGATCGGCGTGCGCGATCCGCTTGGCGTGCGCCCCCTCGTGCTGGGGCAATTCGATGGCTGCTATGTGCTGGCGTCGGAAACCTGCGCGCTGGATATTATCGGTGCGAAATTCGTGCGCGACATTGAAGCCGGTGAAATTGTGATCATCACCGCAGAGGGAATCGAATCCGTGTTCCCCTTCCCGCCCGTGCCACAGCGGTTTTGCGTTTTCGAATATATATATTTCGCCCGCCCGGACAGTCTGACCGAAGGCAAGAGTGTCTATGAATCACGCCGCCGCATTGGCGAAGAACTGGCCCGCGAAGCGCCAGTTAAAGCGGATCTGGTTGTGCCTATTCCGGATTCGGGAACGCCAGCGGCGATCGGTTATGCCACTACGGCGGGCATCCCGTTTGAGCTTGGCATTATCCGCAATCATTATGTCGGGCGTACCTTCATTGAACCGGCCCAGCGCATTCGCCAATTAGGCGTCAAGTTAAAGCACAACGCCAATCGCTGGAGCGTGGCGGGTAAGCGCATCGTTCTGGTGGATGACTCTATTGTGCGCGGCACCACTTCGATGAAAATCGTGCAGATGATGCGCGATGCGGGCGCGACCGAGGTGCATATGCGCATCGCCTGCCCGCCGACAACGCATTCCTGTTTTTATGGCGTCGACACCCCAGAACGCGACAAGCTACTGGCCTATCATCGCAATGTAGAGGAAATGCGTCAGGTGATTGGCGCCGACAGTCTGGCCTTCATCTCCATCGATGGTCTGTACCGCGCCATGGGACACGAAGGGCGCAACAATTCCAGCCCGCAATATTGCGACGCCTGTTTTACCAGCGAATATCCCACCCGATTGACCGACCAGGAAGCGCCCTCTGATGAGCGGCAGCTATCCCTGCTCGCCGAAAGCACTTAGGACGGACGGTATGAAAAGACTTGCCGGACAAATTGCGGTAGTCACCGGGGCCTCGCGGGGCATTGGCCGCACAACAGCGATCATGCTGGCGCGTGAGGGCGCGCATGTGATTGCGGTTGCGCGCAATGTGGCCGAACTGGAATCATTGGATGACGCTATCAAGGCGCTTGGGGTAAAGGATGGCGCCACGCTTGTGCCGCTGGATTTGAAGGACCATGCGGCCCTTGACCGGCTTGGCGCATCGGTTCTTGGGCGTTGGGGCGTACTGGATATTCTGGTGGGCAATGCCGGGGTTCTGGGACCGATTACCCCGGTCGAGCATATTACGCCGCAAAAATTTCAGGAACTGCTGGATATCAATCTGACTGCAAACTGGCGGTTGATCCGCGCCCTTGCACCGCTGTTAAGGGAATCAAAAACCGGCGGACGCGCCGTATTTGTAAGCTCCGGCGCGGCGCGCAGCGCAAAACCTTTCTGGGGTGGTTATTCCATGAGCAAGGCGGCGCTCGAAAGCCTCGTGAAAATCTGGGCGGCCGAAAACGCCAAATCATCCCTGCGCGTAAACCTGTTCAATCCCGGCGCTACCCGTACCGAAATGCGCGCCGCCGCCATGCCCGGCGAAGACCCGATGAGTTTGCCTGCGCCGGAAACCGTGGCCGAGGCGATGCTGCCGCTTTTGTTGCCGGAGTGCACCGTTACAGGTGAAGTGGTTGATTACCGGTAGATAGCTACTTTGCGTAACACGCATCGAATGCGGCTTGCCCGGCATCGGTGGATCCCGCATCGGCCTGGGCGCGGATGGAGATTTGGGCGCATTTGAAGCAGGGGCCGAGACAGGCTTCATAGGCCTCGTTGGTTTCGGGATCAAGACCGCCGGGGACTGTCCGGCAAAATGTGCTGCACTGAACCTGATCATAGGCATGAAGTGCG
>DAIOWE010000040.1:0-12279 GCA_036758605.1 Pseudomonadota bacterium | reverse complement strand
GGGGACTGTCCGGCAAAATGTGCTGCACTGAACCTGATCATAGGCATGAAGTGCGCCGTGACCATCTGCCTCGCCATGTCCAGTTTGGTGTTCTGACCTGGCGGGATGGGCATCCACATTGCGGCCAATCAGCATTTCAATGGTTCCGCCGATGGTGGGCTCAAGCCCCGGCGCGCTGAACTGGCTGGCATTATAATTATCTCCGGAAATAAAGCGCGGCTTCGCCTCAGCAGAGATGGGTGAGATTGCGAAAATGGCAGCGGCCATCACCGCCATTACTGCTATCACCATCACTGCCATCGCCAATACTGCAATGTGCAGGTAGTGCTTTTTCATACCGGCACCCCCAACCTACAGCCTCAATTGGTCAGCAGTGGCACACGCGGCTTGCTTCCGCCGCCGGGTGATGACTTGCTCCCGGGTTTGGGCCTGGTTTTTGCGGAGCGTTTGAGCTTCGGTTCAAAATATTCAAACGCCAGTTTGTTATCTCCCGCATCATCCCTGGCAACGCTGATACGCACCAGGCCACCTTTGACCAGTTTACCGAACAGCAATTCGTCCGCCAGCGGCTTTTTGATATATTCCTGAATGACGCGCGATAGCGGCCGCGCACCCATTTGCGGGTCATAGCCGCGCTTGGCGATCCAGTCATTCGCTTCCTGCGAAAGTTCAATCGAGACATTGCGGTCTTCGAGTTGCCCTTCCAGTTCCAGTACAAATTTCTCGACCACCATTGAAATGACTTCTGTCGGCAGATGATCGAACGGAATGACGGCGTCAAGACGGTTGCGGAATTCAGGCGTGAACAATTTCTTGATCGCTTCCTCGTCTTCGCCTTCCTTCGTACCGCGGCCAAACCCGATCGATTGCTTCGCCATTTCGGACGCGCCCGCATTGGTCGTCATGATCAGGATCACGTTCCGGAAATCAACCTTCTTGCCGTTATGGTCGGTCAGCTTGCCATGATCCATTACCTGCAACAGGATGTTGAACAGATCCGGATGCGCCTTTTCGATTTCATCGAGCAGCAGCACGGTATGCGGGTGCTGATCAATGCCATCGGTCAACAGGCCGCCCTGATCAAAGCCGACATAGCCCGGGGGCGCGCCGATCAAACGCGATACGGTGTGACGCTCCATATATTCGGACATGTCAAAGCGCAGCAGTTCCACGCCCATGATCTCGGCCAACTGCCGCGCCACTTCGGTTTTGCCCACGCCCGTCGGGCCCGAAAACAGATAGCTGCCAATCGGTTTGTTGGGCTCACGCAGACCGGCGCGCGACAGCTTGATCGATGCCGCAAGGGCCTCAATGGGCTTGTCCTGCCCGAACACAACGCGCTTGAGCGCGGCCTCCAGGTCGGCCAGGGATTCCTTGTCGCTCTGTGTCACCGTCTTGGCCGGTATGCGCGCCATTTTGGCGATCACGGCTTCAACCTCATGCGTGCCGACAACCTTTTTGCGCTTGGCCGGAGGCAGCAGCATCTGCGATGCGCCCACTTCGTCGATCACGTCAATGGCCTTGTCCGGCAGCTTGCGGTCATGGATATATTTTGCCGACAGTTCCACCGCCAGCTTGATGGCGTCTCCCGTGTAACGAACCTTGTGATATTCCTCGTAATAAGGTTTCAGCCCGTTGAGAATTTTGATCGCATCTTCCACGGTGGGTTCATTCACGTCGATTTTCTGGAACCGGCGCAGCAGGGCGCGATCTTTTTCAAAGAATTGACGAAATTCCTTATAAGTGGTCGACCCCATGCATTTCAGCGCACCGCTTTGCAGCGCGGGCTTCAGCAGGTTGGAGGCATCCATGGCCCCGCCGCTGGTTGCGCCCGCGCCAATCACCGTATGAATTTCATCGATAAAAAGAATCGCGCCGGGATAATCTTCCAGCTCTTTCATCACCGCCTTGATGCGTTCTTCGAAATCACCGCGATAGCGCGTTCCCGCCAGCAGTGTCCCCATATCCAGCGAGAATATTGTGGCGCCCAGCAGCACTTCCGGCACTTCGCCGTTCACGATCTTGCGCGCCAGGCCTTCGGCAATTGCGGTTTTTCCGACTCCGGAATCGCCCACCAGCAGCGGATTGTTTTTCGTTCTGCGGCACAAAATCTGCATCGCGCGTTCAACCTCGGCCCCGCGTCCGATCAGCGGGTCAATGCGCCCCTCTTTGGCGCGATCATTGAGATTGACGCAATAGGCGGCAAGCGCATCACCGCCGCCCTGCTGCTTGCTGGATTTTTCCTGGCGCTGTTGTTGTTCATTGGCGCCCTTTACCGGCTTGCCTTCGGACATGCCGGGAACTTTTGCGATGCCATGCGAAATATAATTCACCGCATCATAGCGGGTCATTTCCTGTTCCTGCAGGAAATAGGCCGCATGGCTTTCGCGTTCCGCAAAAATAGCCACCAGCACGTTGCCGCCGGTCACTTCTTCACGCCCGGAAGACTGCACATGAATGACGGCGCGCTGAATGACACGCTGAAATCCTGCGGTGGGTTTTGCTTCCTCGCCATTATCGACAATCAGCGAGGACAGCTCATTGTCGATATAGTTTTCAAGGCTCTGCTTGATCACATCAAGATTGACGCCGCAGGCGCGCATGACGGCGCTGGCTTCCTTGTCATCAAGCAGAGAGAGAAGCAGATGCTCCAGCGTGGCGAATTCGTGCTTGCGTGAGGTGGCGCTGGCGATGGCCCGATGTAAACTTTCTTCGAGACTGCGGGATAAAGAAGGCACGGTTACCTATTCCTTTTCCATGGTGCACTGTAACGGGTGCTGATTCTGTCTTGAATAGTCTATCACTTGCGTGACTTTTGTCTCAGCTACTTCATAGGTGAATACGCCACAGACGCCAACGCCCTGCTGATGCACATGCAACATGATCTTCATGGCCTCCGAACGGTCCTTGTTGAAGAACTGCTCCAGAATATGCACCACAAACTCCATTGGCGTATAGTCATCATTCAACAAAAGCACCTTATACAAAGAGGGCTTCTTTGTCTTTGGTTTGACCTTGGTGACGACGCCGGTCTGGTTATCCTCGTCATTGTCAACGCCACTATCTTTTGACATTGATGGCGAGCACATTTCTTTACGGGTGATCATGTCTTTACGGGTGATCATGTTCGGTACGCGATCCCTTCAATATCCAAAGCCTGATATGCATAATTACACATAATACGCCGTCTCTGACGCCAATCAAACAGCAAATAGCCTGGAGTGAATCTCATCCCGGGATTGCGTTCCCTGCGCCCCCCTGGTTACGGAATTTGCTCTGATATTTACAGACTTTTGAGGCCGCCCATATGCTGAATTGCGACCATCCCGGCATCGTCGCGCGCAAATTAATCATATATTAAAAAGTGTATATTATTTATATACAATTATTAATATAGGTAACCATGAGCATGACCAAAGAAACGAAAGAAAGGGCTTACGGAATAATCCCGCCAAATCAGAATCTTCAGCGCCGGAGAAACGGCCCCCTAAAACCCCTGGAGGATAAGCTGATAGAAAGCGTGACCATTGCGCTGCAAGAATTGACCGAAGACATGGCGGATTGGTTAAAAACAGATGTCGAGCGGTTGTTGGCCGCACGCAACGCCTTTCTGGATAACTCCCGGTCCAGCGAATGTATCGAAACCCTGCATCGGGCGGCACATGATTTGAAGGGGTTGGGCCAGACCTATGGTTTTCCCGTCGTTTCGCAGATTGCAGATACCCTGTGCAAGGCCATTCTTCATGCAACCGAGAGTGGGACAATTCCAGAAGACATTGTTAACGCCCATGTAGATGCCTTGCGGGCTGTAGTGAACTTAAACCTGCGAGAGGCGGATAGTGGTCCTGTGACGGAATTGCTGCGCGGGCTGGACAAAATTGTAAAAAAGCAGATCGCCTAACAGTCCTTTCACCGGAAAAAACTGCCCGGTAAAATTGTGACAATGGTCCCGCAGCCTTATTAAGGCATCCTCAATATTTTAAAATATTTCAGCATTATCAATATATTGCGCCATTATTTTAACTTTTTTCCTGTGGCACAAGACTTGCTTCTCATCTGACCAGTGCATGCATTTCCTGAGTTTCAGAAATGAAAAATCAGGCCATGTCACGCGGCTAAAGCCACCCTGCAAAATGCGGGTATTTAATCCAGAAAGGAGACAGCAAGATGAGCACAACTATTCACACTAATCCGGGCGCACTTGTCGCCCAGGCAACCCTGAGAAGCATAGCAACGCAGTTGGACAAAGTGTCAAAGCAGGTTCAAACCGGTTACAAGGTCGCCGATGCAAAAGACGATGCGTCTACTTTTGCCGTGGCGCAAGGCCTGCGTGGAGACCTTGCCTCTCTGAATGCTGTTCAACAGGGGTTAAGTGGTGCAGTCGGCCTCGCCGAGGTCGGACTTGGAGGTGCTACTGCTGTGTCAAATCTGTTCGAGGGTATTAAATCCAAGCTGACGCAACTTGCCAATACTGCGATCACTACAACACAGCGTACAACCTATACTACTGATCTCAAGGATTTGGCTACACAAGCCAAAGATTTGATAAAGCAGGCCAAGTTTAATGGCACAAACTTATTGAACAATACGACGTCGATAAACTTTATCGCCGACGTAACAGGTGCATCAATCAGCGTTACTGGTGTTGACGTACTTACTTCTTCGTCAACATTCAATGCCGCGATTGGCGCCAGCGTAACTTCTACTCTGGCGAGAACTTTCCTGAACTCCAGCAGCGCCCTGTTAGATAACTTCATTGCCGCCACCAATGGTGCGTTAAGCGGCATTGCAGGCGATCTACGCGCTGTCGAAGCACAGAATAGCTTTACCAAATCGATTTCTGATGCGACCGAAAAGGGACTTGGCTCCCTGGTTGACGCGGATCTGGCAAAGGCAAGCAGCAGACTGCAGGCATTACAGGCCCAGCAGCAGCTGGCTACCCAGGCCATCACCATCGCCAATCAGACGCCATCCATCCTTCTGGCACTGTTCAAGTAAGTGTATCCGGGAGGGGCAAACGCCCTTCCTGCACATCAATTCGGGACCGGCTTTGCCGGTCCCGCCTTTTTTACCTTGATTGCGTGGCCAACCCGCCTTAGTTTCTCTCGCAATCAACCATTACAAAGAAGTCAGAAACCATGAAATTCCAGGGCACGTCTAACTATATCGCTACCGAGGATCTGATGATTGCGGTGAATGCCGCCGTTACATTGCAGCGTCCCCTGCTTATCAAGGGCGAACCAGGCACAGGTAAAACCGTGCTTGCGCACGAGGTTTCCAGGGCGCTCAGCAAGCCGCTGATTGAATGGCACATCAAATCCACCACCAAAGCCCAACAGGGGCTCTATGAATATGACGCCGTAACACGGCTGCGTGATTCGCAACTCGGTGATGAGCGGGTCAAGGACATCAGAAACTATATCAAGAAAGGCAAACTATGGGAGGCTTTCACGAAGGATAGCTCGCCTGTGTTGCTGATTGATGAAATCGACAAGGCGGATATCGAATTTCCGAACGATCTGTTGCAGGAACTGGATCGCATGGAATTTTTCGTCTACGAGACATCGGAAACCATCAAGGCCCATAACCGCCCGATCGTGATCATCACGTCAAACAACGAAAAAGAGTTGCCGGACGCCTTCCTGCGCCGCTGTTTTTTCCATTATATCAAGTTTCCCGAAAAGGACACGATGGAAGAAATCGTGCAGGTGCACTATCCCAATATCAAGAACGAGCTGGTCACCAGCGCGATGAGCATTTTCTATGAAATTCGCGAAGTGCCGGGTCTGAAAAAGAAGCCGTCAACATCAGAACTGCTGGATTGGCTCAAGCTGCTGCTGGCCGAAGACATTTCGCCAGAAACCCTGCGTGAACGCGACCCGAACAAGCTTATTCCCCCTCTGCATGGCGCATTGCTCAAAAACGAGCAGGACGTGCATCTGTTTGAACGTCTGGCATTCCTGGCGCGCCGGGAACGTACATAGTAGAACCTGAGCAAACGGCTTGAATAAGGCTTAAGGAGAACGGCGATGTTCATCAACTTTTTCTACGAGTTGAAGGAAGCGAAGGTTCCGGTGACGCTGCGGGAATATTTGACTCTGATGGAGGCGATGAAATTAAACGTCGCCCAATTCAGTGTGAATGAGTTCTATTATCTGTCCCGGTCTGCGCTTGTAAAAGACGAACGCAATCTCGATAAATTCGACATGGTTTTTGGAAAACATTTCAAAGGCCTGGAATTTGTTGGAGAAGCGCACAGCAAAGAACTGCCGGAAGAATGGCTGCGCTCCATTGGCGAACGGTTCCTGACCGATGAGGAAAAGGAATTGATCGAAAGCATGGGCGGCTTTGAAAAGCTCATGGAGATGCTGAAGCAGCGTCTTGAGGAGCAGAAGAAAAAGCATGAAGGCGGGAACAAGGCCATCGGCACCGGCGGCACCTCACCCTTTGGCGCTGACGGTTATAATCCCGAAGGCGTGCGCATCGGCCAGAAACAGGGGCGGCATGGGCGCGCCGTTAAAGTTTGGGACAAGCGCGAATATAAAAATCTGGATGATTCGGTTGAGCTTGGCACACGCAATATCAAAGTAGCATTGCGCCGCCTGCGCCGTTTTGCCCGCGAGGGCGCCCAGGATCAACTTGATCTACCGGGCACGATCCGTGACACCGCACGCAATGGTTATCTTGACATCAAGATGGAAGCCGAGCGCCGCAACAAGATCAAAGTGCTGATTTTCTTTGATATTGGCGGCTCTATGGACGCGCATATTCGCACCTGCGAGGAATTGTTCTCTGCGGCGCGGACAGAATTCAAGCATATGGAATATTTCTATTTTCATAATTGCCTGTACGAGCATCTGTGGAAAGACAACCGCCGCCGCCACAACGAAAAAATACCGACCTGGGATGTGCTGAACAAGTACGGTTCCGACTATAAGGTTATCTTTGTCGGCGATGCGACCATGAGCCCATACGAAATCACCTATCCGGGTGGTAGTGTTGAGCACTGGAACGAAGAGGCCGGTGAGGTCTGGTATCAGCGTGTGCTGGATATCTACCCGAAAGCCGTCTGGCTAAACCCGGTTGCCAAGAAGCACTGGGAATACACGCCATCAATCCAGGTGGTTGAACAGTTAATGTCGCACCGCATGTATCCGCTGACACTGGGCGGGCTGGACGACGCCATGAAGGAACTAAACCGCTAATTTAGCGGTTTAGGCCGCCTTTCCTGACTTGAAATAGGCCATTGCCTGGCGCTGGGTTTCTATCGCCGTTTCCGACATGCTCTCAATGTGCTGGGCTGCACGGATAGGGTCACATACATCTTTCTCAAGTTTCGCGGCGATGCGCGAGAGCCTCAGACCACCAAAATTCCCCGCCGAACCTTTCAGTTCATGGGCAAGCGCCAAAATTCTGCTTTCGTTTTTTGCATTAAGGGCCTGACGAAGCTCAAACATTTTTTCTTCCACTGTCGGCCAGAATTCATTCAGTAATTCAGCCGTCTTTTGTTCGCCCAGCACCTCGGCCATGGAATTCAGAACCGATTCATCGATCAATGCCGGGGTGACAATTCCGGTGTTGTTTTCAAAAGCCTCTAAATCGCACAGGCTTTGCTGACGCGAAATATTGCCCCAATGCTCAAGTGCTTTACTCAGTGCACGGACGTCAATTGGCTTGCTTAAATAGTCATTCATGCCCGCGCTGAGAACCTTATCGCGCACTCCAGTCATGGCATCGGCTGTTAAGGCTATAATTGGCATTTTACCCAAAGATCCCGGCAAGGCCCGGATCGCATGGGTAGCGTCAATACCATCCATTACCGGCATCTGCATGTCCATCAACACCAGATCATACTTTCCGCCGCCAGCCACGGCTTCCAACGCTTCCTGTCCGTTGTTTGCGATGGTGCAAACGTAGTTAAATTTTTCCAGCAGCGTACGGATCAAAAACTGATTACCTGGATTATCCTCGGCCACGAGAATGCTTAGCATCATCGTATCTTCTGGTATATGGGGCGCCAGAACAATTTCTGATGCATCCTCAGATACCGTCTTCTGAGTGATTTCCAAAGGCACCGTGAACCAGAAGGTACTCCCCGCGCCTGGTTTGCTTTCCACGCCAATCTCGCCTGACATCAATTCAACAATGCGCTTGCTGATGGCAAGCCCCAGCCCCGTGCCACCAAAACGCCGGGTCGTCGATGTATCAGCCTGGGTAAAATCCTGAAATAACAGCACGATTTTGTCTGGGGCGATTCCTATTCCGGTATCAATAATTTCCGCCCGCAGCCAGGCAATATTTGAACCTGCATTGCCCTGATCCGCTATCCGGGATATTACAAGACGTACCGATCCCTCTTCCGTAAATTTAACTGCGTTGGCCAGCAGATTAAAGATCACCTGACGTAAACGGGCCAGGTCGCCGCGTAAATAAGGCGGCACACCGTCAAGAATCTCATAATTCAGCGCCACACCTTTTGCATTGGCTTCAACACCGATTATGCTGATTGCTGATTCCAGTTCCTTGATCAGATCAAAATCAATTATTTCCAACTCTATATGAGTTGCCTCAAGTTTGCTGTAATCAAGAATATCGTTGATCAGATGCAGCAGATGGGTGCCGGCATTCTTGGCTGCAAGAGCGTATTTATTCTGCTCAGCTGTCAATGGTGAATCCAGTAGCAACCCGTTCATACCAATGACTGAATTCAGCGGAGTGCGAATTTCATGGCTCATAGTTGACAGGAAACGGCTTTTCGCCTGATTTGCTGCTTCGGCCGCAGCAGTCGCTTCCTGTAAACCAAATTGCAGGTTCAGCATCTCTCGTATACTCCGATTTACCTGGATCGGGAAAGTCATGCTGGCGACCAGGTAATAACCAACCGGGACCATAACTTCCAGATGGCCCCACTGAGCCGTCAAAATCCATGAACCATATGCAACGGCAGCGGCTGCGAAGATCTGCTCGAAATAAAAGACAGGCAGCACGACCGCCCCTGTCATGGCGGAAAGCGGAATTTGCAAGGCAATCAGCAAAACAAGCATTAAATTACCAGCGGGAAATTCGGGATTCCAGGCCCAAAAAACCAGGCTGCACAGGACAAAACCGATAAAAACCCTGTGCACGATGATTGTGATTAACCAGCCCTGATAATCAGCAGCGGTAAGAGACTTTGACAGAAAGCGCGGATAAAATATCCATCCTAGACCTGTTATAGACAGACCCGCCGCCATCCATAAGGCCGCCTCCCACACAGGTTGAAGAAAGGCTATAACGCTAAAAACTGATACAAGCATGAAAATTTGCAATGGGATGTTGCGCAGCCGCGCCTCAACATACATACGCAATATTTCAAGCTCGATGCTTTGATGATTAGGATTCATACCGTCTCACGCCCGCGTCATATTTCTATAACCTTAGTTGATCAGGAAATTGCGAATAAAATGTTAACTATCTGCGTAAATGCAATCATTCGGATGACCGCGACATTGCATATGGATTGCGCAGACCTTTTAACAGATAATTATTAAAAACCTGAGGAGTGGCCCCTTGCAGCGGCAGGACGCACAGTTTTACGTCTCCATAAAGGGGGTCATTTTTCTGGATGACAGGGTGTTGTTGTTGCGCAAGCCCAGTGGTGAATGGGATATTCCCGGTGGCCGCTTGAGCATCGATGAAAATCCCAAACAATGTCTTGTACGGGAAGTTCTGGAAGAAACCGGCCTAACCGTTAAACCAGGCAAGCTATTGCATCGCTGGATACGCAGGCGTCCAAATAAAACAGATGTGTTCCTGGTCAGCCATATCTGCAAACTGGCCGATTCAACAGCGAATACAAGATTGAGCAATGAACACGACATATCAGGCTGGTTTTCGCTACAGGAATCTGAAGCCCTGTGTTTACAGGAGGGAATCCATAAGTCGGTACAGCGCGCATTTCGTTTGCATAAGAAACTCAAATAATTGCGGCCTGCTCAGATCCAGCTTTTTTATATAACTCCCGGAACTCTGCTCTGTTTCGTTTTCTGGAAAACTCATTATAGCTGGCTTCAAATTTGGCGCGCGCCCCGGCCTGGTGTGCATTCAGACGGCCGATCAGTATGCCAGTCGCCAGACAAGTGTGATGTGAAGCAGTATCATCCAGCATCAACTGCTTGCAAAACAGCATCAGCGTTTCTGCCTGCACCTCAAAATCCTGATGATCGCCAAGAATGGTTTGGAAGCGGCGCATCTGCTTCGACAAACCGGGGGATATGTGCGCTGGCGATATCTTTTCAAAAAACCCGATCAGGTAACGCAGTTTCTTGCCATCTTTGCGTAGCTCATGCAGGGCAGACGCCGGAGAGGAGGAGTCAATTTTGCGTCCCCGGCGCAACATTTTTTTGTAGATACGCCAGATTTTTGCTCCCGCCCGGTCTATGTATATTGACCATGCCTGATTGTTCCAATCCGCATGGCCTTTCGCCACAAAGGCGCGCGCGCTGGCAATGAATAGTGAGTAGCGGTTATCCATCAGCGCCCGTATAAATTTTTCCTGTTCATCTTTTTGGTTTTTCCGCAAATATTCCTGAAATGGCTGTAGAGAAGATTGCAACTCCTCGGGTAACCAGCCGCGATATTTATCAAACGCCGCCAAAAAGGTGTCAGCGTCACGCAGCGGGCTGGTCATTTGTCCCAGCCAGCGCAATTCTCCGGAAAAATACACCGCGTCTTCAGCAGGCATTATATCTTTGAATTGGCCCACAAGCACGCGCATGCGGCGTATGGCAACCCGGTATTT
Organism: Pseudomonadota bacterium; assembly: GCA_036758605.1. Lineage (GTDB taxonomy): Bacteria > Pseudomonadota > Alphaproteobacteria > UBA11222 > UBA11222 > UBA11222. The sequence goes on along the minus strand of DAIOWE010000040.1, from coordinate 1,499 downwards.
ATGCAGATATTCAATATCTGCCGCCATAAGCGCGCCAGGCGCGTTCATAATGAGATCGTCAAGCAATTCAGCCAGGATCTGGCAAACCGCCTCACCACTGGTTACAGATGAATCTATTTCTGACATGGGAAGAGTATCATTCAACATGAGTACAAAACTCAACCATTCCCATGCAGTACATTATGATGTCGCGAAGCCGTACAGTTTCGCCGCGTTATCATGGGTTATCTTGCGTATGATTTTATCGTCAACACCCGCAAGTTGTTCAGTCAGCGACGCCCGGCTATCGGGCCAGATTCCATCCGGGTGCGGAAAATCATTACCCCACATGATATTATCCTCGCCGATGCGTTTTACATTTTCAATGCCAACACGGTCGATCTGAAATGTCGCATACATGTGGCCGTACCAGTACTCGCTGGGCGGGCGGGGCACCACATCCTTGAACTGATCTTCCCATTCATAATCCATGCGCTCCAGCACATAGGGGATCCAGCCAATGCCGGATTCGGCGATTACCACTTTCAGGTTTTTATAACGCTCCAGTGCGCCGCCAAAGATGATCGCCGCCAGAATGCTGAGCATCGGGATTTGAAACCCGGTCATATGCGTCGCAAACCAGGGCCGGCGGGTTTTCGGATCATTGTACCAGCGCTCGTCCAGTTTTGGGCCGATGGTGTGGAAATGCACCGGCACACCAGTGTCAGCAGATGCTTTCCAGACTGGCTCCCAATCACTGTGCCAAAGCGGCAACATATCTCCGGCAAGCCCCAGTTCCGCGCCTTTCAGGCCAAGCGTAGCTATGCGGCGGATTTCCTGCGCCGATTCCTCCGGCGTACCGCCAGAGATGCAGCCGACACCTGCAAAACGGCCCGGCGCCGCCTTGCAGAAATCGGACAACCACTGATTATAGGTACGCACCACACATTTCACCACATCGGGATCAACCAGCTTGTTGGCGGCGCCCAGAATGCCATACAGTACTTCGCCGGACACACCATCCAGATCCTGATCCCTGACACGCAAATGCGGATCTGCCGGACGCATGATGCCCTTATCCTGATCCGCATACAGCCCCTGCTCCGCCATGCGGTCGGAACGGTGAATTTGCCCCGGCTGATAGCGTCTGCCGCCCGACCCCATGCCACCGGCAAGCCCCAGCGATGTGCCCGTGGCAGATTCCCATATGCGGCTGCCCTTGCGTTCGACAATGCGCGGCATGCGGTCTTTCAATTCTGCGGGCGCATTGTCACGCCACAGATTTTCCGGCATCAATGGAAAGTCGATATGCCCATCGGCCGATATCAGTCTGTGTTTCATCCTGGGGCTCCCTTTTCCGGCATGGCGTTTCGTGGCCATGTCTCTTATAATTATAATTATATTTCATGGAGTTCGAGGAGGGCAAATGAAAGCTTTGGTAATCGGCGGAACAGGACCAACCGGTCCTTATTTGGTGAATGGATTAATCGCGCGTGGCTATGAGGTGGCGATGCTGCATC
>DAIOWE010000039.1:12745-20097 GCA_036758605.1 Pseudomonadota bacterium | reverse complement strand
TGTCGGGATCGGGGCTGTATGCGCCGCTGGCGATTGTAATTATTGGCGGCCTGATCTCCTCAACATTCCTGTCACGGGTGGTGACGCCAGTAACCTATCTGCTGCTGGCGCCCAAAGACACGGCGTAAGATATGATAGTCTTGGGCAAAGCAAACCCCGCATCCATTGCTGCATGCGGGGTTTGAATTTTCAAATTGAGAATATTCAGGCGCGGCGGGGTTTCGTCAGCCCCCCAAATTATCCCAGTGCGTCCCCGCGGGAATGCCAAGCGTCACCAGTTCCTGAACAGACTCAATGATGATCGTGCGGTCAACATCGCTGTTGGCATGCTGCACATTCACATAAGCCACATTGGGGCGGAACGGATCGAAATACAGACCGGTCGGTTCCGCACCCTCCGTGGATAGCGACGCCCAGCGGCCAACTGCTTCAGCAACGCCGTCAAAATTGTTATCATAGGCGAACCAGATATCAGCAGCACCGCCCGGCTGATCCTCGACGATATAAATGTTGCCAAAGCTGTCTATCGCCAGATTGTCGGGGTTCTTGAACTCAAGGCCTACCGCGGCTCCAGTGCCAATCTTGAGCGTGTCCCTATTGGCGAACAGGGTGACGTTTGCATTGGCTGCATGGGTCAGGCCAATGGCGTAAACCGCACCCGCGCCATCGGTGCTGGACGCAGTGGCGGCGAAGTACAATTTTTGCTGGCCGTCCACGGTCTTGATTACAAGATCTTCCGGACGGTTATAGGCACTGCCGCCGGCCAGATCGGCCGCGAGGCGTCCATCAACATAGGTTTGCCCGTCAATGGTCACATTCGCCGCCGCATTCACGGCACTTCCGTCGCTATTGGCGATTTTTACCCAGGTGGCGGCGCCAAGCGCATCATTGTTGCCACCTGTGCCCACTTTCAGCACGAAGGTCTCGCCTTCGTCAAAAAAAGTGCTGCCGTCTGTGGGCGTGGACGACACATATTTGTAGATGCTGCCGCTGTTGAACTCGTCGATGAAATACAAATTATTGTCAGCATCAAACGCCAGGCCTTCGTGTGAGACGCGCGGCAGAATGGTGCGCGCCACAAAGTCGGTTGAGCCCGCATCCGCCAGAGGATTGGTCAATTCAAACAGGCGGCCCTTGGTGCTGCCCGCACCCCAGGATTCTTCGGCCGTCAGATAGGTGCCGAATGGCGTCCAGAGTGAGGCGTCGCCCGCGACGAAGCCCTGCGTGCCTTCCGCAACGATGGTTTCGGCTTCTCCGGTAGCAACATTCAGGCGGCGCACCCCGGCGGCTCCGGTTTCATACGGCGTGAACAGAAAGCTACCCGCATTGGGGCCGGTTTCGTTCAGCGTATTCATGTCCCAGTTGTCACCCAGTTTTACGCCGCCGTTTTGCGGCCCGAGATCATTGGCGTTGAGTGTTATTTGCCTGAAATTTGGATTGGAAAGCTCAAATGGCTTGTCTTCTGGCAACGAACCGGCTGCAACAGAATTCGCCAATGGCGTAAACATATCAAACCTGTCCGCGAATGCCGGTGAGGCGGCCGGCACCTTTTCCAGTGCCTTAAAGTTTTTAATCTGGCGCATTGTGAAATCCTCCAACTATCATTAATTCCAATGGACCCATGTGGACCATGAATTAAGTTCTAGTTAGCGACTGTTACGGGAATGAGATGGTTAGATGAAATTTCGTTAGACAGCGACCGCCATATTCTGGTTTGGCAAACGCATGCCTGCGGGCAAGCGCGGCGGGCAGGCCGGGAGATAGCGTATATGCGCCAATTGCGCTGCTGAAATATTTCCGGTCATGGATAAATCCGCCGCGCCGAATTCATCATCCGAAAGCACCGCGCCGGTTAAATCTGCGCCGCGCAGACTGGCCCCCGCAAATACCGCGCCCGAAAGCAGTGCGCCGCGCAAATCTGCACCGCGGAAATTTACGCCGCTGAAATTTGCGCCGCGCAAATCTGCGCCTGACAGGTTCGCATGCTCCAGATGAAAGCGCGACAAATCCGCATCGGGCAATTCCAGGCCCGCCAGATGCGTGCGCCGCAGATCCGCAAGATTGCGCATCGGATCGCCAGACGGCAGCAGCCGTGTGAGCACTGCCAGCGCCGCCACCACGTCAAAGCCGGGCCGCTTTTTGTGAATTTCGACATCCGCACCCGTCCATTGCTGCACATAGGCCGTCAATGTTCCAACACAGGGCTGCAAATCCCCACCCTGACGCCCCCATCTCTCCAGCGCCAGAATGCCGCCAATGCGCACCGTTGCCTGCGCGTGGCCCAGATAATCCAGCGCCGCCAGAAACGGATCCTTGATTTCAGGGGGCTGGGCCTGTGGCATGGACTCCGCCTGTGGCGCAGACGGCGTGGCTTCTGATGAAAATGCCGAAACAGTTAGGGGCGCAGGTTGCGGCAACACCGTATCAAACGTTTTGTCACCGTTCCGGGACATAAATATCCAGGCCAGGATGGCCATACACAGGCACAAAACCGCCACCAGCATCCAGCCAAGAAGTTCAAGGCCCGTTCCGGCAACCGCCTCAGACGGCAAATGCACAGGCGCCACACTGAAGCCCCACACAACGCCCAGCACGACAGCGGCGGCAAACCACGCGCCGTCACGCATTCGCGGTTCTAGGATATTTTCAAGCGCCGTTCGCATAGGGTTTTAACGCTGCGTGAATAACCCGGTGCACGGGCGTTGGCACGCCCGCTTTTTCGCCCAGCCGCACCACGCCACCCGAAAGCCAGTCCACTTCCAGCCGGCGGCCATGCTCCAGGTCTTCCAATAAAGAAGGCTTTAATTCCGGCGCCATGCCCTGTGTTCTGCGCACCAGCGCATCGCTATGCCCCTCTGGAATATTGATTCCCATCGCATGGGCAACCGCCTCGGCCTCGCGCAACGCCTCCCGCAGAAGATTGAGTGTCGCAGGTTCAGCGCGCACCACGCCCATGGGCGCGCGCGTCAGCGCCATGACTCCGGAATAACCCGCCACCAGCACAAATTTTGTCCACAGGCTGGCGGTAATGTCCGCATTGAAGCGGGCCTCGACATTGGTGTCGCCAAACGCATCCATCAATGCCTGGGCGCGCGGGCTAAGCTTGCCGTCCAGTTCGCCGAAATCAATATGGCCCGTGGCGCCCACATGGCGGATCAGGCCGGGTTCAACAATGTTGGCGGAAACATAGGACGCACCGGGCAATATCCTGCCGCGGTCTATTTCCGGGGCCAGCATGTCCACCACCTCGACGCCATTCTGCAGGGTAAGCACAAAGGTTTGCGGCCCCAGCAGGGACGCCAACAGGGGCTTGGCCCCCGCCACATCATAGAGTTTTACACAGAACAGAACGGCGTCAACCGGACCGATAGCGGGGGCGTCATTGCCTGCGCGCACCTGCGTCAGGGCGAAATCGCCATCGGGGGATTCAACACGCAGCCCCCCGGATTGCAGCGCCGCCAGCGTTTGCCCACGCGCAACAAAGGCCACATCATGGCCTGCAAGCGCCAGCTTCGCCCCGAAATAGGCCCCCATTCCGCCCGCGCCAAAAATCGCAAACCGCATTGCTCCAGCCCCTGCTTTTATTATTGGGGCAGGTTAACACGACAGCCATCCATGGCCAAACCGGAATCCTGTGGAATATTTCCAGACAGAACATCGCGCTAACTTACAGACGGCTTCCAATCACGCGCTTCAATGCCCGTTCCGCACCCGGTGGTTTTCTGGCGGCCAGCCATAACAATAAAATCGTGCCGACATAAACCGCCGCCCCCAAAAGGCTGCGTAACACTAGGCACGGTCAGGAGCATGACCTCATGCACCCCGCGGCGCCGCCCAGCTAATAATTGCTAATTATTATTGCCAGGCCGCAAAAACCCTGTTTCACTTGAAATTAACTATAATAAAAAGTGCGGGGGGAAATTTGACATGGCGGAATTTCATTACCGGCAATCTGCTGCTGATTATCCCGAAGACCCGCTTGCCCTGGCCGAAAACGCCGCCTGGCGGCTGGCCTGGGAACAGCCCCAGTTCAGCGCCCATTCCGGGATCAGCGCCGCCCAACGCTGGAGCCTGTTTGCGATATTGCTGCTGTTATCCGCCATGGTTCTGATCGCGCCGCGCACATCCGTTCTGATGCTTGGATGGGCATTGGCCGTCCTCTTTACATTTGTTGCGCTGTTTCGCTGTGTATTGCTTGTGGCGGGCGTGTATGCAGCCTGGCACGTCCGCACCGCTGTACCTGAGCACATGACGCCCGGCGATGCCGGATTACCGGTCTATACCCTGCTTGTGCCATTATATCGTGAACCGGGCAGTGTGCCGCAACTGGTGGCCGCCCTGACCCGGCTGGACTATCCGGCTGACCGTCTGGATATCAAACTTGTTCTCGAAGCCGATGATGGGGATACGTTTGCGGCCATTCAAAAGCTTGATCTTCCTGCACAATTCGAAGTGCTGCGCGTGCCGGCGCTGGCCCCGCGCACCAAACCCAAGGCCTGTAATTATGCGCTGGCTTCTGCGCGCGGCGCGCATGTGGTGATTTATGACGCCGAGGATATTCCTGATACGGATCAATTGCGCAAGGCGGTGGCAGCGTTCCAGGCGGGCGGGCCGCAACTGGCCTGCCTGCAGGCGCGGCTGAATTATTATAATCCGCGCGAGAACTGGCTGACGCGGCAATTCACCCTGGAATACAGCATGTGGTTTGACTGGCTGCTGCCAGGATTGCAGGCGCTGGGGCTGCCGATCCCGCTTGGCGGCACGTCGAACCATTTTCGCACCTGCATACTGCGTCAACTGGGTGGATGGGACGCCTATAATGTAACAGAGGACGCCGATCTGGGCCTGCGCCTGGCGCGCAGCGGCTATGCTTGCGCGGTACTGGATTCAACCACCATGGAAGAGGCCAATTGCCAGCACGGCAACTGGCTGCGCCAGCGCACCCGCTGGCTGAAAGGCTATATGCTGACCTGGCTGGTGCATATGCGCAGGCCGTTTTTGCTATGGCGTCAATTGGGGACGGGAGCCTTTGTGGGGTTTCAGATGTTTGTAGGCGGCACTGTTGCGCTGGCGCTGGCGATGCCGGCGGCCGTGCTGATTTTTATTATCGGCATATGCGCATGTGGACCGATGGCGCCTGAAATGCTCACGAAACTGAATGAGAGTGTTTTCATCATGGGGATATCCGTCACCGCGATCAGCGCCATGGCGGGGGCAATCGGCCGTAATCATTATGACCTGCTGGGGGATATCGCCCTGACGCCATTTTATTGGGGCCTGACCATGGTTGCATCGCTTCGGGCTTTGTGGCAACTGGCCGATAACCCGTTTTACTGGGAAAAAACCCGCCATGCGATCAGCAGGGTATCCCCGTATCAGCCCGCAGAGCTGCTATCTTCCTGAGATCAATACCGGAATTTATACCCCATGCGTTTGCCTCATCTGCGAATAGCACCGCAAAGAAATTCACGAAGCTTTAAAAAAAGCTATACGTAGCGTAAAAAATTCTACTACTGTATGGAACGGTCACCCTTTTTGCTTGGATTTTGTGCACATGACGAACGCTACTGTTAAATGGTTCAACCCCGCCAAGGGGTTCGGTTTTGTTACTTTCGAGGATGGCACCCCCGACGCCTTTCTGCATATCTCGGTTGTTGAACGCGCCGGTTACGCCAGCCTGGGCGAAGGAACGATGATCGAATGCGAGGTAGGCCAGGGACGGAAAGGTCCCCAGATTGAAAACATCTTTTCCGTTAAGGATGCGCCCAGATCGGCGCCATCTTCATCCGGTGGCGGTGGCGGCGGTGGTGGAGCCGGTCCGCGTGGCGGCAGCGGCGGAGGTGGGGGCGGCGGCGTTGCCACCGGGTCCGCCGAAGGCATCGTGAAATGGTTTAACCCCGCCAAAGGCTTCGGCTTCGTTCAGCCTGACAGTGGCGGCAAGGATATCTTCCTGCACATCTCTGTCGTGGAACGCGCCGGTGTGAATTCCCTGATGGAAGGTCAGCGGGTGCGGGTGTCCACCAGCCAGGGCCAGAAGGGCCCACAGGCAGAAAGTCTGGAATTGCTGTAGCCTTCCCTTTTTCCGGTGGGCGATGTTCCGGGTTGGAGGCGTGATCCGCTGAATGGGGTGGCGGCTGGCGCGTGATAAACCGTTGCCGGGCCGCCAGCTTGCGGGGCGCGGTTTATACACCGGGCTACTGACCGGAAGCTGCTGGCTGAAAACTACTGACTGAAGCGGGCGACACGAAATCCGTTGGCGTTGGTTTTGTCATTTTCTCCCTGCCAGCCCCTGAATGCAGATCGTGTTGCCCAGAAAACATTCTTCCAGGAACCGCCCCGCACCACATGCCGTTTGCAATCCCCCTTTAACCGGGGCTGACCATCGGCAGGCGCACCGGCGTAGCTGTCATTCCAGCAATCCTCAACCCATTCCCAGACATTGCCCAGCATATCGTGCAGACCAAAATTATTGGCCAGATACCCCCCCACAGGCGCCGTCGTGGGATTGGCGTCAATGCATTCGAAATGCAGCCAGTCAAACTGATGCACACGCTGACCTGAAATGTCATAGACATTGGCAAAGGGGCATGCGGCGCGATGCTCTGCCCAATAATGCGGCGTATCTGTTCCGCTGCGCGCTGCATATTCCCATTCGGACTCTGACGGCAGGCGATATTGTTTGCCGGTTAGCGTACTCAGCCATTGCGTATATTGCTGTGCGTCGTGCCAGCTTACATTTGTAACCGGCCGGTTATTTCTGCCGCCCCTGCGGTCATCCGGTATCGCGCCGCATGCGTTGGCGTCCACGCAGGCCTGCCACTCTGCAATCGTGATTTCATACCGGCCAATTGCGAATGCTCTTTCCAGTGTCACTTCATGCATTGGGCCTTCATCACTGCTTCGCCCGCGCTCCCCTTCGGGGGATCCCATTCGAAATTGACCGGGTGGCAGCACAATCATTTCAGGACATTTTTCGCAATCGCGAAAACGCGCGCCCGGTGTAATGCTGAAAGCGTAATTCCCGGGCTCACTGGCCGCCGATTGTAGCGCATCCGCCGCTTCAACGGCATGCGCGGGCAATCCCGCCAGCAGCAGAGCCGGAAATGTAATGAACCGTAGAAGACGAGAGATCATGCCTGAATTCCTGAAATGCCCCTACTTACCCGTTACAGATATGATGGCAAGCAGCCCATTGCACAATGCTGTCACAGAAGGATAAAAAGAGTTAACCTCCACTTATAAAAATTGCTGGCGGCAACCATCAGGAAAGAGCGCGACGAATGGAACCGATTACGGACGGGAATGCGATAAAGGCTGACGAAGCCGGATTGATCAGAGACAGCGGCATCGAA
>DAIOWE010000039.1:0-12645 GCA_036758605.1 Pseudomonadota bacterium | reverse complement strand
CGGGAATGCGATAAAGGCTGACGAAGCCGGATTGATCAGAGACAGCGGCATCGAAAGTTTTGTTCAGGATGTGATTGAGGCATCCATGAAACGGCCAATTCTTGTGGATTTCTGGGCACCCTGGTGCGGCCCCTGCAAGCAGCTTACCCCAATCCTGGAAAAATCCGTTAAAGCCGCCGGAGGCCGGGTCGCGCTGGTCAAGGTCAATATTGACGAAAACCAGCAGATTGCCCAGCAATTGCGCATTCAATCCATTCCGGCCGTATTTGTTTTCGATAAGGGCCAGCCGGTAGATGGATTTGTCGGCAATCAGCCGGAAAGCCAGATACGCGCCCTGATTGACCGCGTGGCCGGGCCGGGTGGCCCATCGCAAACCGACCAGTTGCTGGAAGCCGCCGCCCAGGCCTTTGCCACAGGCGATTTTGCCGCCGCCGCCCAGGCCTATGGCCAGATTTTACAGGAAGATGCTACCAGTCCCATGGCGATTGCCGGACTGGCGCGGTGCAACCTGCAGGCCGGTAATCTGGAGGGCGCGCGCCAGATCCTGGCGCTGACGCCGCCCGCCGAAGAAAACCATACCGAGATCGTGGCCGTACGCGCTACACTGGAATTGGCCGAAACATCACAGAATGTGGGGGATCTGGCCGCACTGGAAGCCGCACTGGCAAGCAATCCCGCCGATCACCAGTCCCGGTTTGATCTGGCCGTCGGGCTGGCGGCAAAAGGCGACAATGAAACCGCCGCCGACCATCTGCTTGAAATTATCCGCAAGGACCGTAAATGGAATGAAGAGGCGGCGCGCAAACAATTGGTACGCCTTTTCGAGATACTTGGCCCCGAAGACCCGGTCACCATGAACGCCCGGCGCAAGCTGTCCGCAATTCTGTTTTCATAAAACACGGTTCAAAAAATGCGTCAGCCCCGGAATTATCTTGACGTAAGTTCACTGCCGCAACGTTTCGCGGTTTTTCCGCTGGCGCGGGCGTTGCTGTTGCCAGGCAGCCAACTACCCCTGAATATTTTTGAACCCCGTTATCTCGCAATGATCGATGACGCGCTGGCCCATGACCGGGTTGTTGGCATGATCCAGCCTCACAGTGAACAGCCCCCTGGCGCAGCGCCTATGGGCATCAGCGGCCTGGACCGCCCCAGGCTTTATAATGTCGGGTGCCTTGGTCGGCTGGTTTCGTTCCGCGAAACCGGTGATGGACGCTATCATATTATCCTGAACGGGATTTGCCGTTTTCTCGTGCGCGAAGAATTGCCTGTGACGACGCTCTACCGTCAGGTGGTGGCAGATTTTACGCCCTATGCCGGTGATCTTGCGCCCGGAAATGCCGGCCAGATGGACCGCCCTGCATTGCTTGCAGACCTGAAACGCTATCTGGAACAGCAGCAGCTTTCCGCAGACTGGAAGGCGATCGAAAATACGCCAACGGAAGATCTGGTGAATATGCTGGCAATGAACTGCCCGTTTGAATTGCCAGAGAAACAGGCGCTGCTGGAGGCGCAAAACCTGCAGGAACGCGCCACAACCCTGATGACGCTGCTTCAGATGGCTGTGGCCGGAACATCGCCGCCGCCAGACACAACACTGCAATAAAATTTTTGTGCGAAAGGACAAGCGCCATGCTGGATAATAACGAACGCGCCAGCCATAAGGTCGATCCCAAACTGCTGGAAATATTAGTCTGTCCACTGACCAAATCCACATTGGAATATGATGCGGCGGCGAACGAACTGATCAGCCGCAAGGCGGGGCTTGCCTATCCGATCCGCGACGGCATACCCATCATGCTGCCGGACGAAGCCCGCGCCCTGACGGATGCCGGCGTCAAATGAGCAGCACACCCGCATGGCCCGTGGAAGTGAAACTGAAACAGGCGGAAAACCTGCTGGAGATCAGCTTTGATGACGCCAGCAGTTTCCGGTTTAGCGCAGAATTTCTGCGTGTGCACAGCCCAAGCGCCGAGGTGAAAGGGCATGGCCCAGGCCAGGAAGTCACCGTGGCCGGCAAGCGCGATGTCGCGATTACCCGGCTTGATCCGGTTGGAAATTATGCGCTGCGCATTCATTTTGATGATGGCCATGACACCGGGCTGTACAGCTGGGCCTATTTTTATGAAATGGGCCAGGACCAGAAAAAATTATGGACGGAATATCTCGGCAAGCTTGCCGCCCAGGGGCTAAGCCGGGATACCGGAACGCGCACAAAAACGTCCGCGGCTTCCGGCCTGCGTTTCAACGAGGATTAGGCGCGCGCAACACGCCCAGACAAAGCGCCGCGGCAATCCACAGGCTGGCCTGCCACCAGCTTTGCCACTGCCCAAAACTGAGCAACCCAACGCACAATGCACTGGCGGTACTGGCGGTGGCCATGGCGCCCGCAATCCGGCCATGATCCGTAGCGATTGCCGCCAGACTCTGCCCCATCCCATAGAGAAGCAGCATCACCATCAGCGCGCCGATCGCGCCCATTTCCAGCCATACCTGCAGAACGCCGTTATGCGGATGCAGCGGCAACAAACCAATGCCGGGATAAATAACCTCGCTGCCATCAGGCTGTTCCAGCACAAACTGCGTCTGACCGCCGTCAATATTGCGCGAAGCGTCAAAGCCCCAGCCCAGCAGCGGCTTGACCGCAATTTTTTCCGCCACAAAATGCCAGATTTCCACCCGGTGCTGCCACGACCCGGGCAGCGTATGTTTCTCGATTCCCACCACTTCGGGCCGGGACACATGATACGAAATAAGCGGCATGACAGCGATAAGCACGATGGCCGCTGCGGCCATCAAACGCGGCGCGCGCTGCGGCGCATACCAGGCCCAGAGATAGGCTAAAGCCCCCGCCAGCATCGCCAATGGCGCCGCCTGCATCGGCAATGAAAATATCGTTACAAAAACGGCAACACCTAAAACCGCTGCCAGCCATTTGCCTTTTGCCGGGAACAGAACCATGCAGCAGGCCATGGCGGGCCACACAAAAAGCGCCAGCAGCCCTGCCCCGCGGCTGATGGCGCCAAAACCATAAATCAGACGGAAGGCTTCCTGTTCCTGCGGCGTGGGAAAACGCGCCTGCATGACCGCCTGCAAGCCGGTGATCAGGGTGACGATCCGCGCCTGCGTGGCAAGCTCAACCCAGTACAGGATCAATGCCAGACAGATGCCGGCCGGTAACAGACGCACCAGCCATTTGATGATGTCAGTATCGGCATTACGCACCGCCGCCAGTGCAGCACATGCGCCAAGCCATAAAATCGCCAGCCGCAATAACTTATCCGTCGCGACTTCAGGCGCTGGCGCCCACACCAGGCTGAGCGTTGCGACACACAGCAGCCCGCCCAAAGCCCAGCCAACAGGATTTTTGGCAAGATCATAAATCGCATCGCGCCAGGCCCAAAATCCAGGAACCGCCAGCGCCGCCAGCGCCAGCAAAATAACCGTGCCATTGGCCCCGAACACGATAATGGGAACAAAGGCCGCCGCCGCAAGCCCCCAAAGCCAGTGCCGGATTATGCTCATGCGCTTATGCTGATTATTGGAAATGTGGAATCACTTTATCAGTAGCGGCGCGCAGATTGCCCGCCGCACACCTATACCTTCTGGTTTGGTTTTACCTGCCCATCCAGCCATAGTGGCGGAACAGATTCTGTGTCATATTAGCAATGAAAGGGCCCATAAAGCCAATACAACATCATATGCCATATACATGAACAATGGGTCTATATGGACGATAGATTGCGGCATGCGTGAAGTTCTGCGCCCAAGGATTGGCCTGTCAGGACGGCTGATGGTTTTAACCATCGCCTTTATCCTGCTATCGTCGGTGATGATCTATGTGCCCTCCATTGCCTATTTCCGGCTGCAATATCTGAACAACAAGATCGCGGGGGCGCAGATCGCCAGCCTCGCAGTGGAGGCGGCCCAGAACAATACCCTGCCGCTATATCTTGAGGCGGAGCTGCTGACCAATGCCGACGTATTGGCGGTGGCGCTGCGCCGGGACAGTGTACGCTTTCTGCTGCTGGCCGGGGATTTGCCTGCAAACATCGATGCGCATTTTGACTTGCGCAATGTCGGCCCGCTGGATGCGATCATTGACGCCTTCACCACTTTGCGCGTCGGCGATCACCGGTATATCCGGGCGATGAACGCCCCTGCCCATGGCGGCGGCGACATTATTGACATCGTGATGCGTGAACGCCCGTTGCGCCAGGCCATGATCGATTATTCCTGGAATGTCGCGGGCCTGTCCCTGCTGATCTCACTCATCACTGCGGCGCTGATTTATTTCACCCTGCATTTTTTGATGGTGCGGCCGATCCGGGTACTGACCGAAAGCATGGTAGGTTTTCGCAAGCACCCCGAAGACACGCGGCATGAAATCAAACCCTCAGACCGCCGCGATGAAATTGGCGTGGCGGAACGCGAACTGGCTGACATGCAAACCACCGTGCGGCAATCCCTGAAACAGAAAGCCCGCTTGGCAGAGCTTGGCACAGCGGTAAGTAAAATCAATCACGATCTACGAAACATCCTCGCCAATGTGCAGATGATGTCGGATCGGCTGCTGACGGTGGATGATCCCAATGTCCGGCGTCTGACGCCCGGCCTGATCGGTTCTGTGGGCCGCGCTATTGATCTGTGTACGGATACTTTGACGTATGGCGGGGCGCGCGAAAAATCCCCTCGCCGTCTGCTTTTTGAACTATCTCCCCTGCTCGCTGAAATTGGCGCCAGTATCTGCCACCCGCCGCACACGCATATTCGCTGGCTGAACGCTGTGCCCGCAGATCTGGAAATTGACGCCGACCCGGACCATATTTTCCGCATCATACAAAATCTGGGGCGCAATGCGGTGCAGGCCATGAAAGACGCCGGAACCGTGCGCATAGAGGCGAATCGCGCCGGCCCAATTGTTACGATCGATGTGATGGATGACGGTCCCGGCATTTCCGATGCCGCCCGTGACCATCTGTTCGAACCCTTTGCCGGAAGCACCAACGAAGGCGGCAGCGGCCTTGGCCTCAGCATTGCGCGGGATTTGACCCGCGCCCATGGCGGAGATTTGCGCCTGCTGCACAGCGGCCCCGACGGCACGGCATTCCGCATCGAAATCCCCGATAGCGATATTATGACCATCCCCAAATTGCATCTTGCGCCACGCTAAACGCTAATCTCCCAGCGCTACGCCTTCGCGGCGTTTGTCTGCGCCGCCTTCCAGCTTGCCACCGGTAATGCGAATGCCCTGCACACCGCTGAAGATGGGTTGAATTTCCACACTATGACCAAGCGCTGTGAAGCGTGGCGCCAGTTTTTCCAGCACTGTGCCTGCTTCCAGTTCCAGCGGCCCATTACGGTTGATCAGGCGCGGCTGGTCGATCGCCGCCTGCATATCCAGCCCCCAATCCAGCAACCCGACCAGAGTTTGCGCCACATAGCCGATAATGCGGGTGCCCCCGGGAGAGCCCAGACTGGCGTAAAGTACGCCGTCTTTATCAAACACCAATGTGGGGGCCATGGAGGACAGCGGGCGCTTGCCCGCCGCAACTGCATTAGCCACCGGCCTGCCATCAATCTGCGGAACAAAGGAAAAATCCGTAAGCTGATTATTCAGGATAAAGCCACCCGCCATGACATGGCTGCCAAATGGCGCTTCGACTGAACTGGTCATGGACACCGCATTGCCCTGCCCGTCCATGATCGAGACATGCGAAGTGGAAGGCAACGCCACATCCGCATTGGGCGCATAGTCGATGTTGGCGCGCCGTTTGGGTTGACCGGCCTTCACGGGCGCGGCCCCCGCCGGACCAAGCTGCATAAGCTGTGCACGGCCCGCCAGATAGTGCGGGCTGATCAAACCGTTGACCGGCACATCCACTACATCACTATCCGCCAGATAAAGCCCCCGATCCGCATAGGCCAGCCGACCGGCCTGCGCCAGCAGATGCAGCGCCGCAACCGAATTTGGCGCTAGCACAGACATTTCAAAGCTTTGCAGCATTCCAAGAATTTGTAGCACCGCAATACCCCCGGATGTAGGCGGCGGCATGCCACAGACCCTGTACGCCCTGTACGCACCACATACAGGTGTGCGCTGTTTCGCCTGATAATGCGCAAGATCATCCAGCGACAAGCCGCCACCCTGCGCCTTTACAGCCGCCACCATCGCCTGCGCCAGATCACCGGTATAAAAGGCGCGCGGCCCGCCTGCCGCAATCACACGCAGGCTGTGTGCATAATCCGGGTTGCGCAGCATGGCCCCCACAGGCAGTGGCCGCGGCGGATCATCCGCAGTAAAATACAATGCCCGCGCCTGCGCAAAAGCAGACAGTTTCGGCATGGCGCCGGTCATCAGGCGTAACCGCGCCGAAACCGGAAAGCCCTTTTCTGCAAGATCAATCGCAGGCGCAAATAAGTCGGCCCAGGCAAGTTTTCCGTGTTTCTCATGCGCCAGCGCCAGCATGGCGATGACACCGGGAACGCCAACCGAACGCCCACCGGTGAAAGCTTCACGAAACCCCAGCGGCTGCCCATCGGGATTAAGAAATAAATCCGGGGTAACAGAAGCGGGCGCAGTTTCGCGGCCATCATAGGCTGTGGCCTGTTTGCGGGCCTGGTCCCAGTGCAGCAGGAATGCGCCGCCGCCAATACCGGAAGATTGCGGCTCCACCAGCCCCAATACGGCCTGCACCGCAACGGCTGCATCCACCGCCGTGCCGCCTGCGCGCAAAATCTGCCGGCCCGCTTCGGCAGCCAGCGGATGCGCCGCCGCCACCATATGGCGTTCAGCGGTGACGGCATATCCAGGCTGGCCAAACCAGACAAGCAGAAATAAGACAATAATGGTGTGCGCCAACCCCGGCATGACAATTCCCCTGCGCTTAGCTAATTCCTTGCGGACCAATAATGCTATATCATGCTCCGATGACAATGACTGTTTCCGAACCGGGCGTGGCTCCTGGTCCCTTGAACCTGATCAGCGACGTGGACGGCATCCGTGTCGGCAATGCGGAGGATCATGCCGCGCGCAGCGGTGTCAGCATTGTGCTGCCCGAATGGCCCTGCACGGGGGGCGTGGATATTCGCGGCGGCGCGCCCGGCACCCGCGAAACCGATCTGCTGAACCCCACCTGCCTGGTGGACAAGGTGGATGCGGTGGTGCTGTCCGGCGGATCGGTTTACGGGCTGGACGCCGCCAGCGGCGCGACCGCCTGGCTGAGTGTGCGTGATCGCGGCTTTCGCATGGGCGCGCGTTCGATGGCCGCGCCCATTGTGCCTGCGGCAATCCTGTTTGATCTTTCCAATGGCGGCAATAAAGGCTGGGGCATGACCCCGCCTTATCGTCAGCTTGGCATTGCAGCCTGTGATGCGGCGGAACGCGAATTTCAGCTTGGCAATACGGGGGCGGGCCTTGGCGCCGGGGCCGGCATTTACAAAGGCGGCCTGGGAAGCGCATCGGCCATACTCAAAGGCGGGTTGAATGGCGCAGATTTACAGGTAGGCGCACTGGTGGCGGCCAATCCGTTCGGCTCTCCCGTTATTCCGGGCACCAGCACCTTCTGGGCAGCGCCTTTTGCCATGAACAATGAACTGGGAATACAGACCGCGCATTCCGGCGCACTGGACCCTGCACCCATGGCGGGCAGCAAATTACATGCGACGCCCGGCGGCAATACGACAATCTGTGTCGTCGCCACCAACGCCATCCTGACCAAGGCGCAGGCGCAGCGGGTGGCGATCATGGCCCATGACGGCTTTGCGCGCGCCGTGCGCCCGGTGCATACACCGCTGGATGGCGATGTCGTTTTCTGTCTGGCAAGCGGTACGGCGGCGTTGTCCGGGTCCGAACATTTAGACCTGTCGCTGATTGGCGGTATTGCCGCCGATTGCGTCGCCCGCGCCCTGGCGCGCGGCGTGTACGAGGCCAAAAGCCTGGCCCATATGCGCAGCTACCGCGACATTCACGGGGTTTAGCGCATATAGACCCGCACCTCGTTGCTGGACACATCGCCGCTGGTGGTGGAGGAAATGCTCAGACGGCTGGCGGGCAGGCCCATATCGGTAATTGACGCCATCACCGCCTCGGCATTGTGCCGCGACTGGGTCTGGCTGCGCCGCATGTCGGAGGCATTCCCCCCGGTGGGCACCACAGACACCACATCGAAACGGGCGTCCGGGCGGCTTTCCAGTGCGCGCGTCAGCGCCGAATAAAGCGGCTGTTCAAATTCAACATCCGAACGGTCAAAGCGAATCACGACCAGCGGACGTCCCGCCGCAGCAACGCCACTCGTCCCGCCAGAAAAGGTTTGACTGCCAACAGGCGCAAGTGTCGCACCCGAAGCCAGGGTTTCACCAAACATCACACCCTTTTTAATGCCATTGGCAAGCGTGGTCAGGCGCGCGCGTTCATTGCCGACATAGGCGGTTTGGCGGCCAATATCTTCTGACAGTTCCCCCAGCAGGCGCTGGATCAGCACCAGACTGCGATTGGTTTCATCTTCCAGAATGCCAAGCTGGCGATGATCTTCGTCGATGGCGCCCGCAAGGCCATAGGTCGCGCGTGCGGTTTCCAGCATGAACTCGCCCATGCCGGCATCTTCGGCCACGGCGTTGCTAAGCCCGTTGAGCGCAGAAATGTCGGAACTCAGACGGTCAAGATCGGCCTGCGCCGCATTCCATTGATTGATCACGATGGGATTGCCCGGTGTCGTGCCCAGTTGCAGGCGCGCCGTTACGGCGGCGACCGTGCCATGATAGCGTTGCGCATTACCGGCGGTGATCGCCCGCAACTCCTGCAAACGCGCATTATGCTGGCCGATGCGCGCGTCCAGCGCCTGTAATTCGCCACGCAACTGGATGACCCGTTGCCCGACCATGGTGCCGGTCGGCGCGCCCTGGGAAAGCTGCATGGGAGAAAAATTCGTGTTGCCCAGCACGGGCGGCGCACCGGCCGTTGCCGAATCGATGACCGGCTGCCCGGCCAGTTCCCCCGATGACGGTGGCGCTGCAACCTGCCCGCCGCCACCGGACTTACCGCCGGAAAAAGACGGCCAGAGCGAATCCGCTGTTCCGGAACAACCGGACAGCACCCCAAAAAGCAGCAAGGACGCCGCAATGACAACAGCTCGCGATGTATGCAATGCAATCCCCTCTAACGACCCGTTTGCGCCTGCCCACCCCTGTAAGGCGACAGTCCCTGTTTTATACAAAACCCCAATACCCCACACCAGCACCAAGGTTCAAGAGTGATTCCACCCCCAGTGACTATGATGATCTTAGTGCATCGCATTATGACGCTACAAGCGGTTATCGTTCAATAACTCCCATAGCCGTATATGATTTTTCAGATCCGGGTTAACAAAGCTTGTCATTGCGGTTACATTTGATTAGGTTCGCGGCCCTAACAGGAAAATGTACAAGCCTACTAGGCACCCGTAGCTCAGCTGGATAGAGCACCAGACTACGAATCTGGGGGTCAGGAGTTCGAATCTCTTCGGGTGCGCCATTTATTAACGGATTAAAATACTGGGCCTGGCATGCGCAAATCCCCTGGCAAGGCGTCCGCACCGCTTTTATTAGGGGCGCTTGGGGTGGTTTTCGGCGACATCGGAACCAGCCCGATTTATGCGTTTGGGTTGGCTTTTGACGCCGATGGCCCGTTCCGCGCCGAACGCGCCGAGATTCTTGGCACCCTGTCCCTGATCATCTGGGCGCTGATCCTTGTTGTCTGCATCAAATATGTGCTGCTAATCCTGCGCGTGGACAATAATGGCGAGGGCGGCATTCTGGCGCTGATGGCCCGCGCCCAGCGCGGCCTTCCCGCCTATTCGCGTTATGCCCGTCTTGTGGTGCCGCTTGGTTTGCTGGGTACCGCATTTTTTCTCGCCGATAGCACCATTACGCCTGCAATTTCGGTGATGAGCGCGGTGGAAGGCATTGAGGTCCTTGCGCCAAGGCTGGAACCCTTTGTAGTCCCTATCAGCACGTTCATTCTGGTGATTTTGTTTGCCATTCAATATCAGGGGACGACACGGGTGGGCGCCCTGTTTGGGCCGGTCATGGTGGTCTGGTTTGCGGCGCTGGCGGTACTCGGAATTTTCTCGATCCTTGAGCGCCCGGACGTGCTTTGGGCGGCTGATCCGCGATTTGCGCTGAACCTGCTTCAGACGCATCAATCCATCGCACTGACCATATTGGGCGTGGTGGTATTGAGCGTCACCGGCGTCGAAGCGCTGTATGCGGATATGGGGCATTTTGGTCGGCCGGCCATCCGCATCGCCTGGTTCATTCTGGTGTTCCCGGCGCTGTTGCTGAATTATCTCGGACAGGGTGCGCTATTGCTGGCCACTCCCAAGGCAGCGGAGCACACCTTCTTTTCGCTGTGCCCCGAAAGTCTGTTGCTGCCTTTGGTCATCCTGGCTACGTTCGCCACCATCATCGCATCGCAGGCTGTTATTTCGGGCGCTTTTTCGATCAGCCGCCAGGCGGTGCAACTGGGATATCTGCCGCGCCTGCATATCCGCCATACCTCTTCTGAGGCCACCGGACAGATTTATGTGCCGCGCGCGAACTGGCTGCTGCTGGCGGCTGTGCTGGTGCTGGTGACATCGTTTGGGTCATCGGCTGACCTGGCCGACGCCTATGGCATCGCGGTAAGCGGCACCATGCTGGTGACCTTAATTCTGGCCAGCGTGGTTTTCTGGCAGGCGCGGCCAAAGGCGCATATCCGCATCGCCCTTGCCGCATTATTGTTTTTTGTCATTGACACGGCGTTTCTCAGCGCCACCCTGACCCGGCTTCCGCATGGCGGTTATCTGCCCATTCTGCTGAGCATCGTTCTCTATGTCACCATGATGACCTGGAAACAGGGACGCGAACACATTACCGCCGCCAAGCGCCGCGATCCGCTGCCGGTCGAACAGTTTATCGCGGGCCTTGCCAAAGGCCGCGCCGTGCGCGTACCCGGCACCGCCGTATTCATGGCCCGCGCGGGCGAGGGTTTGCCGCGCACCCTGCTGCACAACCTCAAGCATAATAAAGTGCTGCATGAACGTGTGGTGCTGATGGCCATCTATATTTCGGATGAACCCCGTATTTCCCGCGCCGAGCGCGCCAGCATCGAAGATCTTGGTCACGGCTTTTACCGGGTCGTCATGCATTTTGGTTTTATGGAGGAGCCAAATGTGCCCGCCGCACTGGCTTTATTGGGTCAAAAAGGCTTCACATTTGAAGAACTGACCACATCCTATTTTGTGGGCCGGGTTAGTTTCGTTCCGGCCCGCCTGCCGAAACTTTCGCGCTGGCGCGAGCGTATCTTCATTGCCCTGTCCCGCAATGCCCAGTCCGCAGTGGATTATTTCCATCTGCCCGTTCCCCAGGTCGTGGAACTTGGCGTTCAGGAAGAAATTTAGCATGCTGTGTCTACGCATCTGATCTGATAAAAAGGCCAAACACAGCAATAACAAGGGTCCAGCCAATGCCCGCAAATGACGAGATGATGGAAAATGTAATTGCCGCCCTTGCCGCGCGGATCGGGACCGATTGCGGGATTGACGCAAGCTGGACCTATGATCTGGGACCGCACGGCCATCTGTATGTGGATTGCAAGACCGTGCCGCACCGCATCACCCGCGAGAATGGCGGCGGCGATTGTATGATTTCGCTCAGTCTGGAAGATATGTGGCGGCTGATGTCCGGCCAGGTGGACAGCCAGAGCGTTTTTACCCAGGGCAAGATCCGGCTGACCGGCGATATGCCGCTGGTGCTGAAAATCGACACCCTGCTGGGCACCTATCGCGTGGCGCAGGGCTCCTGAGCGCGTGGGGGTGGTAAAAAATCCCATCCCTGAAGGCGCCCGGTTTGCCTGGCTTCGTACCACGGATGGCGTACGTCTGCGGGCCGCGTGCTGGCCCGGACGCAAGTTGCTGGGGACGGTGCTGTTGCTTCAGGGACGCACGGAATGCATCGAAAAATATTATGAGACCATCACTGAGTTGCGCGCCCGGGGCTATGCGGTGGCGGCGTTCGACTGGCGCGGCCAGGGACTTTCGGATCGTGCGCTGCCGGACCGCCATAAGGGCCATGTGCGGGACTTTGCCGAATATCATCACGATCTGGATTGTTTTATGGAAAAATTCGTGCGGCCCGCGCCGGAATTACAGGAACCCTATATTCTGATGGCCCATTCCATGGGCGCGCATATTGCCGTGCGGTACCTGCATGACAGGCCCGAACCGTTTGCCCGCGCTGTGCTGTGCAGCCCGATGGCGTATATCAATACAGCACCCCTGCCACATTTTTTAGCGCGCGCTATCGCCTGCATGGGTAAGCCACTGGGCTTTGGTGAAAGCTATGTCCCCGGAGGCAAATCCTACCGGCGTGAGGACGAACCGTTTGAAGACAACCGGCTGACCAGTGACGAAAGACGTTTTGAACGCAACGCGGATATACTGGCCGCCAATCCGGATCTGGCGTTGGGCAGCCCGACAATTGACTGGCTGGAGGCAGCCTTTCGTTCCATGGAAATGGTGCTTGATCCGGAATATTGCGAAACCGTCGAAACCTCTGCCATCCTGTTTTATGGCACGGAAGAACAGGTGTCCCTGCCCGAATATCAGGAGCAACTGGCCGGACAGTTGGGCA
>DAIOWE010000038.1:0-20228 GCA_036758605.1 Pseudomonadota bacterium | reverse complement strand
GGGGCTTTTTTTTCATTAAAATGCCGTCGCCCCACCATCCACATTTATGGTCTGGCCTGTAACAAATGCCCCCGCTGCCGAGGCAAGAAACACTGCGGCCCCTGCAATTTCGTCTGGCGCACCGATTCGCTTCAGGGTGGAACCCGACACCGAATCCGCAAGTATTTCCGGATCGCTCCAGAGCGCCTTTGCAAAATCTGTCTTGATCAGGCCGGGCGCAATGGCATTGGCGCGAATATTATGCACCCCAAATTCAACGGCGATGTTACGGGCAAGCTGCATATCGGCTGCTTTGGAAATGCAGTAGCCCCCAATCACTGAATTGCCATGGTGACCACCGATTGACGAAATAATGATAATAGAACCGTCTTTGCGCGCAATCATCTGCGGCAACACCATATTGCATAGCCACTGGTTCGACAGGATATTCGACCGCATGATCCGCTCAAAGGCGTCATCAGGAATATCCAGCATCGAGCCGAAATGCGGGTTCACGGCCGCATTACAAACCAGTGTGGTAACCTTGCCCCATTTTGCACCCGTCTGATCGACCAGGTTCTGCAACTGCTCCTTATAGCCGATATTACAGGCTATCGGGAGTGCAACCTCTTCCCCCTTGCCCCATTTCCCGTTTATCGCAGCAGCGACCCGTTCACAGGCATCCTGCTTGCGGCTGGAAATCACGACTTTAGCCCCGTGTTCGGCCAGACGATGGGCTATCGCCTCGCCAATGCCTTTGGTGGCGCCTGTTACAATGGCAACTTTGCCCGTTAGATCAAAAAGCGACATGGCCACTCCTCACTGTTAAAGCACCGCCTTTACAACAGCTACCGGCGGGCGCATCCATAAGGTGATTAACGCAGGGATCAGCGCCACCACTGCAAAAGAAAGAAATACCGGCGTATAGCTTCCGGTCAACTCGAAGACATGGCTGGCCACGACAGGCCCCGCCGCGCCAATAACGATAACCATCAAACCATGTATGGCGATCAGCCCCGCATAGTTCTTGCTGCCATAATAATTCGCCACCAAGGCCGGACTGGCCACGATGGCCATGCCATTGCCAGCGCCTAAAATCACCGCGAACGCATAGGTCATTACTACCGTATCCGCATAGATCAGCATGATGATGGCCACCAGTTCCAGGATAAGGCCGGCGGACAACAAATAGCGCGGATCAATACGGTCGCCTAAAAATCCGGTAAACAGGCGCCCCCCGGCACCAAGCAGGCCGATGATGCCAATGGCCGAAGCCGCTGTGATAGGAGATATGCCCAGATCGCGCAGATGCAACACGCCCTGACTGTTGACGGCCAGAAACCCGAAGACGGCGGCAGCGGCCCCGAAAACGGTTATCCAGAAGGGCAAGGTGCGCACAGCGTCCTTTACCTCCCACGACACGGTGGTTTGATGCACCCGCGACGGCGCGGCGGCGGTGGAGTTTGCGGCCGCCAGAGCCGGGTCAATCCCGTCAACAAATGTTCCTTTGTCCTCCGGATTATCGCGCACGAATATCACGGCGATGATCCCGCCCAGCAGCGACGCCGCAGCCATCGCCAGCCATGCATGGCGCCAGTTGCCGGTTGTCTGCACCAGATATGAAATGACGGGCGCCGCAAAGAACGCGCCCAATCCCCCCATGGACATGAAGATGCCCAGGGCCAGCGCACGTTTGCGCGCAAACCAGTTTGTCAGCGTATGGGTGCAGGCAACAACGCCAAGCAGCGCAACACCAACAGCGATACTTCCAATGATGAGATAATATTGCAGCAGGGAGTTCATGTAAAAACAGCCAATCGTTCCAGCCGTGGCGATCAGGCCACCCGCCCCCATGATCTTCCTGGCGCCGAACCGGTGCAACAAAATCGCCGCTACGGGCCCCAACAGGCCCAACAACAGGACAAGAATGGAAAATCCCAGACTGGCCTCTGAACGGGACCAGCCCATATCTTTGATCATTTCCGGAATGATGACACTAAAGCCATACACCACGGTGCCCACGGCAAAAAAATAGACGCTGCTTAGCGCCGCCAAGATAATCCAGCCGTAAAACATTAATCGCCCTCCCCTTGCTGGCAACGGCGCGCCGCAGCCTGTTCCGGCCCTCATGAATCGGGACCGATTGACGCCACCCTGATGATTTCGGGCGGCGGGGAAGTATTCCACAGTAATCTATAGGTGCGGAAGAAGAAAATTTGCCAACAGGTTTATTTTAGCGCGCGCCATCCGGCCAGAACACAACCCGTACGGTTTCCATCAAAATCAGGAAATCCAGAAATATCGACTCATTCTTGACGTAATAGAGATCATATTTCAGTTTTTCCCGCGCATCCTCAATGCTGGCGCCGTAGGGGTAGTTGACCTGCGCCCAGCCGGTGATGCCCGGTTTCACAACATGGCGATATTTGAAAAAGGCAATCTTGTCTTCCAGATCAGAAACGATGGACGGGCGTTCAGGACGTGGCCCCACAAAGCTCATATCACCTGACAGGACATTGTAAATTTGGGGAATTTCATCGATACGGGTTTTGCGGATGAACCGCCCAATACGGGTAACCCGGTCATCATCTTTGGTGGCCCACCGCGCCACCCCGTCCTTTTCGGCGTCATTGCGCATACTGCGGAATTTGATGACATCGAAATTCCTGCCATTCAGTCCCACACGGGTCTGCCGGTAAAAAACCGGGCCGCCATCATCAAGCCAGATAAGCAATGCCGTGAACAGTGTAACCGGAAACGTAACAAATAACAGCACACTACTGGTCACAATATCCACCGCACGTTTGACGAAACGGTTAACATTATTGCGCGCGGCGCCCCGTGAAAAAACCAGCCAGCTGGGATATAGGCCATCCAGTTCAACCTGCCCTGCTTCGCGTTCTATGAAGTCGGTAACCGCCGTAATTTTACGGCCGCTCATCCGGCATTCCAGCAGCATATCGATGGGCATCGTTCCTCGCCGTTCATCGGCGGCAATCACAATTTCATCTATGCCTGCTTCTGCGCAAAAGCTGTTCAGGTCTATCGGATCATCAATGAGATTAACAACTGAAACACCGGCTTCATCCGGACTTGTCGGGATATAGGCAACCGGAATAAAACCACAATGGCCGCGCTTGTTTCGCACCTCAGATTCAATTCGCTGCGCACGAACGCCCGCGCCCAATATGAGGATGCGCCGTTTCAAAAACTGCGAGACTACGCCATGACTGGCTGTGAAGCGGATTACAAGCAAACCTGCAAAACTAAGCGCCATTGCGGGCGGAAGCGCCTGGTTCAGTCCCGACCCGGTCTTGACCAATCCGAGTAAAATCGAGACCATGATAAAGGCAATAATAAATCCCGTGATTAATCGCGTTACCGCCTCGCGCATATCGAACATGTAATCTGTATTGTACAGGCCCATGGAAATCAGACAGCCCATGATGACAATGATATACGCGCTCCATTCAATTGAAGGTTCTGCATAACCGCTAAAAAAGACGTTTACCCCGGCCTGTGATGTTATCAATCCAAACAGAATTGAAACCACCAGGATCAATAAATCCGCCGCGCCAATTATGATCATCCTACTAGAAAACATTAAGTACCCCGCGCCCTAACCCGCATGCACCGAACCGTAACAGGCCCGCCGTGTGCACGGCACATTAACTGGAATCTGTTAC
Organism: Pseudomonadota bacterium; assembly: GCA_036758605.1. Classification (GTDB taxonomy): domain Bacteria; phylum Pseudomonadota; class Alphaproteobacteria; order UBA11222; family UBA11222; genus UBA11222. The sequence goes on along the minus strand of DAIOWE010000038.1, from coordinate 16,563 downwards.
CGATTTGCTGCATTCCATATAAATAAGTTCTCTGGAATGGTAAGTGACCGGCATCACCAAGTGCAAACTATGGTAAATTTGCGTTTACCGGTTTTTCAAAATTTCCCTAAATAGGGAGATTTGTCCTGCCGTCGTTGAATCCCAGCTAAACCCTTCTGCATAGCGGCGGGTTTTATCGCGGGAAGGCAAGTTCTCAAATAGCGCCCGCACACCCTGAGCCACGCCCTGTGCTGTGCGCGCCTGCATCAATACCCCCGCTTCGGGGGAGGTAACAACCTCTGGCGTTCCCCAAACATTTGAGGCCACAACAGGGGTGCCGCAAGCCATTGCCTCAAGCAGGACATTTGCCCAGCCCTCACGGCTGGACGCCAGTATCAGGGCGTCGCCGGAATTATAGAGCCGGGCCATGTTCTCCGGGCGCACCGCACCGAGAAAACGAACGCGCCTGGCCACTGCCAGTTCTTCTGCAAGTCTGTGCAATGCCTCACGTTCCGGGCCATCTCCCGCTATCAGAAGGTGATAGTCAGGAAGTTCCTGCAGCGCCCGAATAACCAGGTCATGGCCCTTACGTTCAATTAAGTGCCCAACGGACAGCAACGTCTTTCCTGAGGCGCCGAATGCTTCTCTCGCCTCCATGCGGTCTTGCGGCTGGAAACGAACCAGATCCACACCATTGCGCAACGCATGAATTTTGGTTTCAGCAACACCCATATCAACCAGCGTATCTTTTAGCGCCTGACATACAGTGATCAGACCGCTCGCCTGCTCCGCCGCCCATAAAATTTGACGGCGTGGCAGATCATAGGCCGGGATAAGGTTGATATCCGTTCCACGCGCAGTAATCACCACGGGTTTGTTCAGAAGGCGCCCGATCATCGCCGCAGCGACACCATCAGGATAAAAATAGTGCGCATCAATCAGGTCAAAATCATAACCATCCTGAATTAATTTGCGCACGGACCAATAAATCGACAAAAACATCGTGCCAGGAGCGAGCGTCATCCCAAATTTCGGAATCAGAAAATATCTTGGATAGGTGACAGAAATCCCATGCCGCACCGCCCGCGCCTCTATCTTTCGATAGACCGCATAACTGGAAAGAAATTGGCTGCCCGCGGGGGCCCAGGGAACCGGGCAAATTACCCGCGATTCAACTGCGCCGCTTCGCAGCAGTTCACGCAGCCGGTTTTCAACAAAAATACCCTGTGATGGTTGCGCAGCGCTAGGGTAGAGACTTGTAAAAGTCAGGATTCGCACACCAAGATCCTCGCTCGAAGAACAATAAGCCACTGTGCAATAAGCCACTGTGAACGTGGCCTGCGCCTTAACCTATCCGATCAAAACGCCAGCCACAGTCCAGTGGGTTTTTGTCAGCCTCCCTTAAGCGTCTCCAGCAACGCATCGGCTTCCTTGCGCTCGTCAAACTGACTCTTTTCAGCCAGAACCCGGGTCAATATCTCAAGCGCTTCGGCTTTTTTATTGCTCTGCGCAAGCGCGGCGGCATAATGATACTGAATTTCGGCTGATTTCGGCAAAGCCTTCGCTGCCTTTTCAAGCACCTCCAGACCTTCCTTGACTTTACCTCCTTTCACAAGAATCCAGCCATAGGTGTCCTGGATTTCTGGTGAATTTGGCGCCAACTCATATGCAGTACGAACCAGCCCAACCCCCCGAGGGTCACCTTTGCGGGCATAAAGCCAACCCAGATTATTTAATATCACCGGGCGGCCAGGCAATTTTTCATTCAGGGCTTCATTTTCGAGAATGGCCTCATCAAGCTTTCCACGCCTTATCAGCTCGGTAGAAAACACCAAACGGCTTTCCCAGTCTTCAGGGTTTTTATTCACCCAGTTTTGCAGTTTCGCAAAGGCTTCATCTTCCTTGCCCTCCCGGATTTGCGCCACATACAAACGTTGCAGAGTCTTTCCGCCAGGTTTTAACTCCTGAGCCTTCGCAAAAGCAGCCGAGGCGTCCGCATATTTTTCAGCCCGCAAATACACATCACCCAAAATTAGATGAAACATGGGATTTTGCGGCTTTTCATCACGGAATTTCTCGGCCAGCTTCACTGCGGCTTCACTGCCATTCGCCTTCAATTCAACGCCAATACGTTCCGCGCGCGCATCCGGATAGTCTGGCGCAAGTTTAATGGTTTCGTCGAACGCGGCCCTTGCTTCTGCTATATTATCATTCATCAGCAACGCCTTGCCAAGCAGCATATGCCCCTGTGGCGCAGTTGGAACAATACTCACCAGCTTGCGATACGTGGCAATGCCGCTTGCAATTTGTTTGTTCAGTATCTGCACCTGCGCCAGGGCGTTTAACGCGGTTGGTGATTCTGGTGCAATGGCGTTCAGATCGTTAGCTGCTTGCAGCGCAGCCTCCGCCTTGTTCAGCCTTATTTGCATTTCGATAAGACGGATGCGAGACCTTTCAGACTTGGGGTTTCCTTCAACCGCCTTTTGCAGCCATGCAACGGCGCCTTCCATATCTTTTTCCGCTATAGACATATCTGCAAGCTGGGTCAGAATCTTTTCATTGCTCTTGTCATTTTCCAGATGCGCTACCAGAAGCTTTCTGGCTTCTTCCGGACGTTTTTCTATCCGCTCAAGTTGCGCCAAATTCAAAACAGCGGGTGAAAATTTGGGATCCGCCTTTAATGCCGCTTCAAACGATGCACGCGCCTCTGGACGTTTGTCCTGGGCTAGAAGAACCGACCCCAGTAAATTATGGGCGGTGCCGCTATTTTCTCGTTGTTTTACGAACTTTACTGCCGCTTCCTCAGCCTTGGCATATTCCTTGTTCCGCATGTGCGTAAGAATAAGCAGAAGATTTACACGATCCGAACCCTCCTTCCCCTCGGCCATTGCCTCCAGTTCGCGCACAGCCTCATCCTGTTCACCCATGCCAAGACTGGTGATAGCCAGTTGTTCCCGGACAGATGTGTCCTCCGGGTTTAATTTTTGCAGCACCTTGAACGCTCTTGCCGCCGATGGATAATCTGAAACAGCAAGATAACTGTTTCCAAGAAGCTGTAGATAATAGATATCATCCTTGTAACCGTCTTCGTTTTCGTGCGGTTTAAGTAGCTTGATTGCATCTGGAAAGCGTTTTTGCCGCAAATAAACGGCTGACAGCAGCTTTACAGCGTCTGGCTTGTTTTCATTCGCTGCATGATACCGTTCTGCATAACTTAGCGCGCCTTCAAGGCGGTTCAATTTAAGGTTCAGATTGGCCATTAAATAAACAGCGGGCATAAACGACGCCATCCGGAATTCCACCGGCTGCATTACTTCCAAAGCTTTTTCCGCTTCGTTGCGTTGCGACAGCAAGGCTGCTTTGAGATACAGCGCCATGGGCATTTGTGCGGATCGCTTCAAAATGGCATCCACGTCAGCTTCGGCTTCTTCAAAACGGCTAAGACCAAGAAAAACAAAGGCGCGTCCAATAAGCACCTGCATGGAGTTTTTATCCACCTCAAGTGCTTTGTTGTACGCCTCCAGCGATCCTGGAAGATCCTTCTGTACACGCCGCAACTCACCCTTTAGCCATAGCGCCAGACTAAATTTCGGATCTATGGCGATAGCCCGGTCAATAGCTTTTTCCGCTGCGGGAAAGTCCCCTTCGCGCTGAAATATTTCGGCTTCCGTAGCGTGGAATGGCGCAATATTGGCTGCTTCAGGGCGCGCTATTTCCATCTCCGCCTTGGCTTTGACAATATCATTTTCAGCCAGATATGCCCGAGCCCGCAAGGTATGGCCCGTTATCCTGGTCTCACCTGTCATCGAATCCGTGTTGATTTCCGCCAGCAACTCCTTAGTTTTTCCCTGGGACAATAAGGTTTGCGCCAATAGCAGCAAGACCTTGGCGTCATCCATTCCCCTGCGGCGGGCTTCGCGAAATTCTTTTTCTGCGCCCTGTACATCACCGCGCTGCATATGGAATTGCCCCAGCATAAACCGCGCGTCCACATTATCAGGGTCGGCACGTACGGAATTCTTCAAATGAATAATGGCTTCATTGCCATTTCCATCCTTCACCGCCTGCTGGGCATCCTGAAAATATTTGCTGGATTCTGCGTTCGCCGCCCATGCCTGATCACCTGTTGAGCCATGTACAACGATTGCCGCCATTACGAGTGAAACAATGCCCAGCCGCCGTATTTGCGGACGCAAAGGTGTTCTTGCGCGGAGCAGCGCCAGCGTCCGGGCAACTCTGGCAAACTCAGTGGAAGATTCTGGGGAAAATTCTGACATGGTGATTCCAATGTTTCTAAGGTGAAGCCTGATTTGTAAACTGGAAATATTAACAGTCGATTTCGCAGGATAGTATTAGATGCCCCCTTTGGACAATCATGTTTAACGCCTTCCTGTCTAAATCAGGCGCCAACTATTACTTGCCAATAGCAGGTATCATCGATCAACGGCGTAATATCGCTTCCGGTTACTGGCGGCACACGCAAAAAATTTTCTCGAAGCGGGATTCATTCATCATTGTTAACCGTGCTATATCTATATTTGACAACAGATAAAAATGCAGGTGATTCATATTTCAGAATGATTGCAATGAAAAATCGAAAAGATATGGCTGTATGAAGCTTTCTCTTTTTTTACGAAATCGCGGGGTTTCCCGCCTCAAGAGCGAGGAAAAAGGCGCTATGGGCCATAAATCCATCAGCTTGTCCGCCATGTTTATTACCATCCTTCTGGAAGCATGCAGTGGCGCACCACACACAGCCAATCCCCCTCCCATCGAAAGAGAGGCGACCGGGACCGCAGGCGGCCAATTTACCCTGAAGCCTTATCTGCAAGAAGCGGCAATGAAATCATCCACAAACCAGGAATATGAAGAGGCCGCGACTTATTGGTATGCGCTATATCAGGAAAATCCTGGGGATCTTAATATTGCGCTGCAATGCGCCAGTAATATGCGATATGCCAATAGCCCTAGTGATGCGGTTAATATATTGAATAACGCACTGAAAATCCATCCGGGGAACGTACAATTGCTTGCCGAAAGGGGTAAGGCATATGCCGCATTGGGCAATACGGAACTTGCATTGGAGGATATTACCATTGCCAGCGCCGGGAACGCCGCCGACTGGAGCACCCATTCTGCGCGGGGGATAATACTTGATCGCCTTGGCCGACAAGGCGAGGCCGCAGAGGCCTATAACAGGGCCCTGGCCATTTCGCCCGGAAATCCAATAATCCTGAACAATATTGCATTAAATCTGGCCCTGGCCGGTCGCCATGAAGAGGCCGTTGAAACCTTGCAGCGCGCCTCGCAGCATCCTGACGCCAATATCCAGATACGTCAGAATTTATCCCTGTTGATGGCGATGAATGGGGATCTCAAACAAGCAGGACAGATCACTCAGGCCAATTTGCCCAACGCCATGGCGCAAAACAATATGATCTACTTTGAGGGACTTGCCCCGGTGCAATCACCGGTAAAATAGAACCGGAATTGCACGACCGAAAAAAGAACTATCACTCCATGAGGGTGATAATAACCGGGCCAAGGATGACAAGAAATAGAACCGGCAGGAAACATCCAATCATTGGCACTGTCAACTGGGCCGGCAAAGCGCCTGCCTTTTTCTCGGCCGCCGCCATCCGCAGGTCACGATTTTCCTGCGCCATTACCCGCAGAGATTGCCCTAAAGGCGTACCATAACGCTCCGACTGAATAAGCGAAGTAACGACAGACTTGACCCCATCCAGTCCCGTACGTTGCGCCAGATTTTCGAGAGCGATACGACGGTCAGACAAATAGGCAAGCTCTGCTGTCGTAAGGCCCAGCTCCTCAGCCATCTCAACCGACTGGGCGCCTATTTCCTTGGCGACACGGCCAAACGCCACTTCAATGGTCATGCCTGATTCAACGCATATCAGCAACAGGTCAAGCGCATCAGGAAAAGCCCGTGCAATGGCCTGCTGACGCTTGCCGATCAAATTTTCCACATACACATTCGGCAGGTAAAAGCCAATAAAACCAGCCGCAAATGACACGCCCAATTTAGCCAACATGTTTCCGGCAAAATTATCGGAAGCCAGAAGATATAGAAATGCTCCGGCAAAAACGATAACTGGCATTACCAGGCGGAAAAACAGAAACGCCACTAGCGGCGCCTGCCCCCGCAAACCGGCCTGTGAAAGCTTCAATCGCGTTTCCGGTGACTCGAGAATTTTACGCAGGCTAAGCCTGTCGACCACCTGTTGCATATAGCTGCTGGCTGTCGGGCGAAGCCTGTTTTTTCTCGAGTCCCGCTCGGAACGCACCTGACTCTTTAATTCATTGCGGCGCTCCGCCACAACCTTCAGGCGCTCGCCAAGCCGATCCTGCTGAAGATATGGCATGGCCAATGAAACGATCGTGCCCAGCGCCGCGACAAAAGTCAGCACAGTTACCAGGAACTGAACATTCATATAGGAAGCAAAAAAACCCATTCCCTGCCTACTTTAGAAATCAAAATTCATCATTTTTTTCATGACGAAAACGCCCAGCCCCATCAGGCTCAACCCACCCACGATCATCATATTTCCCATTGTCGTGGAAAACAGCAGATTGACATGCTGCGGCGCGATCAGAAACATCATACCTGACACCGCGATCGGCAACGATCCGATAATCATGGCTGACGCCTTGGCCTCCGAGGACATTGATTGTATTTTTGCTTTCATCAGCTTGCGTTCCCGCAGCACACTGGACAGGTTACCCAGCGCTTCCGAAAGATTGCCGCCGGACTGCCCTTGAATTGTCAGTACAATGACGAAAAAGTTCAGCTCTGTGCTGGGCATCCGCTCGTACATTCGCTCAAGCCCCGCAGTCAGACTGATGCCCAATTTTTGTCCCTCGACCAGCGTACGAAACTCCTGCCCCAAAGGATCAGGGCTTTCCCGTGCAATAATCGCCATGCATTCACCGATGGGCAGTCCGGCCTTCACGCCACGCACGACCACGTCAACGGCATTAACGAATGAATCCGAAAAAGCTTTTTGCCTTCTTCTGGAAAGAAATCCAAGCAGCCAGCGTGGCGCGCCAAACCCGGCCGCAAATCCGGCAAGAAGACTAATCAAAACTCCGTAACCGGCAATCAGAATGCCCAGGAATACAATGAGACCAAAGGCAACTGATCCAATGATAAAATTCTGCTCCGTCCATTCCACCCCCGCCAATGCAAACATCTGCCGCAGGTTCAGCCGCTTCTTTTGTCCCTTGCGCGCATCCTCCAGATCCTTCAACGCAGCCTGAACATTGCGCTTGCCGCCACCACCGCGTTGCCCATCACGTCCACGGATAACGCCTGCGGCGCCCTTTGTCCCGCTTATCGCCTGAACCCGGCCACGTACGCGGTCGCTGTCATCAATGCGTCGGCCAAATATGGCATAGCCCACCCCGGCCGCACTAAGCGCAGCAAGAATGCCCGTCAATATAACAATCATATTCGGACTCATGATCAGTTTTCGCCCAAGTGCAGGTGAACAATATTGCGTTCAGTCTTATTTAAAAAAAGAACCATCCCCCCTAGCGGACAACCCTGGCCATGGCATTGGGTTTTTCTCTTATATAAATATCGTTCAGTTCCTCCATGGCTTCGGAAAGCCTGTCGCCCATGCCATAGTAACGCGCCTTTTCCATGAATTTTGGGATCCCCACTTCGCCAGGTTTATGAAGGCCCACAAGTTTGCCCTTGGCGTCCTCGCCCAGCACTTCATAGGACAGCACTTCCTGCGTGATAACAACGTCGCCTTCCATGCCGATGATCTCGGTTACGCTGATAATCCGGCGTGAGCCGTCTCGAAGACGTTGCGCCTGCACGATCACATCAACCGCCGACACAATCATTTCACGGATAGTCTTGGCAGGCAGGCTAAAACCGCCCATTGTTATCATGCTTTCAACACGACTGATGGCTTCGCGTGGCGTATTGGCGTGTAACGTCCCCATGGAGCCGTCATGGCCGGTATTCATCGCCTGCAACAGGTCAAACGCCTCAGGTCCACGCACTTCGCCGACAATGATGCGTTCGGGACGCATACGCAGGCAGTTTTTTACCAGATCACGCATGGATATTTCGCCTGCGCCTTCCAGATTGGGCGGCCTGGTTTCCAGCCGCACCACATGGGGCTGCTGTAATTGCAGTTCGGCCGTATCCTCACAGGTGATGATCCGCTCATCGGCTGCTGCAAAGGCGGAAAGACTATTCAGCAAAGTGGTTTTTCCTGAGCCGGTGCCACCAGAAATAATTACATTGCACCGTATGGCGCCAATAATCCCAAGTATGGCAGCACCCGGCGGAGAGATGGCGCCGAAATTCACCAGATCGCTGAGCTTCAGCTTGTCTTTTTTGAATTTACGGATGGTCAGCGCCGGACCATCAATAGCCAATGGCGGAGCGATAACGTTCACACGTGAACCATCGGCAAGTCTTGCATCGCAAATCGGACTGGATTCATCCACACGGCGGCCAACCTGGCTAACAATGCGCTGACAGATATTCATCAACTGCGCATTATCGCGAAATTTAATACCGGCCTTCTCGATTTTGCCGTTCACTTCAATGAAAGTAAGTGCGGCGCCATTGACCATGATATCGGCAATATCGTCACGCGCCAGCAGCGTCTCCAGAGGACCATAGCCCAGCACATCATTGCAGATATCAGCGATAAGGCGCTGTTGCTCAGACACGCTAAGCACCAGGCTCTTGATAGCGATGATTTCAGTTACGATGTCGCCGATTTCCTCGCGCGCGGCCTCAGTTTCCAGCGCCGCCATTTGCGCCAGATCAACCGTGTCAATCAGTGCATTAAAGATACTTGTTTTAAGCTGATAATATTGCTCGGAGCGCGCATTATCGCCGCCCAGAGGCTCCAGGTTTACTTCCACAGGTTCAGAAACCGGAACTGACGGAGAGATCGCCGGTTTAGCTTTCACCGCGCCCGCCGCCTCAGACGCGTTGAGCGTATCCTTGGCATTGGCCGGCGCGGGCTTCGGTTTCGTATCCGTGCGCTTGCCGAACATTTTGCTTTAAGCCTTCAGGCCTTTCAAAAGCGCCAACAACGGCGCCAATGGGGAAGTATCCTTGGCGCTTCCTGGCAGGCTAGCACTTCGCCGGGCCAGCACGGAAGCAAGATCAAGCAAAGCCAGCGAATTTTTATTTTTTGCATCCACTTCGCTGACCATTTGGCCATTATTGGCCGCAGTTCCGAATAAAAGGTTATCATAGCTCAAAATACAGGCCGGATTGGAGCCTAACGTATCAGCAATCTCTTTTATCGGGATTTCAGGCCGTTTAGGCGCCTCCATCATATTCAGCACCAGGCGTGGCGCAATGTCATTTGGGCGCTGAGCAACCAAATAGTCCTTTAAATTCTTGGCATTTCTCAGGCTGGCCAGATCTGGCAGCAAACTGAGGACGATTTCATCGCTGGCCATAAGCACACCGCGCGCCCAGTTCGACCAAGTATGCGGCAAATCAATGAAAATATGCGCAAAATTAGACTTCACGACATCAAGCACTTTTTCCAGAGCCTTGGGCGCGGGATCAAAACCGCTATCCAGTGTGGCAGGTGCGGTAAACAGGCTTAATTTGTCTGTCGCCTTGTAGAGCAGACGCTCCAGCAACACATCATCAAGCCGGTCCGGTTCCAGAAGCGCCTCGGTAATCCCTTTGCCGCCATCATGATTAAAATTCAGCCCCAATGTGCCAAATGGCAAATCGAGATCCAGGACGACGGTGCTTTCATTCAGCGTCTCGGCCAAATGCCACGCAACATTATGTGCGATCGTACTTGACCCAACACCACCGCTAACGCCTGTAAAGCAATGCACTTTCCCCACTGGCTGGGTGCCTGGATTGGCGTATATATTCGCGATGGTTTCGATAAGCTGCACCGCGCTAACCGGGCTGACCAGATATTCGCTGACGCCCTGACGCATAAAGTCTCGATAGACACCGACATCATTCAGCGTCCCCACAACCACAACCTGGGTACCGGGATCGCAGGCCTCCGCCAGCGTCTGCAAATAGGCAAAAGCCTGCTCACGCTCCCTGGGAACATCTACAATCAGCAAATTCGGCGTCGGCTGCTCAGAATAAAATTCAGCTGCGTTTGCGACGCTACCTTCATGAATTTCGTGCGTTACCCGGATCATGCGCCGGTCACGGCAGGCCGTAGCCAGACTCTCCCGGTCCGCTGCCCTATCCATAAAAGCGTGCAACGTGATACGGGGTATCTGCTGACTACCCGTCGAGACGGTATTGCCGTCAGAATTGTTACCTGCTTCGCTCATTTCGACACTTCGCTGACAGTACCTTTTTCATCCTCGGACCGCTCACTGGAGGTCCGTTTGCCTTCACGATAGGCTTTGATCACAACAGTGCGCCGGTCAACGTCAACAGGTGTTGTTGCACGGGGCCGCTTCAGATCCAGCGGGTCAGCCACCATCACGGCCAGATTATGCTGGTGCGCACAACCAAAATTGTCCCATGTGTGGTTATCATGGCTGCGGCCTAAATCCTTTTCCCAATTCCCGCATGCGCCTTCTGCCGACGCCACATAACGGGTATAGCTGAATACAAGCGGATCAGGCTTGGCGTCCGCGCCATTAACGCCGCCGGGCGGGACAGCAACGGCGGCCGGAGCCGCGCCGGGCGTTGCTATGCGCCACTCAATCCTGGAAGCAGGCACACCGCGTTCAGCCAGAATTTCGTTAATCGCCTGCATCTGCCCCTGCGTCCGGGGTGAATGTGGAATATTAGGCAGAATGATGGCCAGCGGACCGTGACCCTTCTGGAGGAACCCCCCTGCAAAGGCCGTAACCTGCCTGGCGTCTGCCGGAGCAAGTTTTTTGCCTGCCAATACTGGCGATAGCTGCATGGTTTCCTGCACTGGCTCAACCGAAATTGGATATTTTTCCGAGACAGCCGGCTGGGGCGTTGCCTGTGACAGCATCATGCTATTTTGGCATCCAGCAACGCCCCCGGCCAGCAAAAGCAAAAGCGTAACGCGACGCCCATGCGCCATCAACGGCCACTGGGAAATTTGGTTCATCTGCATACGCAACACGTCCGATTACTCCATGATGTGGCCATATGGCCCCTGCAAGGATGTCCCTGGGCCTGGTTTGCGTTTGTACACACCGTGCAACTGACCAAGGAAATAGCTGTCGAAATCGCTGGATGGCGTAAAACCATCGGTGGGCAGGCGCAACTGATCTTCACTGACGCCATTCACAAGATAGGGCGTTACAACAATGACCAGTTCGGTTTCATTGTTCTGAAAATCGCTGCTGCGAAACAATGAGCCCAGAATAGGTATGTCCTTCAGACCAGGGATCCCATCAATACTCTTCTGGATATCATTCTGAAGCAGGCCGGCGATCACAAGACTGCCGCCACTGGGAAGCTCAACCGATGTTTCGGCCCGGCGGACTGAAAGGCCCGGAATGACAAGGGTTTGAAGCGTAACCGATTGCTCATTGGAAATCTGGCTGACTTCTGTGGACAGACGCAGATTGATCCGTCCATCGCTCAGCACCACAGGGGTAAAACCAAGACCAACGCCAAACGGCTTGAATTCGATCTTGATATTGCCTTGTGTATCCACACCCGCCGGAACTGGAAACTCACCGCCAGCCAGAAATTTGGCTGACTCGCCAGATACTGCTGTCAGATTTGGCTCCGCCAATACGCGCACAAGCCCGTTACGCTCCAGCGCCTGCAATACGCCTGAAATGGAATTGGTCGCCACCGACACACCACCAAACGGTCCAAACGGGTCTCCGGCAGGTCCGGGCACGGTTTTGTTCGCACCCGCAGTCAAGCCGCCCAACAGGCTGCCCGACACATTGAACTGATTATTGGTGCCAAAACGGGAGGCGCTGCCGCCACCCCGATTTAACGTGCCAAACAGATTGATGCCCAATTGCTTGATGACGCTGCGCTGCATTTCCGAAACGCGCACCTTCAATAACACCTGATCGTCGCCCTCAACCGCCAATAGATTGACGACATTTTCTGGGGCGTCAACAAAACGCCGGACAATGGCAAGGGCCTTCTCCGAAGCCGCCACATTGGGAACCCGCCCACTAATGGCCAGATTATTGTTCAGTGATTCAACCCGCAGATTACTATCTGGAAAATGCCGTTGCAGCGCCTCGGTTGCTCCCTTGGCGTCGAGTTGAACCAGCAGTTCAAGGTTTAATATCTGCCCGCCATGTTCATCAAAAAAGATGATATTGGTGGCGCCGATGGCGGTTCCGATAACATAAATCTGCCGCGGGGTGCGTACCCTCGCATCCGCAATCTTAGGATCCGAAACCAGAATATCACGGGCATCCCTTGGCAGTTCAACGATTGCCGCCTTGCCACGCTCAAGCTTGATCTGGTGGCGTGCAGCGGCGCTCTCCGGATCGTCAGACATGATCCGCACCTTGCTGCCGTCAAACTTCATGGCAACCGGCGGCGCGGCAGTTGTTTCTCTGATTGCCGGATCTGGATCTGCAGCGCGGGCAAATTGCGCAGAAAAAGCGCCCGCCAACAGCAACAGTCCAGCAATGCCCATCACGCGGCCCTGGTTTTTATACTGCCTAATCATCTGCATTTTCAAAAGCATCTTCTATTTGGGGCGGAACTTGCCGGGTGTGCCGTACCGGATGATCGTAAAAGATTTATTTTTCGAACGCTCAGCCTCCAGCCCCGCCGCAGCCGCAGCTTCGCGCGCCGAAAAATCCGGATCTTCCTTGCGCTCCAGACTGCGCAACACAAGAACAAGTGAGCCGCGACCGGCGACTGCCTTCGACAATGTCTGCGCCTGCGCCGGCGTCAACTCAAGCGTCGCCGTCTTGCCAATTACCGAACTTGTCTTCACTGCCGCCCCTGACGCCACAGCAGGATCGTTGACCGTTTGGTCGATAGCCAGTGTGCGTACATTTTCAAGAACGGTTTCGCTGACAATCTCCTCTTCGCTATTGCCAGTTTCATTTTCGACTTTGACTTCGCGACTTTGGATCACATCCACACGATCACCCGGCAGAATAAAGCCGCCCGCCCCCGTTTCAGGCGAAACCTGCACACTCATGGCCCGCATGCCACCTTCAAGAATTGCGGACATGAAACCGCCGTCGCCAGCGTTAACGATTTTTCCGGGGGTGATGGGCGAATCAGCGAAAATTTCCGAGCGCGCAATTCCCCCCACATGTTCCTTGACCGCATCGGGATTACGGCCCCGGGTAAAGTAGGTGGAGGCGACAGAGGTCTCTGGAAAATCCTGCCAGCGTAAGTCGGCCTCGGTCAATTTAGTCCCGATTTCGATCTTACGCGCGGCAACAAGCACCTGGGTTACTGGTATCCTGGCCGTCTCATCCGTTGCCACTTCCGGCGTGCTGACCAGGCTGCTGACCAGAATGGCCGTCAGACCGGCAGCGGCGATAGCTGCAACCAGAATAATGATCCGCATCAAGTTCATGTATCGATGCCCCCCACCCGATCCAGCTTTCCAAACCTTCTGGATTGATGGAAATGAAAGCTAAACTTAGCCGTTACGTTCCAAGGTCTTACATTAATTTATCTACATTTGCACTCAGGATATGAAAAAATCATTAACCATCGCTGCATCTTTCCCCCATGCGCTGAAAACTTGAATATTAACCCTGTTGTTCTTGCGCACTTCCTCTCATTGCCCCGGCAAAATGAGCAACCCAGGCCAGGCCAGGATGGCGCCCGCCGCCAGCGCAATACCGTAGGGCGCCCCCTGTTCTTTCTTGTGTAATGTGGCGATCCAGACATGGCGCATAAATCTTTCCGGAAGCCGCAGGCTGCGGAATAAAAGCAGGGCCAACGCCAACACTCCACCGCAAAGACTGAACATTATCAGATAGTTAAGAAGCCCATACCACCCCATCCACAGGCTGGTGGCCGCAAACAGCTTGGCGTCACCCCCGCCCAATAGCCCCAGCGCAAACAGCGCCCAGCCGACCCCCAGCATGCCCAAACCAGCCCCGGCATGATTCGCTAATAGTGGCCAGGACAGCGCCTGCCACAGGGCGAAAACCACAAACGCCCCGATCAGTAACAGCGGTAAAAAATTGGGAATTGTATAGGAAACAAGATCATAAATGGCCGCCACAACCATGATGCCCAAAAACAACAGAAAAAATAAAATCATGGCTGCGAACCCGGCGAAGAGTAAGAGTATGGGGGTGTAATGTGCGAATCACCTGGCTAAAAAAGGGCGCCGCCAGAAAGTCCGGCGGCGCCATCAAAATTACCAGCCTAAGCTCCTGTCAGGCAGCTTACCCCTACGGGGTAGCAGGCGTAACTGCGGTTGTAAGCGCACCGAACAAGTTGGTCAGCTGCCCCCCCAGAAGCTGCACCGCGACCAAAATCGCGATAGAAATACCAGCAGCGATCAGGCCATATTCGATCGCCGTGGCGCCCGAAATGTCTTCCTTCAAAGCCAGCAGTTTTTCCTGAGTAGCAACATACAGTTTCAACATGTCTATCTCTCCTACCAGTTGTCATCTGACAGCCATCTGTCAGATTATCCCCGCCTTAACTCGCCCAAGGGCGGGGTATTTGCTCAACGTTACACTCCCGTTCTAGCGAAGAGAGCTAATCTATGGGGTCAACATTAGATGTCCCCGGCACGTTAGACGCTAACACTTAAATTTTTGCTTCAAAAGCCGTTTTTTCTTACTGTCCCTGCTCTACCAATCGAATATGGGAACCCCTTCAGCTATTGCGCGTGATCACCATCACCAAACGCATTAATTATGAATGCTTAACGATTCCTGAAGCCCAGCCGATGAAAATCCATCTATCCCAGCTCCGCCAGCAGGCGAACCTTGGCCCGGTCTGTAATGTGCAGGCTGGGATAGCGCCGTTTTGCCAGCCCCACTTTAATCAGTTGCCCAAGCGCCGTAGCGACACTTTCCTCGGTCGTTCCGGCCCAGGCGGCAATTTCCTTATGTTTTGGCATGCGGGTAATAAGCCAGGAACCATCCCCCCTGGGATCAGGCTCCGAAATACGCAAAATTTCCGAATAAACCCGCTGCACGTCCGTGCGCGTACTAAGATCGACGATTCGTTTGTTATTGTTACGGATGATGCTGGTAAAATGTTGCAGCAGGGCGATCGCCACCTGCGGGTTTGACAGCAATATTTCTTTGAACTGAGCCGCCTCCACGGAGGCGATGATGCAATATTCCTTGGCGAAAACATTGGCGGACCTTGGTTGCCCATCAATGGCTGATAATTCGCCAAATTGGGCCCCTGCGCCAAGATCGATAAAGGCAATTTCGCCTGTCTGTCCCACGGATGTCGCCACCCGTACCGCACCCGAAACAACAAAATATACGGCATCGCGCGGGGGGGTTATGCTGGCATCGATGATGGCCTCATCGGGACCAAATTCCTGCCATTTGCACATGGCTTCAATGTCTGCAATGGCCGACCCGGGCAGGTTTGCGAACAGTTTGCTGCCCTTTAATGTGCAAACGGATGGATCAAGCATCCTTTAATCTCCTAAGCCCGCGAGCTCCTAAGCCTGCAAGCATTGAGGTAACTGAATCTATCGCCAAGCTATCCTACCGTCAGTTTTTCGCGGCGGAAATCTTTTTTTACATGACAGAGTACTCGGAAAGCACAGTCTATTTCTTTTTGCAGTAAAAATTTCCTTCCTTGTCCCTATTTGCCTTTTATTTGGTTTATATTACGTTAATGTTTATGGTCCTATACTCACAACCGGCTGCCTGGTACAAAACTGGCTGGACGAAAGAGAGGCGACGATGTTGGTCCAAAACCGTATAGCGCGAACCGGAAGACTTTTACCGGGGGGCTGTCTCGTGATAGCTGCGGCCATTCTGACGGGCGGTGCCTGGGCAAGCGAGAGTCTGCGGGTGACCATCGACAAAAATCATGTCCTGCGCACCGACCGGCCCGTAGAAACCATTATTGTTGGCAATCCCCACATCGCAGATGTTTCTGCTCAAAGTAACCAGTTGATGTTTGTGCTTGGCCGCACCACTGGCGAAACCAATATTCTTGGCTTTGACAAAGAGGGCAATGTCGTCTTTGACAAGGATGTGATCGTGGTGCCGCACACGACCCGCACCGTGACGCTGCATCGTGGCGCCTTAACTGAAACCTTTGCCTGCGCGCCGCGCTGCGAAAGCGAAATGCATCCTGGGGATGATCCGGAAAAATTTGGTTTGATCAGCGGTCAATCCAGCACCCATACCGGGATGGCGAGCGGCGCCGCTGCCGCTGGCAAGGCAGAGTAAAAATCTTTTCTTCCGCCAGTCCAGCACAATCATGCCACAGGCAACTGGAATCGGTTGACTCCGAAGCCATGCTTCCTGTCATATAGGGCCTAGTGTCAGCCTTTAATCGGGCGCACTATTGCATAAGTACAGACCTATAAATACAGATGATCCCTGCGGAAGAGTCCGGGCATTCGTAATGCATGCGCATGACAATGAACCGGCGCCGAAGGAGCAACCGCCCCGGAAACTCTCAGGCAACCGGACCGCAGGGGGATGAAACTCTGGAAAGCA
>DAIOWE010000037.1:0-20379 GCA_036758605.1 Pseudomonadota bacterium | reverse complement strand
CGGCGGCCATTTCCGCGGCGGTGGAGGAGCAGGGCGCCTCGACCCAGGAGATCGCACGCAACGTGCAGGAAGCGGCAAAAGGCACCAGCGAGGTATCCGCGAACATCAGCGGCGTCAGCCAGGCGGCGGGCGAAACCGGTGCGGCGGCAAGCCAGGTGCAGGCAACCTCCAGCGAAGTGGCCGAGCAGAGCGAAAATCTGAAAGCATCAGTCGACAGATTTCTGGCAGGTGTGCGCGCGGCGTAATGGCCAGGGATCCCGGGCCTGCCGGTTTTTGCCCGATGGTTTGATTGAATCGAAACTCCTGCTGCGCGCACTTCGTCAGCGCGGCGGGTGGATGCCACAGCGCTCTTCACCTGCGGGAGCTTCCGGAGGGGCTGAGCGTTATTAAGTATACATCTATGTTATGAAATTAAGAAATTATTGATCGTTCTGTTATTAAAACAGACCCGTTTCTAACACACATCGAGTCAGACAAAATTGTAACGGGACGAGTAATGAACGACAGAGAAAATCTAAAAGCCGGCCAGGAGATGCATGGCCATGAACGCGAAACGCGGTTGTGCTTCATGCGAGTTAATCAAGCGACAGGCGAGGCCTTGCGCGAATTCTGGCCAGTGGTCGAGAAGGCGCTGCCCGAAGTTCTGGACGATTTTTACCGTCACCTCACATCCGCACCTGAACTTGTCAGGATTGTCGGTAACAATCAGGTGTCGCGGTTAAAGGGCGCGCAATCGGCGCATTGGGAAAGACTGTTCAATGGCCGCTTTGATGAGACCTATATCCAGGGCGTTCGAACCATCGGCATGGTGCATAACCGTATCGGCCTTGAGCCTTTCTGGTATATTGGCGGCTATGCTCTTGTGCTTTCGCACCTCACCAATCTTGCGATCAAGACCTATCGCTGGAAACCACAGCGTCTGGGCGAGGTGATCACGGCGGTTAATTCGGCGGTCATGCTCGACATGGGCCTCGCCATCTCAGTCTATCAGGAGGCGGGTATTGAGGATCGCCGGAAAGCGATGATCGACGTCGCCGCCAAACTCGAAACGAGTGTAGCGGGCATTTTGAACAGCGTCACATCGCAGGCGAATGAACTGCAGATGACGGCGCGATCCATGACAGATATAGCGGAAGAGACCACACGGCAGGCCACCTCCGTAGCGGCTGCATCAGAACAGGCCACCACCAATGTACAGACTGTGGCGGCGGCGGCAGAGGAACTGACTGCATCGGTCGGTGAAATCAACCGTCAGGTCGAACAGTCAGCAAGGATATCCGCCCAGGCGGTTTCGGAAGCGAATGGCACCATGGCGGCTATCAAGGGACTGGCCGAGATGGCGCAGAATATCGACAATGTAGTGAACATCATCAATGATATCGCCAGTCAGACCAATCTGCTGGCGCTGAACGCCACGATCGAGGCGGCGCGCGCCGGGGAAGCCGGCAAGGGCTTTGCGGTGGTGGCGAGCGAGGTCAAGGCTTTGGCCAATCAGACCGCCAAGGCGACCGAGGAAATCGCGGCCCAGATTGGCGCGATGCAGACAGCAACCAGCGATTCGGTGACTCGCATCGGGGGGATCAGCAAGACGATCGAGGAGATCAACCAGATTGCGGCGGCCATTTCCGCGGCGGTGGAGGAGCAGGGCGCCTCGACCCAGGAGATCGCACGCAACGTGCAGGAAGCGGCAAAAGGCACCAGCGAGGTGTCGGCGAACATCAACGGCGTCAGCCAGGCGGCGGGCGAAACCGGTGCGGTGGCGGGGCAGGTGCAGTCGGCCTCCGGTGAAGTGGCCAGACAGGGCGAAATGCTGAAAGCCGAGATCGACAGTTTCCTGGCAGGTGTCCGCGCGGCGTAACGTCCAAGGATTCCGGGCCTGCCGGTTTTTGCCCGATGGTTTGATTGAATCGAAACTCCTGCCGCGCGCACTTCGTCAGCGCGGCGGGTGGATGCCACAGCGCTCTTCATCTGCGGGAGCTAGGGCGTGTCGTCAGTTGTTGTCATTCCGGACGTTAGGCGAGCCCGAATACCTACGGTTTTCGGGCTCGCCTAACGTCCGGAATGACAAGTTTGGGTTAACTGACGACTGGCCCTAGGCTGCGTCACGCTACTGGCGTGACGGGTAGGTTGCGATAGAGAAATCACGACACAAAATGAGGCGCATTTCAGAGCTTATTAATTTCTTTACCATTTTCTCGTATTAGTAAACATGATGGGTGGGAACCTTTCTCATTACGAGAAATTCAGGGGCGGATCGATAAGGATCCGAATATGCAAGGGAATGATCAAGTCGCGCGCGGGCATGACCGCGAGACAAGGCTGCGGTTTATGCGTATTAACAGCATTACAAGCGAGGCGCTGCGCGAGTTCTGGCCCGTGGTCGAAAAGGCGCTGCCCACAATTCTGGAGCGCTTCTACAAGCAGCTCACGGCCGAGTCTGTTCTCGTCAAGATTATCGGCAACAATCAGGTATCACGGCTGGTAAGCGCGCAAACAATACATTGGGAAAGGCTGTTCAATGGCCGTTTCGACGAGGCCTATATTCAGGGCGTGCGCACCATCGGCCTGGTGCATAACCGCATCGGCCTGGAGCCGCGCTGGTATATTGGCGGCTATGCCCTTGTGCTATCGGATCTCACCGATCTTGCGATAAAAACCTACCGCTGGAAAGCGAAACGCCTGGGCGAAGTGATCACCGCAGTCAATTCGGCTGTCATGCTGGATATGGATTTCGCCATTTCAGTCTACCAGGAGGCCGGAATTGAGGATCGTCAAAAAGCGATCATCGACATTGCCAGTAAACTTGAGGAGGGCGTTGGTGGTGTTTTGAACAGCGTCACGTCGCAAGCAACCGAACTGAACGCCACAGCGGTCAGCATGTCTGGTACGGCGGAAGAGACTACGCACCAGGCCACCGCTGTGGCGGCGGCCGCCGAGCAGGCCTCCGCCAATGTGCAAACCGTGGCGGCGGCGGCGGAGGAACTGACCGCCTCGGTCAAGGAGATCAGCCGTCAGGTTGAGCAATCGGCCCGTATCGCCAATCAGGCGGTTACTGAGGCGGATGGCACCATGACGGCGATGAGGGGCCTGGCCGAGATGGCGCAGAATATCGATAATGTAGTGAACATCATCAATGATATCGCCAGTCAGACCAATCTGCTGGCGCTGAACGCCACGATCGAGGCGGCGCGCGCCGGGGAAGCCGGCAAGGGCTTTGCGGTGGTGGCGAGCGAGGTCAAGGCTTTGGCCAATCAGACCGCCAAGGCGACCGAGGAAATCGCGGCCCAGATTGGCGCGATGCAGACAGCAACCAGCGATTCGGTGACTCGCATCGGGGGGATCAGCAAGACGATCGAGGAGATCAACCAGATTGCGGCGGCCATTTCCGCGGCGGTGGAGGAGCAGGGCGCCTCGACCCAGGAGATCGCTCGCAACGTGCAGGAAGCGGCGCGAGGTACGGGCGAGGTGTCGGCGAACATCAGCGGCGTCAGTCAGGCGGCGGGCGAAACCAGCGCGGCGGCAAGCCAGGTGCAGGCGGCATCCGGTGAAGTGGCCAGACAGGGCGAAATGCTGAAAGCCGAGATTGACAGTTTCCTGGCGGGTGTGCGCGCCGCATAACATTCGGGCGTTCCTGGATGCCTTAACGCCGCAATGGAAATTGCGGCGGGGTAAAAAACCGCGTATATGTGGGTACAGCGGTGGGTAATCTGGTATTCCGGCTGGGCCGCTTTGTGATCAGATTAAAACGCACATGGCATTCGAGTATGTGGCTGATCCCCTCCCTGTCCCTCCCCTTTGCAAGGGGAGGGGACGCCAGACGCAACGTCTCCCTCCCCCTGAAAGGGGGAGGGCCGGGGAGGGGGTCAGAGGAATGCTAAGGATGTGCTATCTGATCACGGACTGCTCTAGTGTCGAGGGTATTAATAGACCCATTTTTTGTGGGTTAATTAATCATATTGCGGTAAACATTGGTTAGGCGTACGGGTTGCACTAGGTGAGCACATAGATGAATTACGATCAGATTTTTGCGCAGGCGCTGGGTAAGCTGAAGACAGAGGGCCGGTACCGCGTGTTTGCCGACATATCCCGGCGCCGGGGCGAGTTTCCCCATGCCATCCATCATGCCAATGGCGGCGAGAGGGAGATTATTGTCTGGTGCAGCAATGACTATCTTGGCATGGGGCAGAACCCCGAAATAATCGCCGCCATGCAGCACGCGCTTGAAAGCTGCGGGGCCGGATCGGGCGGCACCCGGAATATTTCTGGCACGACGCATTATCATGTGCAGTTGGAGCAGGAACTGGCCAGCCTGCATGGCAAAGAGGCGGCGTTGCTGTTTACGTCGGGTTATATCTCCAATGAAGCCACCTTGAGCACCCTGGCGAAAGTGTTGCCCGGCGCCGTGATTGTCTCTGATGCGTTTAATCATGCCTCAATGATTGCCGGCATCCGGCAGGGCGGGGGACGCAAGGAAATCTTTCGCCATAATGACGTGGCGCATCTTGAATCAATTCTGCGCACACTTGATCTGGAGCAGCCGAAGATTGTCGCTTTCGAATCCGTCTATTCAATGGATGGCGACATCGCGCCCATCAACGATATCTGCGATGTCGCAAAAAAATACAAGGCGCTGACCTATATTGATGAAGTGCATGCGGTTGGCATGTATGGCCGCCATGGCGGCGGCGTATCGGAACGCGATGGCGCGGCGTCACGCATAGATGTGATCGAGGGTACCCTTGCCAAGGCTTTCGGAATTATGGGCGGCTATATCGCCAGCAGCGCAACCCTGGTGGATGTTGTGCGTTCCTACGCGCCGGGCTTTATTTTCACAACATCGCTGTCCCCCGTACTGGCCGCTGGCGCGTTAGCCAGTGTGCGGCATCTGAAGCAAAATCATGCATTGCGTGAACGCCATCAGGAACGTGCGGCGCGGCTGAAGAAGCTGCTGACCGACGCGGCGCTGCCGGTAATGCCATCCGAAAGTCATATTGTGCCGGTACTGGTTGGCGCCGCGAATTTGTGCAAGCTGATTTCTGATGAATTGCTGTTTGAGCATGGCATCTATGTGCAGCCGATCAATTATCCCACGGTCCCGCGCGGCACGGAACGGTTGCGGTTTACTCCTAATCCGCTGCACACGGATGAAATGATGGAACGGCTGGTGTGCGCGATGGATCAGGTCTGGACAAAGCATCAGTTGAAACGCGCCGCATAATTTCCGCCACAGGAACGCGGGCATGACGAAAAATACGGACAATGAGTATCTGATTGAAATTGTCCGCATAGGCAATAGCTGTAAAATTTCTGCCATCGACAGTGAAACCGGAACGGAAGTGTCAACGATGGGGCCGCTGCATGCCAGCGAGGCGCAGCTTGCCCGCGTCGCCATTGCCAAGCTGCGTTATGTGCTTGCGAAAAACAGCAAAAAAACCCTTTAGGAAGATGCCCATGTCCATGCCCGGTGCCCGTAGTTTTTCCAAAGGCCGCATTTCCCGCGCGGCGTTTGCCGGTTTCGCCGTCTCGCTCATTTCTCTGGCGCTGGTTGCAGGCGGCTATACCGCATTAATGGCTGGACTGCTTCCGGAAATGGCCGCTTTCAGGACGTTTCGCGCCGGGGTGGAGCTCAGCTTCATTGCTTTTGCCATTTCCTTGATGGGCTGGCGGTATACCCGCCACGCGCCCGGCAGGAAAATGGCGGTGGTCGGCATTGCCATTTCATTGTTAATCCTTGCCCCGATGTCTCCGCTTATTGTGAAGGCCTTTAGCGTACCGCCCATTCACGATATTGCGACGGATACGGATAATCCGCCTTTATTCGACGCGCTTCTGGCGCAGCGCGCGCAATCGCCCAATATATCAGATTATGGCGGTGAAGCGCTGGCGGCCATGCAGAAAGCAGCCTATCCTGATATTGCGCCGCTGCATCTTCCCATTGCGCCGCAGGAAGCATTTCTGCGGGCGCAGAAACTTGTTGAGAGCCGTGGCTGGACTGTGGCCGCGGCTGACGCGGCAGCGGGCCGTATTGAGGCCACGTCCATAACAAAAATGATGCGCTTCAAGGATGATGTGGTTATCCGCATTACGCAAAGCGGCGAAGGCAGCATAGTGGACATGCGTTCGGTCAGCCGCCTGGGGAAAAGCGATGTTGGCGTGAATGCAGAACGCATCCGCGCCTTCCTTAAGGAACTTGCGGGCGCCTGATTTCCGGTATGAAAAAAATCATAACTATTGATATTAATGCACAGTTCCAGCAAGCGCTGGACCTGATGGAAAACAGCGATCAATGTCTTTTTATTACCGGTAAGGCGGGAACCGGAAAATCAACCCTGCTGGCGCATTATTGCGCCAATACAAGGAAAAAGCCTGTGGTTCTGGCGCCTACCGGCGTGGCGGCGCTCAATGTAAAGGGCCAGACCATTCATAATTTTTTTAATTTCTACGTCGATGTCACACCACAAAAAATAAAAGAGAAAAAAATCAAGCCGCGCGGCGACAAGACGCGGCTTTATAAAAGTCTGAAAAGCATTATCATTGATGAAGTTTCGATGGTACGCGCCGACTTGCTGGATTGCATTGATGTTTTCCTGCGCATGTACGGCCCCGTTCTGGACGCGCCATTTGGCGGGGTGCAGATGATATTTGTTGGCGACCTGTATCAGCTTCCACCAGTCGTGACGGGCCAGGAAAAGGAAATTTTCACAACCCATTACAAAACGCCGTTTTTCTTCAGCGCCCATGTCATGGAAGATTTACCGCTGGAAATCGTCGAACTGGAAAAAGTTTACCGCCAGAAAGATCAGGACTTTGTCGATCTGCTCAACCGTATCCGTAATAATTCGGTGGAAGAACCAGATATGGAGCGGCTGAATTCGCGCTTTGGACTAACGATAAGCGCGCCCGCTGTCAAAGAGGGTTTTTATATCAGTCTGACAACCACCAACAAAAAAGCAGATGAAATCAATGATGAAAAACTGCAATCGTTAAAAGGCAAGCTGCACATCGCGCAAGCCATGATCGCGGGTGATTTTGGCAAGGAATATTTCCCCACCGCCACAGAACTGCAATTCAAGGTGGGCGCGCAGATCATGCTGCTGAACAATGATTCCAAAAAGCGCTGGGTGAACGGCAGCATTGGCGTCATCGAATCCTACAAACGTGATGAAGAAGGCGAGCACTATGTGGAGGTGCGCCTGCAGGATGGTGATGAGGATATCGTCTGGGTGTATCCATATACGTGGGAAGTGTATCGTTTCACACTGGAGGAGGGCGCGATTGTCTCCGAGCCGGTTGGTTCCTTTACCCAATTTCCCTTCCGGCTGGCCTGGGCCATTACCATACACAAGAGCCAGGGCAAGACGTTTGATCATGTGATGATTGATATTGGCAGCGGCACTTTCGTTGCCGGCCAGATGTATGTGGCGTTAAGCCGCTGCACCTCGTTCGATGGGATCCTGCTAAAAACGAAAATCAAAAAACAGCATATCCGCACCGATTACCGGATTTTTTCTTTTTTGACCGGTTACCAGTATCGCAAGGCGGAGCAGGAATTGTCGCATGAGGATAAGGTTGCGCTTATTCAGCAGGCGATCAGGGACAAGGCCGAACTGCAAATGACCTATCTGAAGGCCAATGACACAAAATCCGAACGCGCCATTATTCCGCGCGAGGTTGGCCCGCAAACCTATCAGGGAAAAAAATTTACCGGCCTGCGGGCTTTCTGTGTGCAGCGGCAGGAAGACCGCACCTTCCGGGTGGACCGGATTTTGAAGCTGGAAAAAGCGGACAGGGCCTAATCGTTCGCCGCGCGGCCAAGACCAATTTTCTTGGCGAAGTCTGAACGTTGCCGCGCATAATTTGGCGCGACCATGGGATAGTCGGCAGGCAGGCCCCATTTTGCCCGGTACTGATCCGGCGTCATTTTATAATGCGAGCGCAAATAACGCTTCAGCATTTTAAGATGGCGTCCGTCTTCCAGGCACACCAGATATTCCGGTGTGATTGATTTGCGGATTGGAACGGCAGGCTGGCTGGTATTGCTGATCGGGCCTGGTTCGGATGCCCCGGCATTTGCCAATGCGTCATGCACCGAGCGGATAAAATGCGCCAACTGCTGCACAGGAACGCTATTATTCCGCACATAGGCGGAAACGATGTTGACCGTAAGAAACAGGGTTTCATCGCTGGCGTTCAGGCTTGTGTTTTGCTCGGTCATTGGCGCGCCACCTGTAGGGAGAAGCGACGAATACAGACGGATTTCGCTTCTATAATGTCTCAATATTCACCGAATATCGAATAAAAACTAATATTTCATTAAGTATAAATCACATTCTGGTCATTTTTCAGGATTATATTTTTATTAACCATTATAAATACATTTATATCACTATATCTTGTGTTATCATTGCGTCTGCCTTGGCGTATGTGGGTTTCTTGTGATAAGAAGTAATTTTTCAGCGAGGGCGCGTCATGACGGTAATGGACAAGGCTGGCGGTAACGCAAACAGGGGTACGAGTGGATTTTTCACGGAAGATTTGGCCACCCGCGATCCGGCCATTGCCGCAGCCATTGGCAAGGAACTGGCGCGCCAGCAAACCCAGATCGAACTGATCGCGTCCGAAAACATCGTGTCCCGCGCGGTATTGGAGGCGCAGGGGTCAATCCTGACCAATAAATATGCCGAGGGCTATTCCGGACGCCGCTATTATGGCGGTTGCGAATTTGTCGATATTGCCGAAGATCTGGCGATAGAGCGCGCCCGCAAGCTGTTCAATTGCGGTTTCGCCAATGTGCAGCCGCATTCCGGCGCCCAGGCCAATCAGGGGGTGTTTCAGGCGCTGTTACAGCCCGGCGACACCTTGATGGGTATGAGCCTGGATGCCGGCGGCCACCTGACGCACGGCGCGGCCGCCAATCAGTCCGGCAAATGGTTCAAGGCGGTGCAATATGGCGTGCGCCGTCAGGATGACCGGATCGATTTTGATGAGGTTTCCGCACTGGCGCGCAGCCACAAACCCAAGCTGATCATCGCGGGCGGTTCCGCCTATCCGCGCATCATCGATTTTGTGAATTTCCGCCAGATCGCAGACAGCGTCGGCGCGCTTTTCATGGTCGACATGGCGCATTTCGCAGGACTGGTGGCGGGCGGGGTGCATCCCAATCCGCTTGATCATGCCCATGTGGTGACGACGACGACGCACAAAACCCTGCGTGGACCACGTGGCGGCATGATCCTGACCAATGATGAAACCATTGCAAAGAAAATCAATTCCGCCGTATTCCCCGGCTTGCAGGGCGGGCCGCTGATGCATGTGATCGCCGCCAAGGCCGTGGCGTTCGGCGAAGCGCTGCGCCCCGAATTTCGCGATTATGCGCGCGCGGTGGTGGATAACGCAAAGGCGCTGGCGGAACGCCTTGTTGAAGGCGGATTGGCGATTGTTTCTGGCGGCACCGACACGCATTTGATGCTGGTCGATCTGCGCCCCAAAAAGCTGACCGGCAAGGCAGCCGAAGCCAGCCTGGAGCGTGCGCATATCACCTGCAACAAAAACGGCATTCCGTTTGATCCGGAAAAACCGGCTATCACATCGGGCGTGCGGCTGGGCACGCCTGCTGGCACCACGCGCGGTTTCGGGGTGAAGGAATTCCGTTTAATCGGTACACTGATCGTTGAAGTGCTGGATGGGCTTGCCGCCAATCCAGATGACAATGGTGCGGTGGAAGCCAGAGTGCGCGATCAGGTGCTTGACCTGTGCCGCGCCTTCCCGATCTACAACTGAGCGCGGGCGGATGCGCTGTCCCTTTTGCAGTAACGAAGAAACCCAGGTCAAGGACTCACGGCCGACCGAAGATCAGTCGGCCATCCGGCGCCGCCGCATGTGCAATGCCTGCGCCGCGCGCTTCACGACATTTGAGCGGGTGCAGTTGCGCGAACTGATGATCGTCAAGAAAAATGGCCGCCGCTCGCCCTTTGACCGCGACAAGCTGGCGCGCTCAGTGGAGATCGCCCTGCGCAAACGCCCGGTCCCGGCGGAACGGATTGATCGCATGATCACGGGCATTGTGCGCCGCCTGGAAAGCATGGGCGAAAGCGAAATCCCCTCCACCCATGTCGGCGAACTGGTCATGGAAGGCCTCGCCAATCTCGACCCCGTCGCCTATGTCCGCTTCGCATCGGTCTACAAAAATTTCCGCGAAGCCAAGGATTTCGAAAATTTCGTGGGCGAGATTGTTAATCGCATTCCGGATGATGACTGAGGGGGCGCTGTAATAGGGTAGTTTCCGCTTAACTAGGTCGAACTACCGATGGGCTAGGGCGCTTTGTGAACGGATTGAAGCACACATGGCTTTCGAGCGTGTGGCCGATCCCCTCCCTGTCCCTTGTATCTCTCACTTGCAGTCTTGTGACAAGCTTGTGAGTGTGAGGGCGGGTGGGAGCCCGACCGTCCCTGGAGACACCAAACTCGTAGGGGAGCAACGAGCCCCCTACCATAATGCAATTCATTCCGAGGATGACAATGCCCGTACCATCATCACCAGACCGTGACCACGTTTCGAGCTATTTGCGGCAGTGGGAGAATCTGGAAAACTACCAGCTGCAGGAAAAATCTCTTAGCCTGCTCTTCGGGAAACTCTGCCCGTCCAATAGCACACTTGAGCAAATTCTATTGAAGGTCAGTTCATTGAATGATTTTTATAGCACAAATATATATGACACCTATACCGTGGCAAGGCACATCCGTGACATGAATATTGAGACTCGCCTCGGAAGTGGCGATCTTTCGCTCGTAAAAGATATGGCTATGGTCAAAATAGGAGATAAGACGCGGAACTTATACTCCTTCGCCTCAAAATATTGCAGTCACCATTACCCCGACCGTTATCCCATTTACGATTCTTATGTTGATAAGATGCTGTGGCACTATTCCGGTGCAGATAAATTTGCTTCCTTCCGAAGGCGGGAATTGAAGCATTACGAGAAATTTGTCGAAATCATCGCGAAGTTCCAAAGATACTATAAGCTTGATCAGTTTTCGCTACGACAAATCGATATATTTCTTTGGCGCGCCGGGAAAGAAAGCTTCCCGAACAGTTATCCTTCTGGGAAGAATGGGACTAAAAGTAACGTTACCAATTAATTCCCTTATAATCACCGCGACAGATCATAGGCCGCGAGCGCCACAATGATCAGCCGTTGCCAGGATGCGTCATCCGGCATCTTCAACTTTCTCAAGTGGCACCAGAAACTTGAACAAGCCATTAGCTCTTGTAATCTCATGCAGCCGGACAATGTCGCCGGGCACGAATTCCCATTTTTCCTCAGCTGGATCATAAGCGGGCGTTGGCAGAATTTTATACAGGCCGCCGCCTAAGGCCAGGGCGTTGGTGCGTTTACTGCCTAGCGGACTGCCTTCAGCCATCCATACATCAATACGTATGACATCCGGGTTGCGATGCCTGACCGCATTCTCAACAATGCCGATATTTGTGTGTGCCCGCTCAAGTGCGACAATGTCTCCCGGAAGGAACGCCCATATTTCATCTTCCGGATCATAATCGGAGGTCGGGAGCAGTTTGTATAATCCATCTCCCATATCCAGCGCCTTCGTCCCACGCCAGGTTTCGGTGCCTTCATCCAGCAATTCAACAAAAACATCGACCAGTTTGGCAGGTTTATCAGGCATACCTATTCTCCAGGTAAATTCGGTTTAAATCCGTCTTTGCTTATTTGCAAAATTTCCCCGGTCTGATCATCACGTACAATGTAGCGGCCATCATTGCCGTTTCCGGTATAGTTTCGCCGCCACTACCCCACTCTTTCTACGGCCAACAGATAATCGTCGCCCCTGTAAGTGCGTTTTTCACATCTGACGATAGTACCGGGAAGAAATTCCCATATCTCATCTTCCGGGTCATAATTGGGCGTTGGCAGAACTTTGTACCAGCCATCACTCAAGGGTATCGCCTGCGTTGGTCTCGCAGTAGGTGTACCCTCTTCAAGCAAAGAAATATAAATTTCCGCAGTTTTTTCGATCATCGTCTCACTCCAGATATCCCATAACACGTTCACCGGTTTTCGGATTAAGGAAGCTCAGTGGGGATGTGACGAGGTCCACTAATCTGCAAAATTTCCCCGGTCTGATCATCCCGCACAACGTAGCGGCCATTATATTCGTACCTCGTTGCCGATGCTGTCGGATCATGTTTCCTGGGCATGTTGGACGCTTCAAATTTTCACCGTTCCTGATGGTTTCGGTAATATCCTCCGGCGTCCAATTTCGACCTTCCATCTGATTGGCCCAGCGTTTGGCGGATTTGAATTTGCCCAAACTCCATTCCCTGCTTTCCCTCCTTCTCAGCGCCCATACGCGCCAGGCGTTCAGAATTCTGGGAATCCGCAAAAAAGGCAATATCAGAAGTTCAGGATAGACCTCTTCAACCGGCGGATCATTTATGACAGCTGTGCCATCATCCCCATCATCCCCATCATCCCCATCATCCCCATCATCCCCATCGGTCCATTGCCCGCCATCGGGATGGCCCGCGGGCACACGCGGCTGGTTCGGGTTGAAGGCATGGTCCAGCCAGCGGTCCAGCGCCATGCCAAGCCTGATCAAGGCCAATGAAACAGCCTGCGAGGCATGTTCAAATTTCAACTGGCTCAAATCAATCCGTTCGTCGGAAGAAAGAGGCATGCTCACCCCATATCAGGCTTTAATTCATAATCTTGGCATTATATAGGAAATTACACTCCAT
This sequence comes from Pseudomonadota bacterium, assembly GCA_036758605.1. GTDB lineage: Bacteria > Pseudomonadota > Alphaproteobacteria > UBA11222 > UBA11222 > UBA11222. The sequence continues at coordinate 7,622 of DAIOWE010000037.1, read as the reverse complement.
AACAAGCAATATATTCACTATTTGTTCCTTTTTGTTGGCGCTAGAACGGTATCAGAAATATTGCTGAAAGCATCACATCACGCGCATCCCGGCGCGCGCAACGCCGATGCGGGGATGCGTTGCGGGCTGAAATCAACTACGATGCGCTTCCAATCCGGCCACCCCGATAAGGACCAGCACAGAAGTGACGCCTCTCCCCAACCCTGCGCGCGATCTGCATTTCATGCAGACAGCATTGAACCTGGCGCGGCGCGGGCTGGGCGAAACCTGGCCCAATCCCGCTGTTGGTTGCGTGATCGCGCGCGATCAGATCATTGCGCGTGGCTGGACCCAGCCCGGCGGCCGCCCGCATGCGGAAACCGAGGCGCTGGCGCGCGCGGGAAGCGCCGCGCAGGGCGCCACCGCCTATGTGACGCTGGAGCCGTGCGCGCATCATGGCAAAACCGCGCCCTGTGCAGACGCGCTGATTGCGGCGGGCATTGCGCGGGTGGTCGCGCCAATTTCCGATCCGGATCCGCGCGTGGCGGGGCAGGGGTTTGAAAAACTGCGCGCTGCTGGCATCCGTGTGGATATTGGTCTGTGTGCGGAACAGGCGGCGCGCATCAATGCCGGGTTCATTTCCCGAATCGTGCATAACATTCCGCTGGTGACCGTAAAAATCGCCAGCACCCTGGATGGCCGTATCGCCACCGCCAGCGGCGAAAGCAAATGGATCACCGGCGATGCCGCGCGCGCCTATGGGCATTTACTGCGCGCCGAACATGACGCCATTATCGTTGGTGGCACAACGGCCATCACGGATGATCCGGAATTAACCTGCCGTCTGCCGGGGCTGCAACAGGCGTCGCCAGTGCGCGTTATTGCCGATGGCCGGATGCGTCTGCCCCTGACTTCAAGGCTGGTGCGGGGCGCACGCGTCCATCCGGTATGGCTGCTGACCCGGCCCGATGGTGATCCGGTGCGCAAACAGGCCTATCGCGATGCAGGCGTGGAGGTCATTGAAATCATATCCGGTGGAAACGGTATGCTGAACAGTACCGCCATGCTAAACGCCCTGTCGGAACGTGGCGTAACGCGGTTGCTGGTGGAGGGCGGCTCAGTGCTGATCGCATCCATGTTACAGGCCAATATGGTGGACCAGATCCTATGGTTCCGGGCGCCAAAACTGATCGGGGGCGATGGTCTGGCGGCCATTGGCCCGCTTGGCCTTAACCATCTTGCACAATCGCCAGCCTATTTGCGTGAATCCATACGCCAATTAGGCCATGATGTAGTGGAAACCTATCGCAGACAGGCATAAGAATAGATCATGTTTACAGGAATAGTCACAGACGTCGGAACCATCCGCAGCATCGAGCAGCGCGGCGACACGCGCATGGTCATCGCAACCGCCTATCCGGTCGAACGGGTGGAAATCGGCGCGTCTATCGCCTGTTCCGGCGTATGCCTGACCGTTGTGGACAAGGGCAGGGATGTTGACGGCACGGGCTGGTTCGCGGTGGACGCTTCGGCGGAAACCATGAACTGCACCAATCTTGCGGCCTGCAAACCCGGCAAACCCATTAACCTTGAACGCCCGCTGCGGGTGGGCGACGAACTGGGCGGGCATATTGTCAGCGGGCATGTGGATGGGATGGCCCGCGTTGCGGCGATCCGCCCCGAGGGCGATTCAATCCGCTATACGTTTGAACCGCCGCGCGATCTGTTGCGCTATATCGCACCCAAAGGCTCCGTCGCGCTGGACGGGGTTTCTCTGACGGTCAACGAGGTGGCCGATCAAAAGGGCGGTGGAAGTTTCGGTGTTAACATCATTCCGCATACCCAGCAGGCCACAACATTTGGCAAGCTTGCAGTGGGTGATCGGGTCAATATTGAAATAGATACGGTCGCACGCTATGTCGCGCGGTTGGTACAGGTGGAGCCATAAATGTCTGATGTGATGACCGGTAAACAAACCCACGAAGAATTGCTGGAATTTCTGTCGCCTATCGAAGACGTGATTGAGGATGCGCGCAATGGCCGCATGTTCATTCTGGTGGATGATGAAGACCGCGAAAACGAAGGCGATCTGATTATCCCGGCCCAGATGGCGACGCCCGACGCGATCAACTTCATGGCGAAACATGGCCGGGGTCTGATCTGCCTCAGCATGACCGGCAAGCGCATCAAGGAGCTGGGCATTCCCCTGATGGCGTCAAATAATCAGGAGCGCCACCAGACGGCCTTTACCGTTTCCATCGAAGCACGCGAAGGCGTAACCACCGGCATTTCTGCGCATGACCGCGCGCGCACCATTGCAGTGGCGATTGATCCGACCAAGGGATCGCCGGACATTGTAACGCCGGGGCATGTATTTCCATTGATGGCGCGCGACGGCGGCGTTCTGGTGCGCGCGGGACATACCGAGGCGGCAGTCGATGTCGCGCGGCTGGCGGGGCTAAACCCCGCCGGTGTCATCTGTGAAATCATGAATGAAGACGGCACCATGGCGCGGTTGCCGGATCTGGTCGGATTTGCGCAAACACATGGTCTGAAAGTGGCGACCATTGCCGGTCTGATTGCCTATCGCCGCCGCTATGACCGCATCATTCACCGCGCCGTTGAAACCGATATCGACACCATGTTCGGCGGTGAATTCAAACTTTATGTCTATATCAATGTGGTGGAATATGCCGAACATATCGCGCTGGTAAAGGGCGATATTTCCGCGCCCGGCCCGGTCCCGGTGCGCATGCACGCCATCAATGTGTTTGACGATCTTCTGGGCGCCAAGAGCGGCCATACCGGAATGCTGCATGGCGCCATGGAAATGATCTCGAAGCTGGAGCGCGGCGTGATCGTGCTGATCCGCGACACCAAGGCGACGATTGTTTCCGACATTCTGATGCGTGGCCGCAAGGGCGGCGTACGGGAATTGCGTGACTATGGCGTGGGCGCGCAGATATTGGTCGATCTGGGTGTTAAGGAGCTGACTCTGCTTTCCAATACGCAGAACAAGCACATTATCGGTCTGGAAGGCTATGGGCTGAAGATCGCCGATGTCATGCATATTACGCCGAAAGATTGATCATACATGGCCAATTCCCCTCATATCATGATTGTCGAGGCGCGCTTTTATGCGCATATTTCCGATGCGTTGTTGCAAGGTGTTCTGGCAGAGCTTGAAAAACAGGGCGCAACCCATGACCGGTACGAAGTGAGTGGGGCGTTTGAAATTCCCGGCGCCATCCGTTTTGCCATCGAGGCGCGCATCAGGCAAACCGATGCACCGCGCTATGACGGCTATATCGCGCTCGGCTGTGTGATCCGTGGCGAGACGACGCATTATGAAACCATCTGTGCGGAATCGGCGCGTGGCCTGATGGATATTGTACTGGACCATGGCGTTGCGCTGGCCAATGGTATATTGACGGTGGAGAACGAAGCGCAGGCCATTGCCCGCGCATCCATTGAGGACAAGAATAAAGGTGGTGAATTTGCACAGGCCTGCCTTACCATGGTGCAATTGCGTCGTAAATTTGGCATTGGCTGATGACAGCGACACCAACCATGACGCATGAAAAAAATAGCGCATCCCAGTCGAAGCGCAGTGGCCGTTCCGTCGCCCGTCTGGCTGCCGTGCAGGCGCTGTACCAGATGGAATTGAGCGGCACGGATGTTGAAACCGTCATACTTGAATTTATAAGCGAGCGTTTCGGACAGGAAATTGACGGCGAAGAATATCTTGCCGTTGACCAGAAACTGTTTGCCGAACTGGTGCGGGGTGTTGTCGCCCGCCAGATGGAAATCGATCCATTGGTTGCACGCACTGTCAGCACCGATTGGGCATTGCCACGCCTCGATGCAACCTTGCGCGCATTGATACGAACCGCAGCCTATGAATTGATGGCGCGCACGGATATTCCGGTCAAGGTTGTGCTCAGCGAATATATTGATATCGCGCATGCGTTTTTCTCTGGCGATGAGCCGGGATTTGCAAATGGGGTGTTGGACAAGGTGGCCAGGATTGTGCGGCCCCAATCGTTTGACGGTCATGAGCAGGGACGCTGATCCGCTTGCCGATGAATTTGCGCTGATCGCGGAAATTTTTGCGCCGCTTGCCAAAGCCGATGCGGGCAGTTTCGGCCTCACCGATGACGCCGCGATCATTTCGCCACCTGCTGGAAAAGATCTTGTTATTACGGCCGACATGATGGTCGCGGGGGTGCATTTTTTCGCCGATGATGCGCCGGATATGATTGCGCGCAAACTGATGCGGGTGAATTTGTCTGATCTGGCGGCCAAGGGGGCCAATCCGCACGGCTATATTCTGACTGTTGCATTGCCGCGCACCGTAACCATGGCGTGGTTGCGCAGCTTTGCCAAAGGGCTTGCACAGGATCAGGCGGAATTTGGCATAAATCTTTTGGGCGGCGACACAACGGCGACCGATGGCCCGCTTTGCCTGTCTCTGACAGCCATGGGCTGGGTGGATCGGGGCAGAATGGTCCGCCGCGCCGGTGCGCAAATCGGCGACGATATTTATGTCAGCGGCACAATTGGCGATGCCTCCCTGGGGCTGCGGGTGCGCCGCGATGGCCCCATTGCGGAACTTTCTGCTGATCAGAATCAGTTCCTGCTGGAACGCTATCTATTGCCGCAACCAAAGAATATTTTTACACTGTTACTTTCAGACCTTGCGCATGCAGGCATAGATATTTCCGATGGGCTTGCCGCCGATCTTGGCCATGTCCTACAGGCATCTTCTGCAGGCGCGGAAATTCAGCTTTCTGATATTCCCCTGTCGGATGCGGCAAGGGCATTGCTGCAATTGCAGAAAGCAGACATTGCCGATCTGATCAGCGGTGGCGATGATTATGAATTGCTGCTGATCTGTGCGCCTGCACACCGGCTGGCCATCGCCGAAATGGCTGCAAAAACGGGGGTTTCCATAACACGCATTGGCCAGATTATGTCCGGAAGCGAGGCTTTTTATCTGGGTGAAAATGGTGCGCGGGTACTGCTGAATCGTGCAGGCTACCGGCATTTTTAACACCCTAAACTGCTTGTTAAGGCACAATATGCGAAATATTGGCGTATGAAATATCGTATAATATCCCTGCTGTTTCTGGCGCTGTTATTGGGCGCATTGCCACACCCTTTCGCCTGGGCAAATTCCGCCCCCCCCGAAGGAGAGGCGGGCGAAGGTGAGGGCTCTACGCCCAAAGAAGTCATGGTTGCCCTATCCCCTTTGCCGATTGCGATCCTGAAGGGAAGCAGGGTTGATAAATATTTTGTGGTGATGATGAGCCTGGAATCCGCACCCGATGCGGATGTCGAGGCAATCAAGCATGACCTGCCACGTGTGAGGGATGCCCTGTTGCGGGAGGCCTATCTGTTCGCAAAAGAAAATGCCGGCGCAGAGCAGGTGGATATGGAAGCGCTCCGCAACCGGTTATTCCCGGCGATCAAATCCATCCTGGGAGAGGATAAAATTACCGGGCTTTATTTTACTGGTACAGTCTCACTCAGGGTTTGAGCGATCGCTGCTGCCCGATATACCACCCAATCCGGCTTCTACAGCGATGACGCCGGAGGATGCTATCCCATCTGAAATCATCATGTATTCAGCCTATAGATGCTTTTCATTGGCTGGAACTAATATGATACAATCGAACCATGCAAAAAGATGGCGATTCCAATGCCTCCGCGTCAACCGAATCTGATTTTGATCAGGCCATAGTAGCGCCGCCGCCCCGGCACGGCATATTTTGGCGGTTGCGGAATTATTTTCTGGCGGGCGTCGTGGTTGCCGCTCCCATGGGCATCACGCTCTATGTGACCTGGGCGTTTGTTTCTTTCGTCGACAGATCAATCAAGCCGCTGATCCCCGATGCTTATAATCCGGAAACCTATTTCCGCTTCAGCTTTCCGGGTCTTGGCCTCCTCATCATGCTGGTGCTGCTCACCCTGCTGGGGGCGCTGGCGGCGAATTTCTTTGGCCAGACCCTGCTGGATTACGGCGAACGGCTTGTGGCGCGGATGCCGATCATGCGCGGCGTCTATAACGCCACCAAACAGATACTGGAAACCGTCACCACCCCGTCGGGGGCCAGCTTTCGCCAGGCGGCGCTGATCGAATATCCGCGCAAGGGCCTGTGGACGATCTGCTTCATCACCGGCGAAGCGCAGGGCGAAGTGCAGGCGCGCACAGCCGACCCGGTGATCAGCGTCTATGTTCCGACCACGCCAAACCCGACATCGGGTTTTTTGCTATTCGTCCCGCGCACCGACATCATCACCCTGGATATGAGCGTGGAAGAAGCGGTGAAGATGGTCATCTCCATGGGCCTGGTGGTGCCAAAATGGCAGGGGTAGTCATCCCGCCCGCGCATATTTGACCGCTGCGTCTCGTTCGAACAGATACAGCAGGATGCGCAGCGCCTCGCCGCGCGCGCCCTTCAGTTCCGGGTTTTGATCGGCGATCATGCGGGCGTCGTCGCGGGCCACGTCCAGTAGCGCGCCGTGAATACTGAGATCAGCCAGGCGGAATTCGGGGATGCCGCTTTGCTTGACGCCCAGCACTTCGCCCGCGCCACGCAGGCGTAAATCCTCTTCGGCGATGCGGAAGCCGTCGTCGGTTTCGCGCAGGATGCGCAGGCGCGCCCTGGCCATTTCGCCGAGCGGGGCCTGATACAGCAGCATGCAGGTGGAAGGGCGATCCCCACGCCCTACGCGGCCGCGCAACTGGTGCAGTTGCGCCAGGCCAAAACGCTGCGCATGTTCGATGATCATGATCGAGGCGTTGGGCACATCGACGCCAACCTCAATGACTGTGGTGGCGACAAGGATGCTGGTGCGGCGAGCCACAAAATCCTCCATGGCCGCGTCTTTTTCCGCCGCTTTCATGCGGCCATGCACCAGGCCCACGCGACCGCCAAAAATTTCGCGCAACGCGGCGTAGCGTTCCTGCGCCGCCGCCGCGTCAATCAGTTCGGATTCTTCCACCAGCGGGCATATCCAGAAGGCCTGCGCGCCGCCATCAATGGCGCGGCGCAAGCCGGAAATCACTTCCTCCATGCGCGCCAGTGGCAGCACCCGTGTGTCCACTGGTGTGCGGCCGGGTGGCTTTTCCAGCAACCGCGAAACATCCATGTCGCCATAAACCGTCAGCGTCAGGGTGCGTGGAATGGGGGTGGCGCTCATTACCAGCGTATCGACCGCGCGTACGCCTTTTTCTGACAAGAGCAAGCGTTGATGCACCCCAAAGCGGTGCTGTTCGTCAATTACCGCCATTTGCAGATCGTGAAACGCCACATCATCCTGAAACAGCGCATGGGTGCCTGCAATAATCGGAATGCTGCCATCGGCAAAGGCGGCCAAAAGCGCCTCACGCGATTTACCCTTGTCGCGCCCGGTCAGTAATGCGGTTTTGACGCCTATGGAATCGCACAGCCTTGCTATAACCGCATAGTGCTGGCGCGCCAGAATTTCGGTGGGCGCCATGATCGCCGCCTGACCGCCATTTTCGACGGCGATCAGCATGCTGAGTAACGCGACGATGGTTTTGCCGCTGCCGACATCGCCCTGCAGCAGGCGCAACATGCGCCCCGGGCTTGCCATATCACCGGAAATTTCCGCCA
>DAIOWE010000036.1:0-20417 GCA_036758605.1 Pseudomonadota bacterium | reverse complement strand
AAATATCCGTGCACGGCATTCCCCGCGCCCACGCCGCCCACCACCAGCGCCGTCAATCCGGTCAGGGTCAGAAACATCGCCATCTGATCCAGAAATTGCCTTGTGCTGGGCGCGCTGTTGTCGCGGTTGCGCACCCGCCATGCGGCGTCCGGAAATTGTGCGTTCAACCGCTCCAGCCAGATTTTAAGATCGGCCCCCGGGTGCAGTTTGATACGGTAATGCCGCACTTGCAGGCTGCCGGGCTGCACAAGCTGCGTCGCGTCCAGGGCGTCGATTGAAATCATTACCCGTGGTCCCAGCGCCAACCCGCCGGATGCGCGGTCCGGTTCACGCACAATAATCCCGCGCACCTGAAATTGCAGCGCCCCGATGCGCAGCAGGGTTCCGGGCCGCGCATTCAATCGCTCCGCCAGCGCCCCCTCGATCACAGCGCCCCAGACGCCAGCCTGTTGCGCCAGCGCGGATTGCAATTCCGCATTTTCGCGCAAGGTCACGGCGCCAAAAAGCGGATAGGCGCCATCCACCGCCTTCAGTTCGATCAAAGTGCGCACATCATTGACGTGACTTTTCACCATGGCGCGCATGTCACGGCTCAGCGAAACCGCTCCGCTCGCCTGCATATGCGCAAGCTCGTCTGCGGTGGCGTCACGATAGTTCAGTTCCAGCGCCACATCGCCGCCCAGAATGGCCTGTCCCTCGGCGCGCATGCCCCCCGTTATCGCCGCACCCAGTGACCCCGCCCCCGCAATGGCCGCAACCCCTACCGTCAGGCAGGCCAGAAATATATAAAACCCATGCAGCCCGCCGCGCAGCTCGCGTAGCGCGAAACGCAGGGATAAGGGGATGTAGTGATTGACAGGGGCCATAATTTTCTTAGTTTTTCAGGATTGCCAGCGCATAGGTGTTATACTAACAGCCTGATGAACAGACCTATTGTCAATCTGAGCGAAGCGAAGAATCTCACCCCGTATCATGGGGATTCTTCGCTTCGCTCAGAATGACAGGTCGTGGCATAGGGCTGCTGGTGTCAGGCATGAAAATTCATATCCATATTGATAGCAAGCTTCTGGCTGACGCGATGCAGTTTGGGGAATGCCTGACTAGGGAAGCTGCGATAAACGAAGCACTTGCCATCTATGTCCGTTCCCTCAAGCGAAAGCAGCTTATGGCGCTTAAGGGTAAAATAGCCTGGCGCGGCAATCTTGACGAATTGCGCAATGCTCGCGAAGATATTGCCTGATCCTTCCACCTCAGCCACCCCGCACCATGGCCCGCGGCGCACCAGTCGTCACGCGTGACACTTTGCCATCATTCAGATGCACCACACGGCCACAGCGTGCGGCCAGGCTGGCGTCATGTGTGATCAGCAGCAAGGTGGCGCCGGTGTCGGCCTGCAAGGCGAACATCAGTTGAATGATCTGTTCGCCGGTCGCGCCATCCAGATTTCCTGTGGGTTCATCGGCCAGCAGAATGCGCGGTTTTGCGGCAACGGCGCGGGCCAGCGCGACCCGTTGCTGCTCGCCGCCCGATAGCTGTCCTGGATAGTGACGGACACGATGTGAAAGGCCAACGGACTCCAGCGCCTCGCGCGCCCGCGCAAAGGCGTCGCGCCGTCCGGCCAATTCCAGGGGCACGGCGACATTTTCCAGCGCCGTCATGGTGGCGATCAGATGAAACGACTGAAACACAATCCCGGTATGATCGCGGCGAAACGCCGCAAGCTGATCTTCGCTCATGGCGCCAAGATCATGCCCCGCGACACGCACCGTGCCTGAACTGGCGCACTCCAGCCCCGCCATTACCATCAGCATGGTGGACTTTCCCGAACCGCTGGGTCCGATCAGGCCTACCGCTTCGCCTTCATCTACGCTAAGATTAATGCCGCGCAGGATATCGACCGTGCCCGCGCCGCTGTTCAATGATAAATGCACATTGTCAAAATGAATGACCGGATCGCTCAAATTCACCACCTGTTATCGCGTGCAGCACATGTCTGAACATAGCGTTATAAGGGCAATGATCAATGGCGCATTTCACATTTCTGTTCTGGCGTGGATGCTTTTCATCAGTCCGGTGCAGGCAAAGGAGCCGCCGGTTCTGGTCGTTCTGGGCGACAGCCTGACTGCGGGTGCGGGTTTGGCCGCCGAGAATGCGTTTCCGGCCCGGCTGCAACAGCATCTGGCGTCGCTGGGGATTGTGGTGAAAGTGGAAAATGCGGGTGTCTCGGGCGACACCACGGCAGATGGCCTGGCGCGGCTGGACTGGTCGGTGGGCGCGGACGCGGATGCCGTGATTATTGAACTGGGCGCCAATGACGGGCTGCGCGGGCTTTCTCCCGAACAGGCTTACGCCAATCTTGAAATGATTATCCAGCGTTTGCAGCAAAGAAAACTGCCGGTAATGCTTGCAGGCATGAAGGCGCTGCGCAATCTTGGGGCGGACTATGCGTCCGCCTTTGACGCAATTTATCCCCGGCTTGCAGAAAAATATGATGTGCCGCTATATCCGTTTTTTCTGGAAGGCGTTGCAGCCGATGCAAAATATAACCAGCCCGATATGCTGCACCCCAATGAGGCAGGCGTTGACATGATCGTCCGCTCTATCACGCCCCAGGTGATTGAGTTTCTCAACCGCATATAGAGTTTAATCCGTGTACAGATTATTTTCGGCCATCACCCTGCCGGATCAGATTGCCCAGCGGCTTGCGCTGATGGGTGGCGGCATACCGGGCGCGCGCTGGGTTTCTGCGGAAAATCTGCATGTGACATTGCGATTTATCGGTGACGTTGATACGCGCACCGCTGATCAGGCCCATGCGTCGCTGCAAGAGGTGACGTTTACGCCTTTTGATCTGCAACTGCGCGGCGTTGCAACATTCGGTGAACGAAAGCCGCGTCTTTTATATGTGGGCGTTGAACCATGCGCGGAACTGAATGCGCTCCATGCGCGGATCAATGCGGCGCATGCCCGCGCCGGGTTGGAAGCGCCCACAGAGCGGCGCTATGTTCCCCATGTCACGCTGGCCTGGCTGAAAAATCCGCCGCGCGATCGCATCGGCGCATTTATCGCCGCCAATAATATTCTGGCCTTGCCGGTGATCAGGGTGGAAAATTTCGTACTGATGTCCAGTCACCGCACGGCCAATGGCGCCAGCTATCAGGTCGAGGCGCGTTATCCGGTGGCTTAAAGCAGCCCGCCTCCCTCGCTTTCTCGCTTTGTCATTACCCGGCTTGTCCGGGTAACCCAGACACAGGCTCGGGCCTTGCCTGTGGCATGGATTACCCGCATGAAGCGGGTAATGACAGCAATTGAGGACACCCCCTAGTTCAGTGTATTGGCCTGCGACAGTGCGGCGTCTTCCAGTATTTCCATGGCTTCATCCGACATGCCAAAATGATGGCCGATCTCATGCACCAGAACATGGGTGATAATGTCAGCCAGACTGTCATCGCCTTCGCACCAGCAATCCAGAATCGGGCGGCGATACAGAAAAATCACATCGGGGCCGGAGGGCTGATCCATAACGCTTTTGCTGGTCAGATCGATGCCGACATACAGGCCTAATATTTCAAATGGGCTGTCTACTTCCAGATCGCGGCAGGTTTCCTCATCCGCGAAATCCACCACCTGAATGATGACCTCGGAAATATTTTCCAGAAACTGCTGCGGCAACCGGGCAAGCACGGCGCTGCCAATCTCGGCAATATCATCAAGGCTCGGGGCGAGCATATGTGCGGACCAGTTGCTATATGTCATAAGCGCATCATAGACGAACTTGCCGCCGCTGCAAAGCGGGCGCATTATCGGGCCGGTTAAGCAGAAAGGAAAAGGCAGATGATTGAAAAACTAGGCGGTGACGACCGGCAAAAGGCGCTGGCGGGGCTTGAAGGCTGGCAGGAGGTGGATGGCCGCGATGCTATCGTCAAAGAATTCAAATTTGCGGATTTCAATGCAGCCTTTGGCTGGATGACCCGTGTCGCCCTGCTGGCCGAAAAGATTGACCATCACCCGGAATGGTTCAATGTTTACAACAGGGTAAACGTTACACTCGCCACCCATGAGGCGAACGGCGTCACCGCGCGGGACATTAAAATGGCCCAGGCCATGAATAGCTATGCGGCGGGTAAATAATCCTTCTTTTGTGCCGGGACTTGCGCTTATAATTATGATCACAGATTGAGATCCAGAACAAAGAACAAGGGGAGCGCGCCATGTTTTTCAAAGGCATCATTTCCGCCGACAGCCATATAGTTGAGCCGCCAAATTGCTATGTGGATTTTATCGAGCCGAAATATCGCGCCGACGCGCCGCATGTAGAGCGCCAGGCGAACGGCAAGGATATCTATGTCATCAAGGATCTGAAGCAAAGCGTGCCATTGGGGCTGCTGGATAGTGCGGGCATGAAGCCCGCCGCCCGCAAGCACCATGCGGACACCACCAAATTCGAGGAAACCCGCAGGGGTGGCTATGACGCCAAGGCCCGGCTGGTGGATATGGACCTGGAAGGAACGGCGGCGGAGATCATCTATGCCTCGGTCGGCATGGTGCTGTGCACGCACCCCGATCCGGCCTACAAGGATGCGGCCATGCAGGCCTATAACCGCTGGCTGCAAACATTTTGCGCTGAGGCGCCTAACCGGCTGTTCGGCCTGGCGCAAACTGCGATCTTGTCGGTTGATAGCGCCATTGCGGATTTCCGCCGCGCAAAGGAAATGGGCATGGTCGGCATGATGATGCCGGGCGAACCGGTGCATGGCGATTATGATCGCCCGGAATATGACGCCCTGTGGGAATGCGCCACCGATCTTGATTTGCCGATCTGTTTTCATATTCTGACCGCCAAGGAGGGCGATTTATCGTCGGTCTTTGCAGGCGGGCGCGGCCACCGGCTGAATGGCGGCATGAAAATTCTGCGCGCGATCCAGGATATTATGGGCATGATGGTGCTGGGCGGTGTGTTTGAACGCCATCCGAAACTGAAACTGGTTACCGCCGAGGGCGATGCCGGCTGGATGCCGCACTATATGCGCCGGATGGATCACACCGCGTACCGCGAGGCCGATGATGGCATCATAAAGGGCCTGAGCAAATTGCCCAGCGACTATATCAAATCAAACGTGTTCATGACCTTCCAGGATGATTACATGGCCTGGCGCAACATTGATTACATGAACTATAAACAGCTTTTGTGGGCCAATGACTATCCGCATTCGGATTCGACCTGGCCAAACTCGCAGGCCCTGCTGGCCGAACATGCCAGCGGCGTCGCGCCGGAAAAAGTCCGCGCCATCCTGCGTGAAAACACCGCAAACCTGTTCAGCCTGCCGCTCGAAAAAATTCCCACCATGCAGATGGCGGCGGAATAGGGTTAACATCTCTGGCAAAGGGCCCGGCTAAACCCCGGGCCCTTTTTCGTTCCGGCGCCCCGTGATCCGCGTCGTACAAAAAACCCTTCATATCCTTGCGCGATTGCGCCTATAATTATGATCACAGATTCAAGTCCAGAGCCAAGGGAGCGTATCATGTTCTTCAAAGGGGTCATTTCCGCCGACAGTCACATTGTCGAGCCGCCAAATTGCTATGTGGATTTTATTGATCCCAAGTTCCGCGCCGATGCGCCCCGCGTGGAGCGCCTGCCCAATGGCAATGACACCTATGTGATCCGGGATATGAAACGCACCATCCCGATGGGCTTTCTGGATGGCGCGGGCATGAAGGTCGCCGAGCGCAAGAAACATGCGGACAATATCAAATTTGGCGATATCCGCGTTGGCGGCTATGACGCCAAGGCGCGGCTGGCGGATATGGACATAGAGGGCACCGCGGCTGAAATCATCTATGCCTCGGTCGGCATGGTGCTGTGCACCCATCCTGACCCGGTGTACAAGGGCGCGGCGATGATGGCCTATAATCGCTGGCTGCAAAGCTTTTGCGAAGGCGCACCCAACCGGCTGTTCGGGCTGGCGATGACGCCGATCCTGAGTGTTGATAGCGCCATTGCGGATTTCCGCCGCGCCAAGGAAATGGGCATGGTCGGCATCATGATGCCGGGCAATCCGGCTGAGGGTGAATATGACCAGCCGCAATATGACGCCCTGTGGGAATGCGCGGTTGATCTGGACCTGCCGATCTGTTTTCATATTCTGACCGCCAAGGGCGATGGCGTGGACGAAGCGCTGCGCGGCAAACGCGGCCATCCGCTGAATGGCTTCATGGGCATTATCCGCGCGGTGCAGGACATTATGGGCATGATGGTGCTGGGCGGCGTGTTTGAGCGCCATCCAAAGCTGAAGCTGGTCACCGCCGAGGGTGACGCCGGCTGGATGCCGCATTATATGTACCGCATGGACCATGCAGCGTACACGGCCGCCGACGATGGCATCATCAAGGGGCTGAGCAAACATCCCAGCGAATATATCAAATCCAACGTCTATATGACGTTTCAGGATGATTACACCGCGTTCCGCAACGCCAATGAAGAAAATTACAAACAGCTTCTGTGGGCCAACGATTATCCGCATACGGATTCGACCTGGCCGAATTCACAGGCGCTGCTCGCCAAACACGCCAGCAAACTGCCCGCGCATATGGTGCAGGCGATTCTGCGCGAAAACACCGCGCGGCTGTTCAACCTGCCGCTCGACAAGATACCCGCCATGCAGATGGCGGCTGAATAGAAGCGTTTGCTGCCTGATTTTTCACGCGAGCAGGAACATTATGCACGCAATCCCGGCGCAAGGATCGCCGGGATTGACGAGGCGGGGCGTGGGCCGTGGGCGGGGCCGGTGGTTGCCGCTGCGGTGGTGCTTGATCCGCGTAACATTCCCCTGGGCCTGGATGATTCCAAAAAGCTATCCGTGCTTAAACGCGAGGCGCTGTATGCGCGTTTGCTAAACTGCGCACAGATTGGTGTCGGGCAGGCAAGCGTTGCAGAGATTGATGATCTGAACATTCTCAACGCCAGCCTGCTTGCCATGGCGCGGGCCGTTGCGGCCCTGCCGGTGGCGCCGACATTTGCGCTGGTCGATGGCAACCGCGCGCCCGGACTTTCCTGCCCGCTGGAAACGATAATCGGGGGGGACGCGCACTGCCTTTCCATCGCCGCCGCATCGATCATCGCCAAGGTGACGCGCGATGCGATCATGCATGATCTGGACACGGAATTTCCGGGTTACGGCTGGAAAACCAACCAGGGATACGGAACCAGCGCGCACAGGGATGCGTTGGCGCGTCTGGGCGTAACACCACATCATCGGCGCAGCTTCAAGCCCATACACAAGATGTTGTGCAAGGATACCTCCATAACCCCTTGATTCTAAAAAGCTATTGACGGGATTCGCCGGGAGTAGCAAACATGGGGTGCGAATCACAAGGGGGAACGCAGTCATGGAATTAGGTATCAGCGCGGCATCCACGCGCACGGTAAAGGCCACACCCGCATTGCCACTGGACAAGGTGCTGATCGGCGATTGCGTGAGTCTGATGAACGGCCTGCCGGCAAATTCCGTGGACGTCATATTTGCCGATCCACCATACAATCTTCAGCTTTCGAATGAATTGCTGCGGCCCAACCACAGCCGCGTTGATGGCGTTGTCGAAGCCTGGGACAAATTTTCCAGCTTTGCCGCCTATGATGAATTCACCCTGCAATGGTTGAGCGCGGCCAAACGGGTGTTGAAAAAAACCGGCACCATCTGGCTGATCGGTTCGTATCACAATATTTTTCGTGTCGGCGCCATTTTGCAGGATCTCGATTTCTGGATTCTGAACGATATCATGTGGCGCAAAACCAATCCGATGCCAAACTTTCGCGGGCGCCGCTTCACCAATGCCCATGAAACATTAATCTGGGCGGCGCGCGATCCCGGCGTCACAAACTATACGTTCAATTATGACGCCATGAAGGCGTTGAACGAAGGCCTGCAAATGCGTTCTGACTGGCTGCTGCCGATTTGCAGCGGCGAAGAGCGCCTGAAAGACGAAGCGGGCGACAAGGCGCATCCTACGCAAAAACCGGAATCCCTGCTGCACCGGGTTATTCTGGCATCGACCAAAGAAGGCGACGTGATCCTTGATCCGTTCTTCGGCACCGGCACGACCGGCGCCGTGGCCAAACGGCTGGGGCGTCACTTCATTGGCATGGAGCGCGAACATGCATATGCCAGCAAGGCGATTGCCCGCATTTCAAAAATTGTGCCTTTATCGCCAGACGCCATGGAGGTGACCACCAGCAAGCGCCAGGAAGTCCGCATTCCGTTTGGCTGGCTGGTGGAGCGCGGTCTGCTTTCGCCCGGCACAATGCTGTGTGATATTTCGCGGCGTCATGCCGCCAAGGTGCGCGCGGACGGCACACTGATTTCCGCGGATGCGAAAGGCTCCATCCATCAGGTTGGCGCTTTGGTGCAGGGTGCGTCCGCCTGCAATGGCTGGACCTTCTGGCATGTGGAAATAAGTGGCGCGCTGACACCCATTGACGTTCTGCGGCAAAAACTGCGCGCAGAACTGCATTAAGGCGCGGGAAACAAAGCGCTGGTCCGTCCCAGTAAATAATACGCCACCAGACCGGTCCATTCCTTGACGGCATCGTCCAGGCGTTCCAGCCGACCGCCAAAATCCACACCTCTTGGCGTTTCCAGAAATGGCATGGTCGCATATCCCGCCGGATAGGGCGTGACGTTCCAGCCATTTTTGCGGAACAACCCAACCGAGCGCGGCATATGCGCCGCCGAGGTCACCAGAATCCAGTGCTCGCCGGGTTGTGGCTGCGCAATCTGTTTGCTGTACACGACATTTTCATGGGTGTTGCGGGATTTATCTTCAAACAGAATGCGCTGTATATCCAGCCCCTGGGCTGAAAAAAACCATCTGCCTATATCGGATTCGGTCACATTGTCAGGCATCGCAGAAACCGCGCCGCCGCTAAACACAAGTTTCGCCTGCGGATATCGCCTGGCCAGTTCCATGAAGGTGGTGAACCGTCCGGCATATTGGTTGAGCACTGGCGCGCCGCGATAGGCGCTGTTTTTGGCGTGAAACGCGCCACTCAAAACGATAATGCCATCGACCCTGCCCAGATTGCCGGGAACCGGAAACCGCGTTTCAAGCGGATACAGCATCCAGTTACCCACCGGCAGCACAGACAGGAGAATAAAAACTCCCATGATCGCACCCAGCATAATCCTGCCCAGCCGCGCCCGCGATGTGAACAATAACAGCGTTACCCCACAGGCAAATAACAACAACAGATTACTGGGCTGCACAAGCACCCATAAGATTTTTGAAAGATAAAAAATCACCTGCCCGGCTCCTTCGTGGAACGATACACATGCTCCGCCACCTTTTGCATCAGGGACGGAATGGCGAATTCGTCCAGTCTGCCCGGCGGCGTCCATATTCCGTCTACGGATGATGTGTGCCCGCACGTCCCCATATAGACGGTAAGCGCCAGCTTGAAATGCGTGAACACATGACGCACCGTCCCCGGCAGCGCGCGCCAGTCGCAATCGGCTGGCGCGTGCGCCGCCAGATCAGCCATTTCATCCTGCCACGGCGTACCGGGAAATTCCATCATGCCGCCCAGCAGGCCCTGTTCGGGACGCCGCCGCAACAGAACCGCGCCATCCTTGCGGGTCAGCCAGAACACGGCGCCAACATGGGCCGGGATGGGCCGCCTGCGCGGTTTGACCGGCAGGCTCTCTGCAATACCCTGCGCATGCGCCGCGCAGGCTTTTCGCCACGGGCAGCGCGTGCATCCGGGGGCGCGCGGCGTACAAACAGTTGCGCCCAAATCCATCATGGCCTGCGCCATGTCGCCGGGCCGCGCGCATGCAAGCAGTCCCAGGCTCAGTTCGCGCAGTTCCGGCTTGCCGCCAGGCAGCGGGGCCGTAACCGCATATAACCGCGACAAAACCCGTTCAATATTGCCATCCAGAACCGGGCTTTGCGCATTGAACGCAATGGCGGCAATGGCGGCTGCGGTATAGGGGCCAATGCCGGGCAAGGTTTGCAGCAATGCTAAATCAGCCGGAAAATTACCGTTCATCTCTGAACTGATGATCTGCGCGCAGCGGTGTAAATTCCGGGCGCGGGCGTAATAGCCAAGCCCTGCCCATGCGGTCAGAACTTCATCCAGTTGCGCTTTGGCTAATGCCTGCACCGTGGGCCAGCGGGTGGTGAATTTATTGAAGTAGGAAATTACTGTTGCCGTTCCGGTCTGCTGCAACATGACTTCGCTCAACCATACCCTGTATGGATCGGGCGTTTCACCCTGCATCGCGCGCCATGGAAATACACGCCGCGCGCCATCGTACCAGTCCAGCAATAGATCGGAAAGTTGCTGCATCCTCTGCTACGCCTTGCCTCTTACTTCTATGCGGGCTGGAATATGACGTTGATAAACAGCAGATGTCCAGGAAGATTGTCCGCATGCAATGCGGGGCCTGTCCTTCCAGCATCAAGCGCGTGGCACTGATATCCCTGTTGCGCCATCCAGCGGACAAATTCGCCAGCCGAGACGCCAGAAATTTTTGGCAGCAATGTAAAATTCATTTCCGACATAATGACAGGCCGGGATTGCGCCAGGGTTTGCGTGGCGCCACGCAGCGCCAAGCCCTCAGCGCCCTCTATGTCGATTTTGATTACATCGATCTTGCGATTGGCCACAATGCTGTCCAGCGTTCTGACTTCGACACTTTCCACGCAGTGTCCGATGTCGCAAAAATCCTGCGCCATTTTTTCATCTGGAATGGACCAGGTTCCACCTGGATTTCCCGCTTTGCCATCCCATGCAATATTAAAGCGCCCGGCTTCAGCGCCAACAGCGCAGTGATGCACTTCAGCACAGTCAGCAAATCCATTTGCCTGAAGTGACCGCGCCAGATAATTGCCTGTCTGTTTGCGGGGCTCAATGGCGATCACCCTGCCGCCAGGCCCTGCATTTTTTGCAGCCTGCACCGCAAACCATCCAATGTTGGCGCCTATATCGACAAAAGTCTGCCCCTGCTTCAGTGTGTTCAGAATGAATGTGGTCTCATCTCTCTCATATATGCCGGCAAGGCATCCCAGGGAGACGTACTTATCCCCAAGGTCTATCCACAGTTTCAAACCACCGGGCAATTCAATCATGGCCCAGGTTTCTGGCGGGAAGGCGCTGTCCGATGGCGCCAATGCGCCATTCAGCCATGACCGCCGGACCAGTTGCATATCAAAAAATTTGAGCAGGTTTTCATTCAGCAGATTAAGTACGGAACTGGACATTTAAACCTCTCAAATAGTGATATGCTTGACGGGCACACCATAATAAAGGCGCATTTTATGGCATGATTATGCAGCAGTTTTTCAGCAGGGTGATCCAGCGGCCAAATGTCTGATAGCACAAAACACAACAAGCAGGCAGTACGCCGTTATGGCCTGCGTCCGCTGGCCAAGGCCGCCGACGCCATAACGCGCCCCGCATTCGGGCGGCGCGGTTTTGCCCTGGGCGTGCTTTTGACCCACTGGCCGCAGATTGCAGGCGAAAGGCTTGGCGATCACTGCCAGCCGGAAAAGCTGCATTTCGCGCAGGGCAAGGGCGATAATGGCACCCTGTGGGTGCGTGTGGACGGGGCGGCGGCGCTGGAATTACAGCATATGGAACCGGTTCTGATCGCGCGAATTAATGCCCAATGCGGGTTTCGTGCGGTGGCGGCCCTGCGTATTGTTCAGGGGCCTGTAGCTGCGCGTCAGGTGGCGCCGGTTGTGCCCCGCCGCCTGCAACCGGCTGAAAAGCAGGCAGTATTGCGGGAAGTGGCGCAAATTGAGGACCCGGCTCTGCGCGCCGCACTGGAACGGCTGGGCAGCGGCATTCAGCGCCGTAAAAAACCTTGTTGAGTCCGCCCAAAGGCACGTATAATCCACCACATGTTGTAGTAGGAGGTCTGTTTTGGGAAAATTACCACGATATTTTGTAGGTGTTACAGGATTTCTTGTGCTGGCCGGCTGGCTCGCCATTGGCGTACTGGGCGGCTTCAGTTCGGTATCGGCGGAAGAACCGGTCGCCACGCCTGCTGCATCCGGCGTCTTTACGGGCGAAATCGTGCTGGGAAAGGCTGAGGCCCCGGTCACGATCATCGAATATGCGTCGATGACCTGCCCGCATTGCGCGGCGTTTCACAATAATGTGCTGCCCGCGCTCAAGGAAAAATACATCGATACCGGTAAGGTAAAACTGTTCTTCCGTGAATTCCCGCTGGACGGGGTGGCGCTACGCGCTTCCATGCTGGCGCGTTGCGGCGGTGAAGCCAAAGCCCATCCGCTCATTGATATCCTGTTCAAACAACAGGCGATCTGGGCCACATCTGAGGATCCTCTGTCGGCGCTGGCCCGGGTCGCCAGGCTGGGCGGCATGGGCCAGGCGGCCTTTGACTCCTGTATGGCGGATGAAGCGCTGATGAAGCAGCTGGTCCAAAGCCGACAGGATGGTTCGGAAAAATACGACATCAAGGGAACACCCAGCTTTATCATCGACGGTAAAACCCATGATGGCGATATGGACATCGAAGACTTTGACAAGATCCTGCAACCGCTGCTGCCTGACGCTTAATTCACACTGTAAATAGGGAACATCACGTGCGGTTTACCCGGCTTCGCCTATCGGGCTTCAAAAGCTTCGTCGAACCTGTGGAATTGCGAATCGAGCCTGGTCTGACCGGAATCGTTGGCCCCAATGGCTGCGGCAAATCCAATCTGGTGGAGGCGCTGGGCTGGGTGATGGGCGAAGGTTCCGCCAAGCAGATGCGCGCCAGCGGCATGGATGACGTGATTTTCGCAGGCAGCGCCGGGCGTCCGGCCCGCAACATGGCCGAAGTAGGACTGGTCGTCGATAATAGCAGCCGCACCGCGCCCGCGCATCTGAATGACGCCGATCAGCTTGAAATTACACGCCGTATCGAACGCGAGGCAGGCTCCATCTATCGTATCAATGGGCGCGACGCGCGCCAGCGCGATGTATCCTTGTTGTTCGCCGACGCCGCCAGTGGGCCGCGCTCCACCGCTATCGTCCGGCAGGGCCGCATCGGTGCGCTGATCAATGCGAAACCCAAGGAACGCCGCGCCATTCTGGAAGAGGCGGCCGGCATCAGCGGTCTGCATTCGCGCCGTCACGAGGCGGAACTGCGCCTGCGCGCGGCCGAAACCAATCTGACCCGGCTTGATGACATCATGGCGCAGATTGAAACACAGATCGCCGCATTGAAACGCCAGGCGCGCCAGGCGTCACGCTATCGCAATCTGTCGGAACATATTCGCCACGGCGAAGCCCTGCTGTTTCATCTGCGCTGGCAGGAGACCGTGCATGCGGTGTCGCAGGCCGCCGAATTGCTGGAACAGGCCGAAGCCCGGGTTGCCGACGCCACAAGCGACGCCGCCGCCGCCTCAACGGCGCAACTGGAAGCCGCCGAGGCTGTGCCGCCCCTGCGTCAGACCGAAGCCGAGGCCGCCGCCGCCCTGCATCGCCTGTCGGTGGCCCGCGACAGTCTGGAGGCCGAAGGCGCGCGCATTGCGCAACAGACCGCGCGCAGCGAAGCCAGCCTGTCGCAATTGCAACTGGATCAGGTTCGCGAAACCGCACATGTCAGCGATTCGGACCATGCCCTGCAGCAGCTTGAACAGGAACGCGGCGATCTTGAAGCCGCCGAGGCGGCGCAGCATGGCCGGGACGACGCCATGCGCGATGCGGTAACCCAGGCGGCGGCCGCATTAAAAACCAGCGAAGCGGCGCTGGATGCGGCCATGCGCCGTCTTTCAGATCTGATTGCCCAACGTGAAAGCCTGAACCGTGAAGTAACCCAGACCCGGCAGCGCTTTGACCGGCTGGCCCAGCAATTGGCGACCGTCACGAATGATCGCGCCCGGTTGCAGGCCGAAATGCCCGCAGCAAGGCAGACGGAAGAAATGGAGCAGCGCACCCTTGAGGCCCGTCAGGCGGTTATTGCGGGCCGCGAGGCCGTATCCCTTGCGGAAACTCAGCGCGAGGAAACCCAGAAGGCCGAAGCCGCATTGCGCGAGGTGTATCAATCCGCCCGTACGGTAACGGATAAACTTGCGGCGGAAGAAAAAGCCCTGAGCGAAGTGCTGAATGATCGCGCTAGCGATCTGTGGCCGCCGCTGGTCGATGCGCTGCGCGTGACGCCGGGATATGAAACCGCGCTGGGCGCGGCGCTGGGCGATGATCTGGAATATCCCAGCGATGATTCGGCCCCGGTGCATTGGGCGTTGCTGGCGGGCGATGGGCCATTACCGGCGCTGCCCGCAGGCGCGGAGCCGCTGGACCGCTATGTTTCCGGTGCGCCCGCCTTGGCGCGCCGCCTGTCGCAGATCGGCGTGGTGGGGGCAACCGATGGCGTTTTTCTGCGCGCGCAACTCAAACCCGGTCAGCGTCTGGTCAGCATTGAGGGCGCATTGTGGCGCTGGGACGGCTTTACCGCCGCAGCCGATGCGCCCACCGCCGCCGCCAGACGGCTGGAGATGCGCAACCGGCTGGCCGATGTAACGCTACGCCGTCAGCAGGCGGATGCGCAAATGCAAACCGCGCGCGAAACTTTCGAACAGGCGGCGAATGCCGCCGCCGCTGCGCGCACCGCCGAAGCGGACAATCGCCGCTATGTCCGGCAAAAGGAAGAAGCGCTTTCCCAGGCGCTGGATGCACAGGCGAAAACCGAGCGTGAAATGCTTAACCGCACCACCCGTCTTGCCGCGCTGGTAGAGGCGCAGGCGCGTATCGAAAATGAATGCGCGGAGGCAGATCGTCACAGCCGAGAAACCGCGCAGGCAATGGGCCTGCTGGAACCCGAAGAACAGCCCCGCGCACTGGTGGCGGGCCTGCGCAGTGAGGTTGATCTGGGCCGTTCCGCGTTAAGCCAGGCGCATGGCGCACTGGACGCCTTTGCGCGCGAGGCCCGTGCGCGTGCGCAGCGCCTGGAGGTTATTGCGCGCGATCATGGCGCATGGGCCGCGCGCAAACAGGCGGCGTCCCGGCAGCTGGAAGTTTTGGTCGCGCGCGAATCTGAACTGATCCGTGAGCTGGAAAATCTGCGCGCCCAACCGCACGAAATTGCCGGGCGCATGCAGGCCCTGCTGAGCGAAATTGCCGGTGCTGCGCAACGCCGCGACGAAGCGGCAAGCAGGCTTGCGGAAGCCGAGACCCTGCAGGCCACATGCGACAGGGCGGCGCGCGCCAGCCAGGACCATCTGGGCGCCATGCGCGAGGCGCGGGTACGCTGCGAGGCGGCGGCGGGCGCCGCGCTGGAACGCGCGAAAGATCTGGCGGATCAAATTATGGAACGCCTGGAATGCGCGCCGGAAGAATGTCTGCGCCTGGCCAATCTGGAAGAAGGCGCGGCGCTGCCCGATGTGGACACGGTTGAACGCAACCTTGCGCGCTTCAAACGCGAACGTGAAAATATGGGCGCGGTCAATCTGCGCGCCGAGGAAGAATCGCGCGAACTGAACGAACGCCTGGAAGGCATGACGCGCGAACGCGCCGATCTGGAGGCCGCCATCGCGCGCCTGCGCCAGGCGATTGGCAGCCTGAACCGTGAGGGGCGCGAACGGCTGCTGAAAGCCTTCACGACGGTCAACGAACAATTTTCGCGCCTGTTCGTGCATCTGTTCGGTGGCGGCACGGCGCATCTTGAACTGATCGAATCAGATGATCCGCTGGAGGCGGGCCTCGAAATTCTCGCCAGCCCGCCGGGCAAGCGCCTGCAATCCATGGGTCTGATGTCGGGCGGTGAACAGGCGCTGACCGCGATGGCGCTGATCTTTGCGGTGTTCCTCACCAACCCGTCGCCGCTATGCGTGCTCGACGAAGTGGACGCGCCGCTGGACGACGCCAATGTGGAGCGCTTCTGCAATCTGCTCGATGAAATGACGCGCTCCACTGAAACCCGCTTCCTGGTCATCACCCACAACAATGTCACCATGTCCCGCATGGACCGCCTGTTCGGCGTCACCATGGCCGAACGCGGCGTCAGCCAGCTCGTCTCGGTAGATCTCGAACGCGCGGAAAAACTGCGCGCGGTAGGGTGAGGGGGAGGTTGATAAGGGAGGGCGGTAGAACTGTCATGTCAAGACCTGACCCCGATTTGTGTGACCCCGATTTGTGACCCCGATTTGGCCGATTTTCGAGCGGCTGTAAAGCCTTGTTGCATTGCACTACAATGTAGTGCAATGTAGTCACATGAAACGCGCCGTCTCCAATAAATCAAAAAATTCGCCTTTAAGCGTCCGCCTGCAAGCCGGGCTTAATGAGCGGCTCACTGCGATTGCGATTGCGTTTGACCGGCCGAAAGCCTGGATAATCGAACAGGCGATCCACGACTATTTAGCCGTTCAGGCCTGGCAATTGGCGGCTATCGAGGAAGGTATCTCTGCGGCCGACGCCGGCCGTTTGGTCTCGCATGAGGATGTCGCCGCCTGGGTGGAGTCGTGGGATCAAACCGATGAGCTGCCCATGCCCGGATGAAGCTGGTATGGACGCCGCCAGCAATTCGTGATTTGCAATCGCTGCGGAGCTATATTGCCCGCGACAAACCATCCGCCGCCCGAAAGCAGGTGGAGATCATCCTGACAGCTGTTGCGGGTCTTGCACACTTTCCAGATAGTGGCCGCCCAGGCCGGAAGACCGGGACGCGAGAGCTGGTCATCGGCAAAACCCCTTATCTGGCGATATACCGGAACCAGGGCGGCACGCTTGAAATTCTGCGAATTCTGCACGGCAGACAATCCTGGTCAGACGCATAAGAAAACCAGGAAAAAGGGGGCAGGTCTTGATATGACGGCTTTAAGTAATCCGGTGAGAGAAAAAACTGTCATGTCAAGACCTGACCCCGATTTTTTGACCCCGATTTTTGACCCCGATTTTGACCCCGATTTTGACCCCGATTTTGTGACATTTTTTCGTTTAAAGGGGATACCTCGGCGGTGCCTCCAGTTGTATCTTAACCAACTGTCCGTAAAATCAGGATTACCTCTTACCATGGCAAACGAACCAATAAGCCCATCGTCCAATACGCTTTTCGAGCAATGCGTAAGCGATATTGAGCGCGCCTATGATGAGTTAGGCCACAATCTTGGTTGGCGATTTCTCTCTGTTGGAAAAGATGTGCTAAACGCACCGGTTGAGATTGCTCTCATCACATTGAATCCTGCTGGAAACGTAATCCCGCCAGATCATCCAATGGCAAGTTGCGAATCAGGTGTGTCATATTTAGTTGAGTCTTGGGGTAATTCGAAACCCGGTCAGTCCGAATTGCAAATCCAGGTACAGCGTTTGTTTTATATGCTGGCCGTTGAAATGGATTTTCAGGGCACATACCAGCAGTTGATGGAAAAGTCCCTAATCGCACACTTCATCCCCTTTCGCTCTCCCCGCCTAAAGGCGCTCCCTTGTAAGTCTGAGTCTTTTGAGTTGGGGCGTCGTCTTTGGCACCGATTGCTGCGAGTTTGTTCGCCCAAACTAATCATATGTCTTGGCAGAGACGTTGAGACCGAGCTTCTCAAACTAACTCCAGTTGCTACCGTCTCGCGCCTTGAAACGTCAACATCCTATCCGACCGGCTGGGGCTCATACACGGCGACAATTCATGAATTTACGACGCGACAAGAAACAATTCGGCTTTTGTTTCTTCCACATTTATCTACATTTAAACTCTTTACGAGCGCTAATTGCACCAATCACATGCCCGCTATTATTCGTGCTGCGTGCAAAATCGGGGCATAGGGGTCGGCACAAATTGGGGTCAGGTCTTGACATGACAGTTTTTTGCCTCATCGCCATTCAGCTATAAAATCTTTTAAGCCCCACCTACGCCACCCGTCTGAATTCATATTGTATGCCGAGTTTTTCGAGATAGCGGAGAAGGCGGTCGATGGTGAATTCGGTGAACTGATAGCGCAGGATTTTGCTGATCAGTGCTTCGCTGATTTCGAGTTTCTGCGCCAGTTCGCGCTGGTTCAGATTGTTTTCGCGCTTGTAGATGATGAATTCGGCGCAGACATCATATTTTATCTTGTCTGCCACGGTTTCGGCCATGCCGGGACCAAAGCTCCAGTCATCGCCGCCATCCGTTTTGCGCATCACAGCTTCGACGTCTTTGGGATTGGGCCATTTCGGCATCGCATTCATTCCTTTATCCGGAAGGCGTTTATGACGCCCAGAAAATCTTCCTCGCAATAAGTCAAAATCAGCCTGTAGAGCTTGCCCTGGCATCTGTCCTCGATCTTGAAGTACCAAAACCCGTTACGTGTTGCAGCGGGCTCCTGTTCCTTACCGTCCTGCGCCTCGATCAACTCCAGAATAAGCTCGTCCGACATATCGGGATGATTGTCTTCGTAGTGCCGGTCAATCAGCACACGGTTAAAACGACGCCCGTTAAATGTGAGCACATATGGATACTCACGGCGAAGGCTGGACACTGACATACTATCCAATAATTTATAAATATGTCAAGATAAATATATCAATACAATGGGGGCGTTACGGTGCGCCCTTAAGTCGCGCTTCTTAACACCGAACTCACGATGCGTTCCAGATGGGTCAGGGAATTGCATACCTGCACCTGGTGGCAATAGGGCTGGAATTTGCGCATCACGGAATCGGCGTAGTTCCAGGTGTTTTTTTCTTCGGGGTTCAGCCACATCACCCATTTGGCGCGCTCGTAAATCTTTTTCATGATTTCGGAACCGGGATCGCCATAATTGCTGCGCGCGTCGCCGAGGATGATGACAGTGGTGCGGCTGTCAATATCGTTCAGCGCCAGTTCGGCGAAATCCTGTAATGAGCGGCCATAGTCGGTGGAGCCCTGGCCCCATTCGGACAGGGTTTTCGCCATGGCTTCCTCGACATCGCTGTCCCTGAACAGATCGGTAACCTCGCCCATGCGCGCGGAAAAGGCGAAAGAGCGCACCTTGGGCATCACCTCGTTGAGGCTATAGAGGAACATCAGCATGAAATGCGCGACCTTGGCGACCGAACCGGACACGTCGCAGATCGCCACGACCTTGGGGCGGTCGATCTTGACCGATTTCCAGCGGATATCGAACGGCACACCGTCATAGGCATGGTTCTTGGCCATGGTCTTGCGGATATCCAGCGCGCCGCGATCATAGACCTTGCGGCGGCGGGAATGGATGGCGATCAGGCGCTTGGCCATTTTGCGTACCATTTCCTGAACCATGCGGTAATCGCGCCGCTCGATATTGGTCAGGCGCGACTTTGATAGAATATCTTCGCGCAGATGGCTGCCGTCGGCGTCGGCATGCAGCAGGAATTGTTGCTCGACATAATCGCGCACTTGTGAGAGCAGATATTCGCGGCCCTTGCGCAGGCGTTCGGCCAGTTCATGCGCATCGGCGCCATCGCGTTTGCGCAATTCTGTAATGTCATTGTTCAGCGCCTTCAGGCCCATATGCTCCAGAATGCGCCGCCCATACAGGCCTTTTTGCGTGAAGATGTGAATATTGCGCAGGCCCACCGCCTCGCCCGCTTCGGCCATGGCGACGGAAATACCGGTGCGGTCACCGGACAGCACCATCTGCGACAGGGGCGACAGGTTTTCGCGTATTCCGGCCTGCTGCACGGCGCCGGTAATATCGGGCGCGCCTTCGCCGCCTTCGCCGCCGCGCGCGGCACAGCCCTTGCCGCCGCCTTCGCCCTGACCCTCGCCCTGCTGGCCGGCGGTATCGTCCAGTTGCGGGACGATGCCGGCGTCAGAGGCGGCATCGTTGCGGTCGGCCATTTCCATTTCGTCCAGTTCGTCAAATTTGAAAAACCGGTCGAAGGTGTAATCGAAAATGCCTTTTTCATCGGCAGTCTTGGGCAGAACCAGCGCGAGGGCGTTTTTCAGCATCTCGCGGTCCGTATAGCCGATCAGATCGATAACCTCGTGCGCATCCACCACTTCCGTGCTGGACACGCGCACATCGGCGTTGCGCAACGTCTTGATGAAATCGCCGAGTGTCTGGTCCATTACCGTTTCCCTTGCAGATTACCCTAGCGGACGTTCCGCCGCCTTTAACGCTTCGTCAGTCAGGGTGGTCAGTTGCGCGCCGACCGCCTCAATATCGTCCTGGAATTTCAGAATGACATTCAGCGTATTGCGCACCATTTCCGGATCAAGCGTATTGGCGTGCAGCAACAGCAATGTGCGCGCCCAGTCGATGGTTTCACTGACGGCAGGCAGCTTTTTCAGATCCAGCGCGCGCAGCCCCTGGATGAACGCCACCAGTTCATTGCGCAGCTTGACGGACACATCCGGCACCCTTGCTGCAATAATCTTGCGCTCCAGCGCCGCATCGGGAAACGGAATATACAGATGCAGGCAGCGGCGTTTCAGCGCATCGCTCAATTCGCGGGTATTGTTGCTGGTCAGAAACACGAT
>DAIOWE010000035.1:0-20613 GCA_036758605.1 Pseudomonadota bacterium | reverse complement strand
TTGATCGACTTGAAACCATATTTCCACGGCAGCGCCAGCCGCAATGGCGCACCAAACTGCTTCGCCAACGGCTTGCCATAGGCGCCAGTCACCAGAAACGCCAGATCATTCTGCGCCTCTTCTATCGTTACAGCTTCCTGATAGGGCCATGGATACCAGAATTGTTTTTGCCCCGAGGCGACATCCGGGTTCTGGAACGTTTCCATGCGCACATAGCGCGCTTCGGGTTCAGGATCAGCAAGTTTCAGAATTTCAGACAGCGCAAACCCGGTCCACGGCACCACCATCGACCAGCGCTCTACACAGCGGTGGCGATAAATACGTTCTTGCAGCGGCATCCTGCGGATCAGCGTGTCGATATCCAGTGTCTGCGGCTTGCGCACCAGCCCATCAATGCGCACCTCCCATGGCCTTGTTGGCAACGCCTGGGCCGCCTCCCAAATCTGCTTGTGCGATGCGAATTCATAAAAATTATTATAGGTTGAACTCAGCTTCTCTGCTGTCACCGGCTGGTCAATGGGTCCATAGGCGGGATTGGCTTTTGCCGGATACAAGTCCGCCGTCGGATCACCCGGTTCCGCCGCAAAGGCCGTGCCACCGATTCCGGCCCCCGCCACCACCGCCGCACCGATGGCGCCCAGCATGAACTGGCGGCGATTGGCGAAAATATGTTCGGGTGTGACGTGATGTTCGGGAATTTCCCAACCCTGCTTGATTCTGATCAGCATGCGACCCTCACTGGCGATGATATGACGGTTCCAGATACATATACGCTGTCGCCGCGAAAAAAGTTACATTTGGACAAATTCATGCTGCCTTGCAGTTTGCGATCGCTTCTTCTGCCAATCGTCCCGAAAGTTCCTGTAAATGATCAAACCGCCATGTGTAAGAGCCAACACCCTGGCTAACCGAGCGCAATTCGGTAATCAGATCATGCAGTTCCGCCTGCGGTAAAGTGGCCGACACGCAATCCCAGCCAGGCCAGCCAGGACGCTGGTCAAAGCCCAATATATGGCCGCGCCGCGCCGATACAATGCCATTGACCCTCGCCGTGGCTTCGCAGGGAACCATGATCTCGACATGCGATATTGGCTCCAGCAAGACCGGTGCGCAATTCGGCATTGCTTCCTGCATGGCGATGCGCCCCGCCGTGCGAAACGCTTGCTCGGATGAATCAACCGTATGATATGATCCATCAATAAGCGCGACCGAAATATCGACCACGGGAAACCCCAGTGGACCGCGTTGCAAATAGTCCCGCACACCCGCTTCCACGCCGGGAATATAGTTGCGCGGCACCACCCCGCCGGTAATCCTGTCTTCAAAAACAAAACCGCTTCCGCGTGGCAGTGGAGAAATTTCCAGCACCACATCCCCGAATTGGCCATGCCCGCCCGATTGACGCTTGTGTCGGCCACGCTGGATTGCCGGTTTTCGAATCGCCTCACAATAGGGAATCTTTGGAACGCTGGTTTGCAGACTGAGGCCGAAACGGCCGCGCAGCCGCTCAACCGCAATGCGCAGATGCATCTCGCCCTGGCCATGCAGCACAATTTCGTGGGTATCCGTTTCATGCGAAAACCGGAGTGAGGGGTCTTCCTCACTGATTTTCGTCATGGCGCCAGTCAATTTCACTTCGTCCTTATGATCTGCAACCGCCACGGCAAGACTGAATACCGGCGAAAGTTGACTGCCATACGCCAGTTTCGGCACCGCGCCCTTCATCGTTCCCAGCGTATCGCCCGTATTAACATGTTCAAGCCGCCCGATAGCCACCAGATCACCTGTCTCAGCGACCGTACATTTCGCCGTCTGCTGACCCATCATATGAAACAGACCGGCCAATCGCGACGGTTCTCCGCCGGCGGAATAAATTGTATCTCCATCCCGCAGACGCCCGCTCAGAACACGCGCCATGGACAGTTTTCCGCCATGCGCCGTGTGGAAGGTTTTCAGAATCTGGCAAACCGCGCCATCCGGTGCCGTCAGTTTTTGACGTCTGGCGGCCACGCTGACATCTGGCGCCTCGTGACGCAGGGCCTTTAGCAGCCGGCGAACCCCATTATCATTTAGCGCCGATCCAAGCAGCACGGGAACAATTTGCGCATTCGCGAAATCACGGCTCAGATTGCTGAAAACCTCATCACGCGGCGGTGCTATATCCGACAATAAATCTTCCATCAGCTTGTCGTCATAATCCGCCAGCCGCTCCAAAAGTTCATAGCGCGCCGTATGGGCGCGGTTTTCAACGCCACCCGGCATTTCTATAATTTCAGACGGCGCATGCTCGCGATACACATAAGCACGCTCCAGCGCCAGATCGACAAAACCCGTTACGATGCCATCGTTCCATATCGGCGCCTGGCGCAGAACCAGCGGCATGGCGCTTGCCGGTTGCAGGGCGCCAAGCAGATCGCGCACCTGACCCTTGGCCTGATCAATCTTGTTTACAAACAGAAAATGAGGGATTTTCCGGCTTTGCAAATAACGCAAAAACGGTTGCAGCGCCAAAAGCTTGCCGGTCTCCGGCTCGCACACAATCACAGCGGCGTCGATGCCGATTGCAGCGTTCAGACTGTCCTGCATGAATTCAATGGAACCCGGACAATCAATAAAGGTAAATTGATCTCCTAAATATTCACAGGTCGCGATATTGGCCTCGACGCTCATCATGTGCGCGCGCGCCTCCGGCGATCTATCCCCCACTGCGCTGCCATCGCTGACGCTTCCTTTGCGGGTAATTGCGCCGCAAATATGCAGGATGCTTTCAAGGAGTGTTGTTTTTCCCGAGAGATAAGGGCCAACCAGCGCAATGGCGCGCGGACCCGGATTAGTACGAAGAACGCCATTACTCATGACCTGTCCTCCCCGTTGGCCTGCCTCTATCCGGCAGGCTGGAGTTCCATGCTCTCAGGCCCGGCGGGAAAGTGCAAGCATTTCGCTGAACTTGACCTGAGAATATTCTTTCGAGAAACCACAAGCCAAGGCCCATGGCCGGAACAAAGTTTTCAAACCCCAACAACCAGCCGGCTATTTTTCCCTAACACCTTTTGCGCAATCCACAGGGACAGGCAACTTATGGCGGTTATGGCTGTTATAAAAACCAGCAGGGAAATCACAGTGGCCGGGAAAAACTCGGCGCCTGTAAAGTAGTAATTCCCCATTTTGACGACCTGAAGAAAATAGCCATGCACAAAGAAAATGCCGAAACTCGCGGTTCCGACATATGAAACCCTGGCAAGCATGTCTTTGCCGTATAAATCCAGATAATAGACCAGAAGAATTGCCGTAATCGCCTTGAATACAAAGATATATTCGATGGGTGAATCCAAAATCATAACTTCAGCCCAAAACGCGGCGAGTGCGAGCGCAAGTAAGGGCCAGTGCCAGGCAACAACCAATCGCGCCACTTGATCCCGGAATTGCGAACAGAACATACCGAAGAAATAGATGGAAAACAGGTAAATGGCCTTGCTAATGGGAGAAAAATATCCCCCAAGCTGCGTGATCGTCAGAAATCCGTCGCGCCCTAACAGGGCTGACATCACCAATAAAACCGGAAGCGCATAATAGGGCCATTTAGCGCGATCCGCCGCAATCAGCACTGGCGCAAACACGTATATAATTGAAATAGTTGGAACAAACCAGAATGGCGCAAGATGTTTGCCGGTGATCAGAAAAAGGAAGACTTGCATCGCGATGTGTTTGTCTTCAAACCCCGCGGGCATTTCCTGATCAACAAAGGTAAGGGATCCGATTATCGCCGGAATGGACAAGATCAAGTATGGCGTGATTACATTTTTTATTTTCGTAATATAGTAATTTTTCGTATTATAATTCTTGGATAAATATTGGAACAAAAATCCAGCTATAAAGAAAAACCAAATGGATGACTCATTGAACAAAGCGTCAAAACTTCGAAATAATATCTCCTGATCACCCCAGTCGAAATTATGAAGTGAATGCGCCCCGACAATACCTAATATTGCAACGGTTCTGAAATTATGAATGTTAGCTAAATACATAAATTTCCTATTGTGCCCCTTGGGATACAGTCAGCTTGCAGCCAAAAAGCGCATGCCAAACTTGATTCGAATGGCGTCGGAACCAGGATAGCAAATGTACCTAAAGATTTCGATAAACTCCTCCTTAAAATTATGTCCCAGTGGTATAGCCGTGCGCTTTATCAGTCCACCTGTTAGTCTTTACCCGTGCAACTGCAAACGCGGAGATAATGGATGACACGATTGGCCTTGCTGGCGCCGGACGCGCTGAATGACGCACAGCGCAAAATATTTGACGCCATCACCAAAGGGCCACGCATGAAAAACACCGGCTCCAATATTGGCGTCAAACTGGATGCCCCAACCGGCCTGCCCGGCCCGTTCAATGCCTGGATGTACAGTCCCGTGATCGGAAATCTGGCGCAGGAACTGGGCGCGGCCTTGCGTTTCTCCAATTCTCTGCCCAATAATCTGCTGGAAATTGCCGTACTGATGGTGGGCAGACACTGGTTGGCGCAATTCGAATTCTGGGCGCATGCAAAGCTGGCGCGGCAGGCAGGCGTATCTGACACCGCCATCGAGGCGATCCGCATCGGCGCAGAACCGGCATTTGAAAAACCGGAAGAAACCCAAATCTATCTTTTCGCGCGCGAATTCATTGAAACCAAACGCATCAGCGATAAAACCTATGCGGCGACACGCGCCCTTGTGGGCGAACAGGGGCTTGTCGATCTGGTGACATTGATGGGCTATTACACATTGGTGTCCATGACGCTGAACTGCTTTCAGGTGCCGCTGCCAGAGGGACAGACCTATCCATTTCCTGAACCCGCCGCCGGATAATGCAGAACGGCGTCACCCTGATCGGCCCGGTCAGCCGCGACATTGTGCGCCTGCCGGAACTGCCCGAACGCCAGCAACCCGGTGGCGCAGTATTTTATGCGGGCATGGCCCTGCGCGCATTGGGTGTGCCGGTGAACGTCATCACCCGTCTCGCGAAACAGGATGAGGCAACCCTGCTGACGCCCTTGCGGCGGGCGGGCGCAACAATAACTGCGCTCGCGTCTGCGCACACCACCAGCTTCATCAACAGCTATGGTCTGAGTACGGATGAACGTACACAGGAAGTTTCTGCGCAAGCCGACCCCTTCCTGGTTGCTGATATTCCCGCCATCTCTACGCAATGGATATATTTAGGCCCCCTGCTCGAAGGCAATATTTCAACGGCGCTGATCCGGCATATTGCAGATCGCGGCGCGCACCGCATTGCGATCGATGCGCAAGGCCTGCTGCGCCATGTGCGGGATGGAAAAGTTTTGCCCGCCGACTGGCCGGATAAATATGAAATCCTGCCCCGCATCGATATTCTGAAAGCAGACGCGCAAGAAGCCGGACTGATAACTGGTCAAAGCGATCCTGAAATGAGCGCGCGCATATTGTGCGGGCGCGGTGTAGATCACGCACTCGTCACGCTGGGGGACGCGGGCGCAATCCTCTGTCATCGCGGCGCGCTCATCCGCCAACCCGCATTCAGACCCGCGGGTAAAACCTGGCCAACCGTGGACACTACCGGCTGTGGCGACACATTCCTGGCGGCCTATCTGGCCGGCATTATCGAGGGCAAACAGCCCGCAGAGGCCGGCCGTTACGCCGCCACCGCCGCAGCCCTGAAACAGACGGTCTTCGGGCCACTCCTGGCGGATATGCGGGAAGTCCTGCGGATGGCAGAAAAAACCTGGCTGTAACGTCTCAATAGGTTGTTCACAGGGAAACGATGAGGTGTGCGGGTTTTGTAAAAATCTGCCAGCCTCAGGGGGCTCCCCATGAACACGCACAAGAATGCCAAATTGACCCGTCTGGGTCGAGAACTAATCATCCCCCTGACCTGGCGGGCGAAACGCCGCGCTCCATATCCAGCGCCGTAGGCGTTTCGCCCGCCACCGTTTACAAATGGCTGCGCCGCTACAAGGCCGAAGGCATGGCCGGGCTTGAACGCCACATCAATGACCACATTGACCGGCACCCCGATCTTAAGCGCGATGCAGAGTTGCTGCACAGCATTCCCGGCATTGGCAAAACCACAGTGGCCAAGGTGCTGGCTTATGCCGGCGATGTGCGGCGCTTTACCAACGCCAAAGCGTTGGCCGCATTCATCGGCGTAACGCCACGCCAGCGCGTATCGGGCAGCTCCGTTAAAGGCCGCACGATGATGAGTCGCACTGGACACGCGGACTTGCGCCGCGCACTGTACATGCTGGACCTCGCCGCCAGGCGCCACAATCCGGTGCTCAAAGTGTTTGGAGACCGCCTGCATGCAGCCGGACTGGCGCCAAAGGCGGTGGTTGGCGCCGTAATGCGAAAACTGGCGCATCTGATCTACGGGGTAATCAAATCAGGGCATCCATTCGATGTGAACCTGTCCAACATGCGGCTTGATTTGCAAGACGGTATCTGACCCCGAGTTGCCCTGAATCACATCACCCGCCGCGTCACTGCGAGCGAAGCGCGGCAGTCCAGAGTCTCACGGAAAAGCTTGTGTATGTGGCCCTGGATTGCCGCGTCGCTTCGCTCCTCGTAAAGACGGAGGGACTGAATGGATAAATTAGATCGAAAAACAGTCTAACAGGCTACTGAAAAACTTTCCATAAGCGCAGGTTTTCCAGTGATTTGGATGCGATTTGCGGGTGAGTTTGAGTGCATATTCCCAAAATCCCCTCCATCGAGAATCGAGGTCAGGTCTTGAGAATCGGGGTCAGGTCTTGACATGACAGTTCTCCTTGGGTTCTTTGCACCCCCAAACCTCACCCCGCCCGCGTTACGCGGCGCCTGCGGTTATGCTCAGCCCCAGCGCTTCAAGGCAATCATGCTTTACGGTCAGGCTGGGGTGAGGCGGGTTTTTCATGGTCATGGGCATAATCGGTTACAGTATAGTGTTTTTTTCCCCGCGAGCTATGAAACTTGCGGTGGAAATTGGCCGTAAACCATATACTGTCCCCCAATCGAAGCACTTTGTGATCAAGTTGAGGCTGCGTGACTTTCCTGACTGTTGTTGAACCCCTCCCCAACCCTGTCCTTTGTAGTCGCCTGGGCTACGCCGGGGCTTCGCTCCGGCGTAGCCTGAAGGGGCGGGGGAGCCGCATCTCCCCCTCACCCGCCGCTGCGCCTTTGGCGCTATGGCGCGCCAGGCCCCAACCCTCTCCCGCAAGGGGGGAGGGCGCCACATATGAATTGGATCAGGTATCACGCGCATGGCGATAGCCCCTTTTTCCGCATTTGAATGGCTGGTGGCCGGGCGCTATCTGCGTTCGCGGCGGCGCGAGGGGTTCGTGTCGGTGATCACCGCGATCTCGTTTATCGGCATTGCGCTGGGGGTGGCGACATTGATTATCGTCATGGCGGTGATGAACGGGTTTCGTATTGATCTGATGTCGCGGATTCTGGGGGTAAATGGACATATGGTGGTGCAGGGGCTGGGCGGGCCGCTGGAAGATTTCGATCCTGCCGCCGCACGCATCAGCAAGGTGGACAAGGTGGTGCGGGTGGCCCCCATTGTTGAGGGGCAGGTAATGGCCAGCGGGCGCGAAGGTGCGGCCAGCGGGGCGCTGGTACGCGGCATCCGCCAGGAAGATCTGGCCAGGCAAAGCATGGTGGCCGGTCATATTCTGTCGGGAACGCTGGATGATTTTGCGCAGAATGGCGGCATTGTCATCGGCGTGCGTATGGCGCAGAAACTGGGTGTGCGCGTGGGCGACATGCTGACCCTGCTGTCGCCGCGCGGTACAGCGACGCCGTTTGGCACCGCGCCGCGGGTGCTGGCCTATCCGGTTGTGGCGGTTTTCGAAGTGGGCATGTCGGAATATGACAGCAGCTTTGTGTTCATGCCGCTGGCGGAGGCGCAGAAATATTTCCGGCTGGGCAATGCGGTCAGCGGGATTGAAGTGATGATCGAAAATCCCGATCAGGTGCTGGAAATGCGCGAAACCGTCAAACAGGCGGCGGGCGCGAATGTGCATGTGGTGGACTGGCAGCAGATCAATTCCAGCTTTTTCAGCGCGCTTCAGGTGGAACGCAATGTGATGTTTATGATCCTTACGCTGATCATTCTGGTGGCGGCGCTGAACATGATTTCGGGGCTGGTCATGCTGGTCAAGGACAAGGGGCATGACATCGCCATTCTGCGTACCATGGGCGCGACCAGTGGCAGCGTGATGCGGATATTCTTTATCTGCGGGGCCAGTGTGGGCGTGCTGGGATCGCTTGCGGGCGTGCTGACCGGCACACTGTTCTGCGCCAATATCGAGGCCATCCGGCAATGGGTCTCGACACTGACCGGTACCGCGCTGTTTTCACCGGAAATCTATTTCCTCAGCCAGATGCCCGCAGAGATGGACCCGATGGAAGTGACATCGGTGATCATCATGGCGCTGACGCTTTCGATGCTGGCGACGCTGTATCCGGCGTTCCGTGCAGCGCGGCTCGATCCCGTTGAAGCGCTGCGGTACGAGTAGCGCCATGGAAATCGCCCTGGCGTTACAGAATATTCAGCATGCCTATGCCACGGCGGCTGGGCCTTTGAGCGTGTTGAAGGGCGTCTCGCTTTCGCTGGCGCGTGGCGAGGTGGTGGGGCTGATCGCACCGTCGGGGGCGGGCAAATCGACCCTGCTGCACATTGCGGGCCTGCTGGAGCGTCCGGCTTCGGGGGCGGTTATTCTCAACGGGCGGGATTGCTCGAACCTGAATGACAAGGCGCGCACCCTGGCGCGGCGCCATGAGATTGGCTTTGTGTATCAGTTCCACCATCTGCTGCCGGAATTCAGCGCGCTGGAAAACGCCGCCATGCCGCAAATCATCGCGGGGGTTGATAAGGCAACCGCCGCCGTCCGTGCGCGGGAACTGCTGGATAAATTAGGGGTGGGTGCGCGCACAAGCCATCGCCCCGCCGAAATGTCCGGGGGGGAGCAGCAGCGCGTCGCCATTGCGCGGGCCTTTGCGAATCGTCCTGCCGTTTTGCTGGCGGATGAGCCGACCGGAAATCTGGACAGCGAGACGGCGGACAAGGTGTTCGACACCATGGTGGCGGCGGCGCGGCATGAGGGCCTGGCCGCGCTGATCGTTACCCACAACCCGGCGCTGGCTGCGCGCATGGACCGGGTGCTGCGGCTGGACCGGGGCGTGGTGGTTGCGGGGTGATTTTTGCGTTATTTGCCGCCATTATCCGGGCACGAGAATTATGGTTGACAAGACAAGAACAAATAGCGTACATATATTGAAACTAAGGAGAACGATCATGCATACATGGCTCAAAGACACGTTGGCTCTGGTTTCACTTTTTGCACTGTCCTGGATGGGATTGGCCTGGATCGCGTTGCTTGATTTGACGTGAGGGGGATAGTTACGCCTTGGGTTTTGCCGAGGATAGGCGTTGCTATTTTACAACAATCTGCTAGGCTTCATTGCAACACAGAACAAGCAGGCGCAGTGAGCATATGGACGCCCAGACGCAAGGCGGCACAGATATTCCGGGAGTATCCCGAAAATCCAGAGTCACGGATTTTGCCCGGGCCATGCGCCGTTTTGTCGAGCGCCATGCAGATACGATCGCCAGTGGCAAGGTAACCTTTGGCCTTGGATTGGCCGCGCTATCATCGGCGATCGCCACCTATCTGGCGATTTCTGATTTTTCGCCCTTCGAGACCAGCCCGCAGCTTGTGCTTGGGTTGCTGTTGCTGGATCTGGTGCTGCTGCTGGCGTTGGCGATACTGGTGGCGTGGCGGCTGGTGGCGCTATGGATGGCGCGGCGCAGTGGCACGGCTGGATCGCGCCTGCATGTGCGCATGGTCATTCTGTTTGGCCTGGTTGCCATCACACCCACCATCATCATGGCGGTCTATTCGACACTGACCATTAATCTCGGTTTTCAGGCCTGGTTTGGCTCACGGGTGTCGCAGGTGGTTTCTGCGTCGGTAAGTGTCGCCGAAGCCTATGTCGAAGAACACAAGATGATGATCCGCGCAGAAATTCTGGCGATGGGGAATGACCTTAACCGCGCCCTGTCGCTTTATTACAAAGACCGGGTCGGGTTTGCGGATCTCGTCAATCAGCAGGCGCAATTGCGCTCGCTTGCCGATGCCTATGTTGTGTCCAGCAGTGGCGAGATACTGGCAAAATCCGGGATGAGCTTTTCGGGGACTTTCACGCCCCCATCGGCGGCTTCGATTGCCCGCGCGACCGGGGGCGACGTGGTTATCCTGGCCAGCGAGCGCGATGCCCAGGTGCGCGCGCTTCTGAAGCTTGACCGGTTTCTGGATGCATATTTGTATGTAAGCCGGTTTGTTGATCCACGGGTGCTGAATACGGCAATGCAGGCGCGCCGGGCGGCCAGCGATTATGCGGTTCTGGAAAGCCAGCGTGGCGGCATTCAGATTGCTTTTGCATTGATCTATCTGGCGCTGGCCATGCTTGTCCTGTTGGCGGCGGTTGCCGTTGGTTTCTGGCTAGCGAACCGTCTGGTGGAACCGATAAGCCGGCTGGCGGTGGCGTCCGAACGGCTGCGGGATGGGGATCTGTCCGCCCGGGTGGAGGATACGCCGGGCAATGACGAAATCGGTGCGCTGAGCCGCGCCTTCAATCGCATGGCCGGCCAGTTGGAGGGGCAGCGCAGCGAACTGCTTGGCGCCAATCTGCAACTTGACCGCCGCCGCCGTTTTACCGAGGCGGTGTTGGGCGGCGTGACCTCCGGCGTCATCGGCCTGGATGCGGACGGGAAGGTGAATCTGGTGAATGGGGCTGCGATGAATTTGCTCGATAGCCGGGGCGAGGATCTGGCCGGGGTAAGTCTTGAGGTGGTGGTGCCGGAAATGCAGCCGCTGTTGCTGGATGCGCGCGCGCGGCCGGGGCGTGTCGTTGAGGGGGAAATTAATCTGGGTAGCGGGGACGCAGCAAGAAGCCTTCTGGTCCGGGTGGCGACGGTAAGTGACGCCGCCGAACGTGACGGCGGCGGGGCATTGCCGACGGCCGAGGAGGGGCGTGCGGGTTTTGTGGTGACATTCGATGATATTTCCGCGCTGGTATCTGCACAGCGCACGGCGGCGTGGGCGGATGTTGCAAAACGGATCGCGCATGAAATCAAAAATCCGCTTACGCCAATTCAGCTTTCTGCGGAACGCTTGCGCCGTAAATACAGTCATGAAATTTCTACGGATCCGGAAATTTTTGAACGCTGCACGGAAACAATCATCCGGCAGGTGCGCGAAATTGGCCGCATGATTGATGAATTCTCTTCCTTTGCCCGCATGCCGGCGCCCGTCCTGCGCCAGGAAAATCTGAATGAGATTGCGCGACAGGCGGTGTTTCAGCAGCAATTGGCGGCGCCTTTGATCAGCATTGGCTTTACACATCCAGAGCAGCCGTTGCGCATATATTGTGATCGTGCGCAAATCAGCCAGGCCCTGGTTAATATTATCAAGAATGCAACCGAGGCCATAGAAACAAGAAAACAGATGGATGGCGTCGAAGGGCGTATTGATGTGCGTATCACTGTCGACAGGGAGGAGCGGATTTTGCTTTCAGTTCTGGATAATGGCTGCGGTTTGCCGCGCGAGCTTCGCCGCCGGCTGACCGAACCTTATGTCACGACACGCGAAAAGGGCACCGGTCTGGGGCTTGCCATTGTGCGCAAGATTGCCGAGGATCACGGTGCGCGCATCAGCATACAGGATCTGGCCGAAAGTCCGTTTGCACCACAGCCGGGGTTTGGCGATACCGGCGCTATTGTGCAGATCATTTTTCCGCGGCAGATTCGCGATGATCCTTCGCATGTGGCGAATAGCCGCGAATCTGTTATGAGTGACGAAAATAACACAGACGCCGAATCGCTTTTCCAAACAGGTGCGTAATGTCCCGTGACATTCTTGTCGTTGATGATGAGGCCGATATTTGCGAACTGATCTCTGGTATTCTGGAAGATGAGGGGTTTCAGCCGCGCACTGCTGCATGTTCGGATACGGCGCTTGCGGCGATAGCCGGCCGTCGGCCATCGCTGGTGCTGCTGGATATCTGGCTTGAAGGTTCGAAGCTTGATGGCTTGCAACTGATGGAGCGCTTGCGCCGCGACGATCCTGATCTGCCGGTAATCGTCATTAGCGGCCACGGCAATGTTGAGATCGCCGTGTCAGCCATCAAGAATGGCGCCTATGATTTTATCGAGAAGCCATTTCAGACGGACCATCTTCTGGTGACCATCAATCGCGCGATTGAGGCGACCCGGCTGAAGCGGGAAAACCGCGAATTACGCCTCATGTCCGGTGGTGAAACCAATTTCTCCGGAGAATCCGCTGCGGCCAATCAATTGCGTCAGGTCATTGCAAAGGTTGCCGCAACCGGAAGCCGCGTGCTGATTTCCGGTCCTGCGGGATCCGGCAAGGAAGTCGTCGCACGGTTGCTGCACCAGCAGTCAGCGCGCGCAGCTGGCCCGTTTGTTATTGTAAACGCGGCGAATATGGCGCCCGAACGTATGGAGATGGAACTGTTCGGCACGGAAGCAGCGGGTGGCGGCTTGCCGGTGATAGGCCTGTTTGAACGTGCGCACGGGGGCACGCTGTATCTTGACGAAATTGGCGACATGCCGATGGAAACCCAGGGCAAGATTTTGCGTATTCTGGTCGACCAGAAATTTGAGCGTATAGGCGGCCGCAATCAGGTGCAGGTTGATGTGCGTGTTGTGTCGTCATCGGGCACGGATCTGCGCGAGAAAATTCTGCACGGCACTTTCCGCGAGGATCTGTTTCACCGGTTGAATGTTGTGCCGGTGCGGGTTCCCTCGCTTGCGGAGCGGCGTGAAGATATTCCGGTTCTGATTACGCATTTGATGCAGCGTCTGTCGGTTAGCCTGCGTACCCCGGCGCGGAAACTTTCGGAGGACGCCATCGCAACCATGCAGACTTATGACTGGCCGGGAAATGTGCGTCAGTTACGCAATGTCGTTGAGCGGCTACTGATTTTTGCACCCGATGATCCGGAGCGGGCCATTACAGCGGACATGCTGCCGGCCGAGCTTGGAGCGACGACACCGCTGCTGCTGCGCGCAGGCGGTGGCGGTTCCAGTGAGGTTGCCATGTCTTTGCCGCTGCGTGAAGCGCGCGAAATGTTCGAACGTGATTATCTGATTGCCCAGATTGAGCGCTTTGGCGGCAATATTTCCCGCACGGCTGCATTTATCGGGATGGAGCGGTCTGCACTGCACCGGAAACTGAAATCCCTGGGGGCGTATCCCAATGGCGGCGCGCAGGCGCAGATGGAAAGTGTTGATTAATGAAAAGGAAGCGCATCTATCAAATGAATGTCTGGAGCATGGCAAGTTGATGGGGCGGCCTGATTTATTTTGCACCGGGAGGGTTTTTCTGCAGTGAAAGTCATTGTGTGCGGCGCGGGGCAGGTTGGTTTCAATATCGCCAAGCAATTGGCGGCCGAGCATAATGATGTGACCGTCATTGATAATAGCGCTGACCTTATCCGCAAAGTTGGCGATACGCTTGATGTACAGGGCATGGTTGGCCACGCCTCGCATCCCGATGTGCTGGAGCGCGCGGGCGCGTCAGACGCAGACATGATTATCGCAGTTACGCAGAATGATGAAGTTAACATGGTTGCCTGTCAGGTGGCCCATTCGCTTTTTAATTTGCCGATGAAAGTCGCGCGTATCCGCACGCAAAATTATTTGCAGCCGCAGTGGCTGAATTTATTCAGCCGCGATCACCTGCCGATTGATGTGATTATCTCGCCGGAAGTAGAGGTCGGCCGCGCGGTGCTGCGCCGTCTTGCCATGCCGGGGGCATTTGAGGCGGCGCCGTTTGCCGATGATCGCGTGATGCTGATTGGTACGGCGCTGGAGGAAAACTGTCCGGTGGTGAATACGCCATTGCGGCAACTGACAGAGCTGTTCCCGGATCTGAATATTATCATTGCGGGCGTTGTGCGCAGTGGGAAACTGTTTGTGCCGCGCGGTGATGATCAATTGCGCGCAGGTGACCAGGCATTTTTTATTACGGCGCAGGAAAATGTTCGCCGTGCGCTGGATATTTTTGGTCACGAGGAAAAACCCGCGCGCCGGGTGATCATTCTTGGTGCAGGCAATATTGGCATGTTCGTGGCGAAACAGCTGGAACAGAAGCATTCAACAGTACGTGTAAAGATTATTGAACACAACAAGGAACGTGCCGAGATGGCGGCGGACCAGCTGCCTAATTCGGTTGTGTTGCATGGAGACGGGCTGGATCTTGAGATATTGCGGGAGGCGAATGTCGCTGACACGGAAACGATCGTTGCCGTTACCGATGATGACGAAGTAAATATTCTTTCGTCAGTTCTGGCCAAGCAGGGGGGCTGTCAGCGGGCAATAGCGCTGATTAATAACCCTGGTTACGGACCGTTGATGCGTTCGCTTGGGATTGATGTATTCATTGACCCGCGCGCGATGACCGTATCGAAAATTTTACAGCATGTAAGGCGCGGGCGGATACGCGGCCTTTACAGCCTGTTTAATGGGGCGGCTGAAGTGCTGGAGGCGGAGGCGCTGGAAACAGCGACGGTGATTGGCAAGCCATTAAACGAAGCAGAAATCCCACGGGGCATTATGATCGGCGCGATCGTGCGTGGTGATCAGGTGATTGTTCCGCGTGGCAATACAGTTATTCGCACGGGAGACCGGGTGGTGATTCTGGCGCTTGCCGATATGGTGAAGAAGGTTGAACAAATGTTCAGGGTCAGCCTTGAATATTTTTAAAAAGCTGAAGCCGTATTTTATGCCAGATGTGTTTAAGCCCCGGTCATTTGCAGGAGATATTCTGTGAAAGCAGATGCGGTGCTATGCGTTTTTGGCTGGCTGCTGGGCGGGCTGAGCCTGGCCATGTTCATTCCGGCACTGGGCGCGCTGATCGCCAATGATATAGAGCATGCAAAGGTTTTCTTTAATTCTGCGGCGATATGCGGTTTTTTTGCGGGTGCACTGGTTATCAGTTTGCGTGGCAAGGAAGCCGAACTGAACAAGCGCGGCAGCCTGTTACTGGTCGTGCTGGCCTGGACTGTTCTGCCGATTTTCGCGGCGGTGCCGATATATTATTCGGGTGCGGTTTTCAGCCCGGGCAAGGCGCTGTTCGAAGCGGTTTCCGGATTTACCACCAGTGGCGCGACGGTGTTAACGCATCTGGACCGGCAACCGGCGGCGATATTGCTTTGGCGTGCGGTCCTGCAATGGCTGGGTGGGCTATACACCGTCATCGCGGCAAGCGGTGTTTTTGCGGCGCTTGGCATTGGCGACCTGCATTTGCAATATGCGACGATGCCGCATGGGGACGGGCATACCCTGTTCGGCCGTTTGCGGCAGGCATCGCGCGCATTGCTGAGCATTTATGCCGCTTTGACCATGATGTGTTTTCTGGGCCTGTGGGGTGCGGGGATGCCGATTTTTGATGCGTTCTGCCATGCGCTGAGTACGGTTTCCACCGGCGGCTTCAGCACGCGCGATGCATCAATCGGGGCATTTAAATCCCCGATGATAGAGGCCGTAGCGGCCATATTCATGATATTTGGGGCGATGAACATGGCGCTGCACTGGGCCGCAGCGAATGGGCGCTGGCGTGGCTATCGTCTGGATCCAGAGGCGCGTTATCTTGGCGCGGCTATTCTTGTTACCGTAGTGATTTTATTCCTGGCGCTGATCGGCAATGATTATAAAGAGGGCGTGAGCATCGTGCATTGGGCGTTGTTCAATGGCGTTTCTTTTTTGACGACCACGGGCTATTGGACAGGCAACATTGCGGGCGCGCCTCTGGCCGTTGGATTAATTCTGATCATTGCCGTTCTGGTTGGGGGGGCGACGGGTTCCACCAGTGGCGGGTTCAAGGGAATGCGCGTTGGTCTGGTGATGAAGCAGGGGTGGCTGGAACTTGCACGGTTGATCAGTCCGAACGAGGTGCTGCGGCTGCGCTATGGCAAAGTTGGTGTGAAGGATGCGCAGATTGCCGCTGTATGGGCAGTATTTATCGGGCTTACTTTTATGTTGGCCGCAGGAACACTTCTCATTGGGTTAACCGGCCCCAACTTTGAACAATCCTTTGCGATTACCGCCGCAGCAATCAGCAATTCCGGCCCCGCGGCAGGACCGTTTTTTTCCAGCGCGGTGACACCCTATGCTTCGCTTTCAGAAACCACCCGGGCGCTGGCGATGATCGGGATGATTGTGGGCAGAATGGGAGTATTAACAATTCTCACCCTGTTAAGTCCGGCCTTCTGGCGTGGCTGACATAAATAAGGATGTGTCCGGATGAGCCGTATCGCCTATGTCAATGGACGGTATGTACCTCTGCGCAATGCGTTTGTGAATGTGGAAGATCGTGGCTTTCAGTT
The DNA here is from genome assembly GCA_036758605.1 of Pseudomonadota bacterium. Classification (GTDB taxonomy): domain Bacteria; phylum Pseudomonadota; class Alphaproteobacteria; order UBA11222; family UBA11222; genus UBA11222. The sequence goes on along the minus strand of DAIOWE010000035.1, from coordinate 4,207 downwards.
TGCAGACGGCGTGTATGAAGTTTTTCCGGTATATGCCGGGCGAATAGTCAATGGTGACTGGCATATGCAGCGGCTTGCGCAATCCCTGCAGGGGTTGCGGATTGAATGGCCGATCTCTTCCCGGATAGTGTCCGCCATTTTACCGGAAATCCTGCGCCGCAATCGAATCACAGCCGGTGGCATGATTTATCTGCAGATCACCCGGGGCGCATCACCGCGTAACCATATGTTCCCGGGCGCCGCTGTTCCCCCCACACTCGTGTTGATTGCGCGACCAGTGAATATGGCGGCACGTCACGCACAGGCGCAAACCGGGGTGCGGGTAATCACTGTGCCCGAAACAAGATGGACGCGACGCGACATTAAAAGCGTGGCGTTGCTGCCCAACATGCTGGCCAAACAACGGGCGGCTGAGGCGGGCGCCGCCGAAGCGCTGTTCGTGAATGACAGGGGCATTGTTACCGAATGCGCAGCTTCGACATTCTGGATAATCCGTGCGGACGGAAGCCTGATGACCCATCCGCTGGGGCATGATATTTTGCCGGGGGTAACGCGCCGGGCGGTATTGGCGCTTGCCGGGGAAATGGGCCTGAAGGTCGTGGAACAGGAATTTGGCCTTCCCGAAGCCATGGCGGCACGGGAGGCGTTTTTGACGAGCGCCACCAATTTTGTCATGCCGGTCACCCAAATTGACGCGCAAATTATTGGAAATGGCGCGCCTGGGGCGCAGTCTATGGCCCTCAGGCAGGCCTATATTGCGAAACTGGAAAAAATTTACTGATTGCCCCTTCTTTTTTCGCACCTGCAACATAATATAAGTATAATACAGGCTGGATAGTGGTGATGGGCGCCTTGGTTTGTTTGTGTTAGGCGTTTTCCGCTGCCGGTAGTGAATCAATAATGGGGACATCGCAAATGTCATCTGAAAAGTCCCAGAATTTGCAGGATGTGTTTCTGAACGCCGTCCGCAAAAGCAAGACGCCTTTAACAATATTTCTGGTGAACGGTGTGAAGTTGCAGGGCATTGTAACCTGGTTCGACAATTTCTGCGTTCTGTTGCGCCGCGATTCGCAATCGCAACTGGTGTACAAGCATGCCATTTCCACCATCATGCCATCCGTGCCGGTTGCGCTGTTTGACGGCGGACACGATGCGGAATAGTCTGCGTGGTAGAGAATTGCTTGCAGATCGATAAGCCAAGCGACGCGAAACCGGTTGGGGTAGAGCCCGGATCGGGCCACGCGCTGGTATTGCATCCCTATCTGAAAACATCGGTTTCATCGGCAGAAAATATTCTGAACGGGCGTACGCCACAGGCGCGCCTGGAAGAAGCCGCGCGCCTTGCCGCTGCGATTCAGCTTACTGTTTCATTCAGGATCGCTGTCCCTATTGCGAAAGCCCAACCTTCGCATCTGTTTGGTTCTGGCAAGGTTGCGGAACTGGCGGGGATGATTGCGGATATGGCGCCCGATGTGGTGATTGTTGATGGATCGCTGACGCCGGTGCAGCAGCGCAATCTGGAGCGCGCCTGGAATGTAAAGGTGATTGACCGCACCGGGTTGATACTGGAAATTTTCGGCGCCCGCGCCCAAACCCGTGAAGGGCGCTTGCAGGTTGAACTGGCGCATCTGAACTATCAGCGCAGCCGTCTGGTGCGGTCCTGGACGCATCTGGAACGCCAGCGCGGCGGCATGGGGTTTCTGGGCGGGCCCGGTGAAACCCAGATCGAAACCGACCGGCGCCTGATTTCGGAACGTATTGCAAAACTGACGCGCGAGTTGGACCAGGTGAAGCGCACCCGCGAGGCGCATCGCAAGGGGCGTGCGAAAACGCCGTTTCCGGTGGTTGCGTTCGTTGGCTACACCAATGCGGGGAAGTCGACATTGTTCAACCGGCTGACCCGCGCGCAAGTATATGCGGATGATCTGCTGTTTGCGACGCTTGACCCGACCATGCGCGGCATCGCCTTGCCGGATGGGCGGCGTGCGATCTTTTCCGATACGGTGGGATTTATTTCCGATCTGCCAACGCATCTGATTGCGTCATTTCGCGCGACACTGGAAGAGGTGCTGGAGGCGGATTTGATCGTGCATGTACGCGATGTTTCGCACCCCGAATCACTGGCGCAAAAGCGGGACGTGTTGCAGGTGCTCGAAGATCTGGGCCTGCCGGAAGCACGCCGCGAGACAATGATCGAGGTGCTGAACAAGATTGATCTGCTGGACCCCGCGCGCCAGGATGAAGTGCGCAACACAGCGCTTCGCACACAGAATGTGTTGCCGCTGTCAGCGGTAACCGGTGAGGGATGCGAGGCGCTGCTGACGGCAATTGCCGCGCGGTTATCGGCGGGACGGGAGATTGTGGATTTGCGCGTGAAAGCTGGTGACGGAGCCAATCTGGCGTGGTTGCACCAGCATGCGGAAGTGGTTGAATTGCGCCATGGCGAGGATGGCGCGGCCTATGTGCGCGCCGCGATTGATCCCGAAGATCTGGCGCGCTATCGCAAGCGCATTGCCGCCGGTTAGTCCCGCACGAACGGATTGCTGCGGCGTTCATCACCAAAGGTGGATAGCGGGCCGTGACCGGGTACGAACACCACATCGGAGCCGAGCGGCCAGAGCTTCTGTTTGATGGAGCGGATCAGCGTGTCGTGATCGCCGCCCGGTAAATCGGAACGGCCGATCGATCCCTGAAACAGCACATCGCCGACCTGGGCGATTTTTGACGCGGGATCGAAAAAAATCACATGGCCGGGCGTGTGGCCGGGGCAGTGATAGACATCCAGCGTGATCGCGCCAAACCGCACCTGATCGCCATCGTTAAGCCAGCGATCCGGGGTGAAGGATTTTGCGGGCGCGAGGCCAAAGCGTCTGGATTGTTCGGGAATGCCGTCAATCCAGAATTTGTCGCCAATATGCGGCCCTTCAACGGGCAGGTTGAAACGTTCCGCCAGTTCCGCCGTTGCGCCCGCATGGTCCATATGGCCATGGGTTAGAAAAATCTTTTCCAGCGTGACGCCTGTCTGGGCAACCACATCCAGAATTTTTTCAATATCCCCGCCGGGGTCAACCAGAGCTGCATGCATCGTCTGTTCACAAACCAATAGGGTGCAATTCTGCTGAAACGGGGTGACGGGAATGACTGCGATTTTCACAGAGGCTCAGTCCTTCAGAAATTCTCTGGTCAGCCGCAGGAATTCCTCCAGCCTGTCATGGTGCACCCAGTGGCCCGCCCCTTCGATATTTTCCACGCGCACATTTTTGAAAAACGCGGCGCGCCCGTCTTTCAGCGGATCTGTGGCCCAGCTTTCGGTGCCGCGAAACAGCAAGGTGGGACAGGTGATGGCGGACCATATTTCCTGCAATTCCTCGGTCTCGGGCGGACGCGGGGCGAACACGCGCACATAATTATCGAACTTCCAGCTATAGCTGCCGTCCTCGTTCTGGTTCACGCCATGCACGGTCAAATGATAGGCCCTTTCGGGGCTGAGATGCGGATTTTCCTTTTGCATGCGCTCATAGGCTTCTTCGACCGAGGCATAGCGGCGCGGCATCCGGCCGGAGGCGTCGCGCAGTTCGCCGATCCAGGTTCTGACACGCTGTAAATTGGTTTGTTCCGCCATTTGCTCCGTGAAGGACGGCGGCGGCCCCATGCCTTCGATGGCCACAACCTTTTTCACATTGTCAGGATATAGTCCGGTATAGCGCAGCGCCAGATTTCCGCCCAGCGAATGACCAATAATGGTCAGCGGCGTCATTTTAGTCTGATGCAGCAGTTGCGCAATGTCATAGACATAATCATTGATGCTGTAGGCGCCGCCGATCATCCACTGGCTGTCGCCATGGCCGCGCAAATCCGGCGCGATAATGTGATAATCCTTGCGAAATTCCTCGGCCACCCAGTCCCAGTTGCGGCAATGATCGCGCCCGCCATGAATCAGCAGCATGGGTGGCGCGTCTTCATTGCCCCAGTCCACATAATGCAGCCGCAGGCGCTGCGAAAAATAAGAGTGCGAAGTTGGTCCGTGCATTGTTTTGCCTGTGCTGTTGTGCTGTCGTAATCGCGTCTAGTAGTTCAAGCCCTTCATCGCCCGGCGCAGGGTTTCGTGATAATATTGCAGCGCGGGTTCGTTGCGGCCATAGATAACCTCTTTTTGCGCGCCGGTGAAAAATCCGGCGTTCAGCTTTTCGCTCATGGGGAAATCTTC
>DAIOWE010000034.1:12143-20831 GCA_036758605.1 Pseudomonadota bacterium | reverse complement strand
CTGGCACAAAAATATCCGCCGCAATGATGAATTGCGCACGGAATCCTGGCTGAAGGAACTGATCCCGCATGAAACGCGGTTTTCCGGTATGGCCATCCAGCAGGTCTATCATGTGAATTTCTTTAATCAGGATGGCGATCTGCTATGCGAGGCGGATAGCTGGTGTTTCCGCACCGACCGCGACATTGCGCGTGAACGCGGCACCAAATATGACGCGGTCAAGGCCGCCGCGCCCAAAGTCTATAGCGATGCGGAACTGGTGGAAATTTACCGCCACTATGCCCAGGAAGAGGTGCGCGGAAAAACGCCCCGCTATTTTGAGGATGTAAAGGTGGGTGATAAAATTCCTACCATCGTTAAGGGCCCGATGACAGTAACCGGCTTTATCGCCTATGCGCAGGGCTGGGGCGGGCTGTATATCCGTGCCAATAAACTGAACTGGCAGCAGATACACAAACATCCGGGGTTGGGCATCAAAAACCGGTTCGGCATTCCCGATTGCCCGGAACGGGTGCATTGGGAAAGCGAATTCGCCGCCACCGTCGGCGCGCCGGAAGCCTATGATTACGGGCCAGAGCGGTTTTCCTGGCTGACGCATCATCTGACCAACTGGATGGGGGATGATGGCTTTTTACGCCAGGCCAGGGCGCAAATCCGCCGTCATAATCCGGTGGGGGATGTGCTGTATATTAATGGCGTCGTCACTGGCAAGCGCCAGGTGGATGGGGAAAATATCATTGACATTGAACAGCGGGCGGAAAATCAGGACGGTGAATTGTCGATTTTCGGCACCGCCCAGGTGCGCCTGCCGGACAAAAAGTAATGTCTGGCCGACCGTGTTTTTTAAGCATGACATAAACATTTCATGAAACATTCTTTCTGAAATGGTCGCGCTTTGATCCGGATCTGGCCTGGAAGGAAAAAGTGTGTCCGCCCTAACCAAACAGAAAATAGAAAACTGGATGTTTGAGCAGGCGTTGCCGCATTGGCATGCGCATGGGGTTGACCGTGCACATGGCGGGTTTGTGGAACGGCTGGCGCTTTCGGGCGTGCCGGACGATGTCGATTTCAAGCGTATCCGGGTGCAGGCGCGGCAAATATATGTGTTTTCTCATGCGTCCCTGATTGACCTCAACCCCGCGCGCCAGGCCAGATGGCAGGATGCAGCGGCGCAGGGTTTTGATTTTCTGACGCAAAATTACTGGCAGGGTCCGGCGCGCGGATGGGCGAAAACCGTCACGCCCGAAGGGACGCTTCTGGACAGGGCCGCCGACAGTTATGATCAGGCTTTTGTGCTGTTTGCAGCCGCGTGGCATTTGCGCGCATCGCGCGATGCGCGCGCATTGGAAATTGTAAAACAGACGCTGGATTTTTTTGACCGGCGCATGGCGTGCACAGCGCATGGCGGATATTTCGAAGGACTTTCGGATACAGGAGAATTGCTGCGGGGGCCGCCGCGATTGCAAAACCCGCACATGCATATGCTGGAGGCGATGCTGGCGCTGCACCAGGCAACGGGCGATGCGGCCTATCTGAAACGCGGCGCGCATCTGTTTGAATTGTTCCGTACACGGCTTTTTGATATGAACACACGCAGCCTGGGTGAATATTTCACCCGTGAATGGCAGCCGGTAGAGGGCCCGCAAGGACAGATTGTTGAACCGGGGCACCATTTTGAATGGTCATGGATTTTGCATCATTTCGCCAGAATTTCAGGTGATGCGCACGGCCATGATGTGGCGCATCTGGTGTTTGAATTCGCCCATACCCATGGGATCAACGCGGATAGCAATCTTACCTATGACGAAATTGACCGCAGCGGGAAGATATTGCGCGCCAGCCACCGCCTGTGGCCGCAAACCGAGGCCCTGAAAGCCTTTGTGGCCACCGCAGAACATGGACCAGACGCCGAAGCGCGCGAAGCGGCCGGCCAGCGCATAGCACCCGCTGTTGATGCGATTTTCGACAATTATTTCTTTCCCGGTACAGGCATCTGGAACGACCAGATCGACGCAACAGGAAAGAAGGTTTCAGAATTCGTACCCGCCACCTCGCTCTATCATCTGTTCCTGGCCTTTGCCGAAACCCTGCGCTTTTATGGCGCAAACAGATCCATCTGATCGCCGGGGCGCGGTGGCGCGCGAAACTGAGAAACATCCAGCTTGCGGATGGTGGCGTTAAAGCCAATCCGGCGCACGGCGATTTGAAACCTTGCGGCGATCATGTCCGCATAGGGGCCGCGTCCGCGCATGCGGGTGTGAAACGCCGCCTCATAATCCTTGCCGCCCCGCACATCGCGCACCAGCGTCATGACCTTGTCGGCGCGGTCGGGAAATTCCTGCACCAGCCACTCGCGAAACAGCGTCTTGATTTCCAGCGGCAGGCGCAGCATGACAAAGCCCGCACTTTGCGCCCCCGCCTTGTGTGCGGCCTCCAATATCGCCTCGATTTCCATATCGTTGATGGCCGGAATAACCGGCGCCACCATGACGCCCGTTGGGATGCCCGCCTCGCTTAAATGACGGATGGTTTGCAGCCGTCGGCACGGCGTCGCCGCGCGCGGCTCCATCCGCCGGGAAAGGCCGCGATCCAGCGTCGTCACCGAGACAAACACCTTGGCCAGCCCGCGCGAGGCCATATCAGAAAGAATATCAATGTCGCGGGTGATCAGCGCCGATTTGGTGACAATCGACACCGGATGATTAAAACGGTTCAACACCTCAAGAATGCCGCGCGTGATGCGGTATTGTTTTTCAACCGGCTGATAGACGTCCGTGTTGGTCCCCATGGCGATGGGTTGGGGCCGGTAATTGGGATTGCGCAGCTCCTTTTCCAGCAGCGCTGCCGCATCGGGTTTCGCCAGCAGCCTGCTTTCAAAATCCAGCCCGGGGGAAAAGCCCAGAAACGCATGCGTCGGGCGGGCAAAACAATAGATGCAGCCATGTTCACAGCCGCGATAGGCATTGATGGAGCGGTCAAAGGGAATATCGGGCGAGGTATTGCGCGCGATAATGGTGCGGGTCGTATCCATCATCACTGTGGTTTTGCGCGCCGGGGGCGGCGTATCCAGCACGCCCCAGCCATCATCCAGCGTCACATTATGGACCGCTTCATACCGCCCGCTGGCGTTGGAAACCGCGCCCCTGCCCCGGCGTCCTTCTGGATGTATGATCGCCGCACCGTCACGAACCTGAACCATGGATGGATGCATCTTCGCCTCACTAAACAGAAAAGAAACATAAGAAGAACATAATTAGAACATACCATAAAGCGTGTAAAGTCTTTTTTTGCCCCATGATCCCGCGTAGATTGCGCCCATGTTGAGCGTCATCATCCCGACCCTGAATGCGGAAGCGGCCCTGCCGCAGACCCTGAGCGCCCTTATTCCCGGGGTGATCTGCGGCCTGATCAAGGATGTCATTATCAGCGATGGCGGCTCCATCGATGAAAGCCGCGAAATTGCCGATATTGCCGGCTGCATCGTGATAACCGGCCCCGCCGGACGCGGAACACAGCTGGCGCGCGGCGCACAGTCTGCGCGCGGGAACTGGTTGCTGTTTTTGCATGCCGATACGGTGCTGTCCACCGGGTGGGAGGAAGAGGTTGGGCATTTCATGGCGCAGACCTATAGCCATGAATATGCCGGCGTGTTCCGGTTTGCGCTGGATGATTTCAGGCCCCAGGCGCGCCACCTTGAAACCCTGGTTGCGCTACGCTGTAAATTATTTGCCCTGCCCTATGGCGATCAGGGGCTGCTTATCCATCGCAGCCTGTATGACCAGATTGGCGGTTTTGCCCGTGTGCCGCTTATGGAGGATGTCGATCTGATCCGCCGCATAGGCCGCCGACGGCTGATCTATTTTCGTAGCACCGCGCTGACTTCTGCCGCGCGGTATGTTTCCGGTGGGTATTTGCGCCGTCCGCTGCGTAATCTTTTGTGCCTGTCGCTGTATTTTCTGCGTGTGCCGCCGCGTCTCATTGCACGGCTATATGGATGATGCGGCATCTGATTATTTTTACCCGCAGAGCCCAACTGGGCCGTGTAAAACGGCGGCTGGCGGCGGATATCGGCGCGCTGGCGGCGCTTCGCTTTCATAGAAAAATGCAGGCGCAACTCGCGCAGGGCGTTGGCAAAGACAGAAGATGGAAAACCTGGGTGGCGATCACGCCAGACGTCCTTGCACCGAATGGTTTGCTATCCGGCACACAAATATTGAATCAGGGACGCGGCGATCTGGGCCAGCGCATGGCGCGATGTTTTCGCGCGCTGCCGCCCGGGCCAGCCGTGCTGATTGGCAGCGACATTCCGGGCATAAATGCGGCGCATATTGCCCGCGCATTTTCAGTGCTTGGACGGCGCGACGCGGTGTTTGGCCCCGCCAGGGATGGCGGCTACTGGCTTGTGGGGCTAAAACGCCTGCGCCCCATAGGCGGGCCGCATGGACGAAACCTGTTTAGCGGGGTGCGCTGGTCCGGCCCGCATGCGCTTGCTGACACCGTAGACGCTATGGGGCAGCGCGCGTGCACCGGCTTTGTGGAAACCCTATCAGATGTGGATAGCGCCGCAGATTACCATCACTGGCGCCGCTTATGTTCTTCCAGGCGCGGCATGATCTCGACAAAATTGCAGGGACGGAAGCGGTAATCCAACTGCCATTGCAAAATCCCGTCCCAGCCATCCTTGCAGGCGCCGGGTGATCCGGGCAGGGCAAACAGATAGGTGCCCGCCGCAACCCCCGCCGTCGCGCGCGACTGAATGGTTGAAACGCCAATCTTGGCATGGCTGATGGCGTGAAACACGGCGGAAAAACCGTCAATTTCCTTTTCATACACGGCATGGAAAGCTTCCGGCGTCACATCGCGTCCGGTCAGGCCGGTGCCGCCGGTGGAAATCACCACATCAATGGCTGGGTCAATGATCCAGCGCCGCAATTGCGCAATGATCAGATCCTTGTCATCTGTAATTATTTCACGCGCCGCCAGATGGTGCCCCGCCGCCCTGATTCGCGCTTCCAGCACATCACCGGATTTATCATCGGCGCGGGTACGCGTATCCGAAACCGTAAGAAGCGCAATATTGACGGGAATAAACGTCCGGCTTTCGTCCAGATCCGGCATATGCGTCAGCCCTATCTCAGATTACATCGCGCCAATGGCGCCTGGCGGCGTCAATTGTGGCCAGCTACCTTCAGCAACCGCATCCAGGGAATTCCCCGGCGCACCCATCCTGTGCTGATAAATCCAGTAATCCGCCAGTACCTGCTCAACATAGTTGCGTGTACCGGAATTCGGAATGCTTTCCAGGAATAACAGCGGATCTTTGGTCCTGGCCTGCTTGCGCCAGCTATCAACGGCCCCCGGTCCCGCATTATAGGACGCAATCAGGGAGAATAAATCCGCCGATCCCACCGTAACTTGCAGATGCCTGATATAACGTTGCCCAAGCATCAGATTATATTCCGGATCAAACAGGCGGTTGCGGCCCGCACCATGCAGGGCTTTGTCGCGCGAAATAAAACTGGCCGTGGCGGGCATTAATTGCATCAGCCCGCGCGCCCCGCCTCCGCCTTCGGCGCTGGTGATGAAATTGCTTTCCTTGCGCGCGATGGCGAACAGCAAGGCTGGATCCATCGTAAAACCACCCTGGGGACGCCAGCCCGGAACCGGATACAGACCCGCCAGCCAGACCTGGCCGTTGGTGCGCGCGGTTTCGGCGATACGGATCTGGCTTCGCGGTAATTTCAGGGCCTCTGCTACCGCCAGCAGGCGCCCACCATTTTCCAGCCCAAGCCGGTTGTGCAATTGCTGCATTTCCTTATCGGCCAATGCTGTCTGTCCTGCCTCATGCAGGGCCAGCATCCGGACAAACCCCGGCTGGCGCTGCAGCGCGGCAATATCCGCCCGTGTCAATTGCGGCAGGGACCAATCAAAGGGAAGCTTCTGCCCCAATTGCCGATAGGCCAACATGCCATACATGGTATGCGGATAGCGCGCCGCAGCCTGCAAATACCGGTTGACCTTTTGCGGCTGGCGCGCCGCCAGACTGGCCCGCGCCGCCCAATAGGCCGCAGCCGTCAATGAGGCCTGACTCGCATAAGGGGAGTTCACATCCGCCATCTCGGAAAAATGCTGCACGGCCTGATCAATGCGTCCCAGACGCCAGGCAGCCAGCCCGGCGGTCCAATGGGCCCTGGGTACGATTTTTCCATTGCGCCGGGCAGCCGCGGACGCCAACTGTAAGGCCTCCTGATCACGGCCATCCTGAAAATACGCAGCGGCAACCGCCTCATGCGCCATATCCGTTTCGACGGCATCAAGACGGCGGCCAATATCGTCACGCTCCAGATAGGCAAGCGCGGCATCGGGATTGCCCTTCTTGAGCAGACCCTTCAGATGCAGCCGGATAACAACGATCTGCTGCATCGCTGCTTTGGAACGCGGAACCGGCGAGCGATAATCTTTGACATTTTCCGCCGCAGAACCTGAACGGCTACGCATAGTAACGGGGCGGCGTGGCGCAGGCACCCCGCCGACGCGTTTACGCAGCGCAAGCTCATAAATCAGCGCGGCCTGGGGATGATCCGCATAGTGATCAAGCCATTGCTTCAACTCACTGTAACTGGATCGATAAGCCACGGGGTGCAAATAACGCTGCGCCAGCACATGCCCGACCAGCCGCTTGTCTGACAATCCCGCCATCAAACGGCTGGAGCCGCCCATATTCGCCTGCCCCTGCAGCATAAAAATCTGGCGGTATGTCTGCGCTTCGGATTCCGGAAGAATGCGCGGCATTTCAGCAGCGCGCGCAGGCGCGGGGGCGGCAACCCATGATCCCACTACAACCAGGGCAATATACAGCGCCCGGAAAACAGCAGCAGTCTTATCCCGTATGAGATTTTCTGCCTTCACCCCAACCCCTTTTGTTGTTGGTTAATAGTAACCCGGAAGCGCCCTGGCTTACAAGCCCCGATCATCGCCCACTAGAACTAAAATTAATTAACAGGCAATGAATCGAAACGCACACGCAGTGCGATCAAATCCTGCCAAGCCTGCCTTTTTTGTGCAGGCTGGCGCAATAAAAAGGCAGGATGATAGGTCGCCAATGCCGGAATCTCCCTTTCTCCCGCGTGATATGACTTCCAGCGCCCGCGCAGGCGCATAATGCCTTCGCTGGCGTTGAACAGCGCCTTGACGCTGATGCCGCCCAGCAGCAGCAGCAAATCCGGTGACGCCAGTTCAATATGACGTTCGATGAACGGCAGGCACATCGCTATTTCCGCACTGGTTGGATTGCGGTTTCCCGGCGGGCGCCAGGGCAGAATATTGGAAATATATACCTGGCTGCGATCCAGATTGATGGCGGCCAGCATGCGATCCAACAATTGGCCGCTGCGCCCGACAAAGGGCAGACCCTGCAGATCTTCATCGCGCCCCGGTGCCTCGCCCACCAGCATGATTCGCGCTTTGGGATTGCCATCTGCAAACACGGTATGTTTGGCCGTCGTCTTCAGCGCACAGCCCTGAAAATTTTCCATTGCCTGTCGCAGGCTCGCCAGATCATGACAGGCGGCGGCAATTTCGCATGATGAAGCCAGACTTCCTCCCTTCCCCTGCAAGGGGAGGGATTGGGGGAGCGGTCTATGAGACGATCGCAAATTCCCGGCGATCCTATTGATCCCCTCGCTCTGCGCCTTTATCCTCTCTCCAACCCTCCCCTTTTCAAGGGGGGTGGGCATCGGCGCCATCTCTGCGTCGGCACTGAAACGATCAACGAAACGATCAACAGGATGCAGGCCGATGGCCTCATCCGCGCCCGCCTCCAATTGCCAGCGCAACAGCGCCAACACCTGTTCGCGAGTCTCTGGTTCCCCATTGTTCATGGGTTGAGTATAGCAGCGCCTGCAATCAAGAACCAGACTGTCAGGTCTAATGCCCCGCCAGGAATTTTTCCGCCTCGAGCGCCGCCATGCAGCCAAGCCCCGCCGCCGTCACGGCCTGGCGGAAAATCTTGTCGGTCACATCGCCCGCAGCAAACACGCCGGGGATTTCGGTGGCGGTTGAATCGGGGGCCTTCAGCAGATAGCCGTCTTTGTCCATAGGCAATATGCCTTTGAAGATCGCCGTCGATGGGCTGTGGCCGATGGCGATGAATACGCCATGGGCTGACACTTCCTGTGTTGCTTTGGTTTTGACATTGCGCAGACGCGCGCCGGTTACACCCAGCGGGTTTTCCGTACCCAGAATTTCATCAATTTCGCTGTCCCAGATGAAGCTGGCCTTGGGATTGGCGAACAGGCGGTTTTGCAGAATCTTTTCCGAGCGCAACGTGTCGCGCCGGTGCACCAGCGTCACCTTGCTGGCGAAATTGGTCAGGAACAGGGCTTCCTCGACCGCCGTATTGCCGCCGCCAATCACCAGCACTTCCTTGCCGCGATAGAAAAATCCATCACAGGTGGCGCAGGCGGAAACGCCAAAGCCCTTGAAGCGTTCTTCCGTCGGCAGGCCCAGCCAGCGCGCCTGCGCGCCGGTTGCAACGATGACAGCGTCGGCGGTGTAAACATCGCCGCTGTCGCCCGTGCACACAAATGGCCGCGATGAAAAATCCACCTTCACAATATAATCATTCATCAGCCGCGCACCCACATGCGCCGCCTGATCGCGCATCTGTTCCATCAGCCAGGGGCCCTG
>DAIOWE010000034.1:0-12043 GCA_036758605.1 Pseudomonadota bacterium | reverse complement strand
GCGCACCCACATGCGCCGCCTGATCGCGCATCTGTTCCATCAGCCAGGGGCCCTGGATAGTCTCGGCAAAGCCGGGATAATTTTCAACATCGGTGGTGATGGTCAATTGTCCGCCCTGATCAATGCCGGTCACCAGAATGGGTTCCAGCATGGCGCGCGCGCCATAAATGGCCGCCGTATAACCCGCCGGACCCGAACCGATAATTAGAAGGCGTGAATGATGTGTGGGCATGTGAATTCCTGAATAAGCTGCATTTTGAATGACTGCCGCTCCCTCCTCTGTGTCATTGCGAGGAGCGGAGCGACGTGGCAATCCAGAGTCACAAACTCAGGACTGTGCGTGAGACTCTGGATTGCCACGCTTCGCTCGCAATGATAAAAATATTTGTCTTAATCTTCCGTGTCCGAACCGTTCAGCATATCGGGATGCGGCATGCCGATGATATTATAACCCGCATCGACATAGTGAATTTCTCCAGTCGTGCCCGCCGACAGATCGCTGAGCAGATACAGACCCGCGCCGCCCAGATTTTCCAGATCCACATTCCTGCGCAGCGGCGCATGTTCGCGCGCGGTGCGATAGACATAGCGCGCCGAGCCGATGGCCGATCCCGCCAGCGTGCGCATCGGCCCTGCGGAAATCGCGTTCACCCGGACGCCCTGCGGACCCAGATCGGCGGCGAGGTAGCGCACACTGGCCTCCAGCGCCGCTTTGGCGACGCCCATGACATTATAATCCGGCATGACTTTTACCGCACCCATATAGGTCAGCGTGACGATCGCGCCGCCATTTTCCATCAAAGGGGCTGCACGGCGCGCGATCTCGTTCAATGAAAAGCAGGAAATATCCATGGTGTTCAGAAAATTTTCGCGCGTCGTGTCCAGGAACCGGCCCTTTAGTTCTTCCTTGTCGGAATAGGCCAGCGCATGCACGACGAAATCCAGCCCGCCCCATACGGTTTTCAGCATGGCAAACACATTATCCATGCTGTCGCGGTCCGACACGTCACACGGAACCATGAGGCTTGATCCCACGGAATCCGCAAGTGGTTGCAGGCGCTTGCCGAAATTTTCATTCTGATAGGTAAACGCCATTTCCGCGCCATGTTCGCCCAGGGTTTTGGCGATGCCCCAGGCGATGGAATGATCATTGGCGATACCCATTACCAGGCCGCGCTTGCCCGCCATCAGTTTGCCGGTGCCGGTCATGCGCCGATCCTTTGCTGTGTGTTCATGAAGTTAGACAAGCTTTGAGAAGGCCAGGCAAGCATTGGTGCCGCCAAAGCCAAAGCTGTTTGACAGCACCGTATTCAGTTTGGCGTTATCCATCCGTTCCCGGACAATCGGCATGCCGGCCGCTTCCGGGTCCAGATCCTCGATATTGGCGGAGACGCAGACAAACTGGTTGTTGAGCATCAACAGGGAATAGATCGCCTCATGCACGCCTGTCGCCCCCTGGCTGTGGCCGGTCAGGCTTTTGGTGGAATTGATCGGCGGGATTTTATCGCCAAACACGGTGCGGATGGCTTCCAGTTCCTTTGTGTCGCCGATCGGCGTCGAGGTGCCATGGGCATTGATATAATCCACCGGGCCCTTAAGCCCCGCCATCGCCATACGCATGCAGCGCACCGCGCCTTCGCCCGATGGCTGCACCATGTCGATGCCATCTGAGGTCGCGCCATAGCCGGTCAGCTCGCCGTAAATTTTTGCGCCGCGCGCCTTTGCATGCTCCAGCTCCTCCAGCACGAGGCAACCGCCGCCGCCCGAAATCACAAAGCCGTCGCGGTTGGCGTCATAGGCGCGCGAGGCTTTTGTTGGCATATCATTATATTTGCTGGACAGCGCGCCCATGGCGTCGAACAGCACCGTCAATGTCCAGTCCAGTTCCTCGCCGCCGCCAGCAAACATCATGTCCTGCTTGCCATATTGAATTTGTTCGGCGGCGGCGCCGATGCAATGGGCGCTGGTCGAACAGGCGGACGATATGGTGTAATTCAGCCCCTTGATGTGAAAGGCCGTGGCCAGATTGGCCGAGGTGCTGCTGGACATATTGCGCGGCACCATGAACGGGCCGACTTTTTTTGGCCCCTTTTCGCGCGCCGTATCGCAGGCCAGCAGAATATTATGCGTCGACGGCCCGCCGGAGCCGACGATAATGCCGGTGCGTTCGTTGGAAATTTCCGCAGGCGTCAGCCCCGCATCGCGGATCGCCTGTTCCATGGAAATCCAGGCATAGGCCGCCGCGTCGCCCATAAAGCGTTTCAGCTTGCGGTCCACCACTTCTTCCAGATCAATTTTCAGCGTCCCCGCCACATGGCTGCGAAAGCCCATGTCGCGATAGGTATCAACAAATTCGATGCCTGAACGGCCTTCGCGCAGACTGGCCAGAACTTGCTGACTGTCGTTGCCAATACTGGATACGATGCCCAAACCGGTAACTACGACACGTCTCATGACGCTCTCCTTCGGTTCATTGCGGCGCTTCGCCGGTCTTGAACAGGCCGACTTTCAAATCTACGGCGCTGCAGGTCTCATTGCCATCCACACTGATGCTGCCATCGGCAACCCCCATGACCAGCCGGCGGTTTATCACCCGCTTCAGATCAAGCCGGTAGGTTAGCAGTTTGTGCCTTGGCTGGACCATATCCGTCAACTTTACTTCGCCAACGCCCAAAGCGCGCCCCCGGCCCTGCGCCCCCAGCCAGCCCAGAAAAAACCCCGTTAACTGCCACAGCGCGTCCAGCCCCAGACAGCCGGGCATGACCGGATCACCCTCGAAATGACAGGCAAAGAACCATAAATCCGGGCGAATATCCAGTTCCGCCACCACTTCGCCCTTGCCATGCGTGCCGCCGGTATCAGAAATCCGGGTAATGCGGTCAAACATCAGCATGGGCGGCAGTGGCAATTGCGCATTGCCCAGGCCAAACATCTGCCCATGGCCGCAGCGCAGTAAGTCCTCATAGTCCAGTTTGGCCGGTTTATTCGGCATTGATCATACCTTCGGAGCGGAATCCAGTTTTCGTGATCTCAGGTAACATATCGTAACAATCCGCGAAAGCGTTTAGGCAATATTACCCTTTCCGCGCCAGCTCTATGGCTGCCTGAAAATCGTTGGCGAACTGGAGTGCGGGTGAATCAGTCCCAAAGCCCATCTGGTTCAATACCTGGCGCGGCTGCGGCTGAACGCCTGTTACAATGACCTTTGTGCCGTGCGCCTGGCAGCGATGCAGAAATTCCTCCAAAGCGCCCACTCCGGTCGCATCCACCATCGGCACATCGCGCATTCTCAGGATGAATGCGCCTGGCCAGGGGCCGATGAGCGCATCGAGAATGTCCCCCAACCGCCCGGCATTACCAAAAAACAGGGGACCGCGCAGCCGGAACACCTCAACACCTACAGGAAGCGCATCACGCTGGGTATAGCCGCCATTGGGGATGCGGGCAAAATCATCCTCATCATGCTGCCACATCCCGTCGCTCTGTTCATGGGCATCCACCTGCGACATGCGGTGCATGAACAGAATCGCCGCCAGCACAACGCCGACCTCAATGGCGACGGTCAGATCCACCATCACCGTAAGCCCGAAGGTCAACAGCAACACGACCATGTCGCCACGCGGCGCATGCATCAGACGACGGAATTTCTCAAGCTCGCTCATATTCCAGGCGACAATAACCAGAATGGCCGCCAGCGACGCCATCGGAATGAAGGACGCCAGTGGTGACAGCAGCAGGATAAACAGCAGGATAAACAGTGCATGCAGCATCCCGGCGATGGGCGATCTTGCGCCGGAGCGGATATTGGTGGCGGTGCGCGCAATGGCGCCGGTTGCAGGCATGCCGCCGAACAGCGCCGAGGCCATATTGGCCGCCCCTTGCGCCACCAGTTCACAGTTGGAGCGATGCCGCCGCCCGGTCATGCCGTCGGCCACCATCGCTGATAACAGGCTCTCAACGCCTGCCAAAAATGCAATGGTGAAGGCGCTGGGCAGTAATTCCTGCAACCGCGTGAAACTGATTTCCGGAAAGCTGGGCATTGGCAAACTGCTGGGTATGCCACCAAAGCGCGAGCCAATCGTGTCCACGGGGATGTTCATCAGATAAACCAGCAGCGAGGCCGCAATCACAGCGATCAGAAATCCGGGCTGTTTGGGGGCCAATCGCCGCAGCACAATAATAATGCCAAGCGCACCAAACGCTACGCCCGCCGCCCACGGGCTGAAACTGCCGCGCGCCTGCCAGAACGCCCCCCATTTGGCAAAAAAATCCGCCGGTACGCTGGCCAGCGAAAGCCCGAACAGGTCGCCGATCTGGCTGGAAAAAATGATCACCGCTATGCCGGAAGTGAAGCCCGTCACGACCGGATCGGGAATATATTTTATCCAGTCGCCAAACCGCGCAATGCCCGCAATGAGCAACATTACGCCTGCCATCAAGGTGGCCAGCACCAGCCCGTCATAGCCATGCGCATGAATGACATTGAAGACCACAACCACAAAGGCGCCCGTCGGCCCGCCGATCTGAAACCGGCTACCGCCCAGCGCGGATATCATAAACCCGGCGACAACAGCAGTAACCAGGCCTTTATCTGGCGTTGTGCCAGATGCAATCGCCAGCGCCATGGCCAGCGGCAAGGCGACAATCGCCACCGTCAAACCGGCAATCGCGTCATCGCGAAAATCCCGCGCCTTATAGCCTTCGCGCAGGACGGTAACCAGCTTTGGCACAAACAGATGCCAGGCTGGAGTTAAGGGATGTATTACAGCGTTATGCATTTTTGCGCGCCCCAGACTCTAATACCCTGTAATTTAGCATATTGGCCCCGTGATATGTGTGGACAAATGCACGCTGTGTGCCAATATTGTGGGCTATGGAGACACACGTACCCTCCCCCCAATTTTCAGACGCGCTGGTCAGGCTGCGCGCAGTGAATCTGCGCCCTACGCGTCAGCGTGTGGCTTTGGCCCGGTTACTGTTTGAACCCGGCGACCATCATGTTACGGCGGAGTTGCTGTTTGAGCAGGCCCAGGCTACGGGGGTGAAAGTCTCGCTGGCGACCGTGTACAATACCCTGCATCAGTTCACCACTGCGGGTTTGCTGCGCGAGGTCGTAGTCGATTCCGCATGCACCTATTTCGATACGAATGTGACGGACCATCACCATTTCTTTTTCGAAGATCGCGGCGGGCTGGTCGATATTGACGGTGCGAATGTGGATATTCGTGGGCTTCCTGCGGTACCGGACGGGGCCAGGATTTCCCGTGTGGATGTCATTATCAGGCTGTCCCGGCAAGGCTAGGTCTGCGCCGAAAGGCGTGTCACTGTTTTTTCACAAATTAAAATGATTCTAAACTATTGACGTTGCCGCCTCATCCGGCTATATACACTACAGTAAACGGGCATAGCCCATCTAGCATAGTTCAGCCCAAAACGGGCATCAACCAAGCCAAGGAGCAAGATCAATGGCAGACCTGGGAAAAAGCAAAACCCTCGACAATCTGAAAGCCGCCTTCGCCGGCGAAAGCCAGGCCAACCGCCGCTATCTGTATTTCGCGCAAAAGGCCGACGTGGAAGGCTATAACGATGTGGCGGCGGTGTTCCGCTCCACCGCCGAAGGCGAAACCGGCCATGCGCACGGCCATCTGGAATTCATGGAAGGCGTTGGCGACCCGGCAACCGGCCTGCCCATCGGCTCCACCAGCAACAATCTGAAGGCGTCTGTTGCCGGCGAAACCCATGAATATACGGATATGTATCCGGGCATGGCGCGCACCGCCCGCGAAGAAGGCTTTGGCGAAATCGCCGACTGGTTCGAAACCCTTGCCAAGGCTGAAAAGTCCCATGCCGGACGTTTCACCAAGGCGTTGACCACGCTGGATAGCTGAGACTGATAATTACCGATTGATACGCAAACTCGCTGCGTCATTGCGAGGAGCAACGCTCCGCGGCAATCCAGAGTCACAAACACGGCCTTCGCGTGAGACTCTGGATCGCCACGCTTCGCTCGCGATGACGCTTTAATAATCTGAGCGTAGGAATCCCCCATGAAAGAAGGCAGCACCGAGGCGCCAATCCGTCACCCACTGGACTGGAATAATCCCGATTTCTACGACATGGAAAAGATCGATGCGGAACTGCATCGGGTGTTTGACATTTGTCATGGGTGCCGGCGCTGCTTCAATCTGTGTGATTCCTTTCCGCGCCTGTTCGATCTGGTGGATGAAAGCCCCACCGGCGAACTGGACAGCGTTGACAGCAAGCAATTTGCGCCCGTCATCGAAGCCTGCACCTTGTGCGACATGTGCTTTATGACCAAATGCCCCTATGTGCCGCCGCATGAATTCAATCTGGATTTTCCGCATCTGATGCTGCGCTATCGCGCCGCCGAATATAAAAAGGGCAATGCGGAATTTGTGCCCGGACAATTGGCCGAGATGGACCGCAACGGAACGCTGGCGCGCCCGCTGGCGCCGCTGGTGAATTGGGGGTCGTCCACGGATAATAAATTAACCCGGCCCATCGTGGAAATGATCGCCGGCATTGACGCCAAGGCGGAACTGCCGAAATTCAATTCCAAAACCTTTGTGATGTCGGCCAAATCCGCGCCGCCCGAAGTGAACACATCCGCGCCGGCCTATGGCCGCAAGGCGGTGCTTTATGCCACCTGTTTTGTGAATTACAATAATCCCGGCATCGGTATGGCCGCGCGCGCCGTGCTGGCGAAGAACGGCGTCGAGACCGAGGTTGTCTATCCCGCCTGTTGCGGCATGCCGTTTCTGGAACAGGGCAATCTGCCCCGCGTCGCAAAACAAGCGGACAAGGTGTCGCGCGAACTGATCAAATGGATCGAAAAGGGCTATGACATCATCACGCTGACGGCCAGTTGCGGGTTGATGCTGAAATTCGAATGGCCGCTTCTGCTGCCCGAAGACAAGGATATCGCGCGCCTGTCCAAATCCACCTTCGACATAGACGAATATGTAGTCGATATTGCCAAAAAGCCGGGCCTGGCGGAGGGCATGCAGCCGATTGCGGGCGGTGTCAGCCTGCATCTGGCCTGTCATGCGCGCGCCCAGAATATGGGGGCCAAAGGCGCGGAAATGCTGCGCATGATCCCGCAGGTCAAACTGGATGTGATCGAACGCTGTTCGGGCCATGGCGGCACGTTTGGCGTGATGAAAAAGACCCGGCCATCGGCCATGAAAATCGGCAAGCCCGCCGCCGCCACTGCACGCAGCCAGGCCAACGCCTTTGTGGTTTCGGAATGTCCGCTGGCGGCAAAACATCTGTTGCAGGTGATGGAAGGCATTGACGGCGAGACGAAAATTCCAGAACAGGCCCATCATCCAATCGAGCTGATGGCCCGCGCCTATGGATTGGTGACATGAATAAAACACGCCGCGCCATCAGCAAAAATGACCTTCTTCCGTTTAATGATTATGTGGCCGTGCGCAAGCAGCGCCGCGCGGAAATGGTGGCGCTGAAAGCTGACCGCCGGGTAGAAGTTGGCCCAATCGCCACGTTCTATTTTGAAAATTTCGACACCATGCTGCAACAGATTCAGGAAATGCTGTATATCGAAAAAGGCGGCGATGCGCAGCTTGAGGACGAGCTTGCCGCCTATAACCCGCTGGTGCCGCAAGGATCAGAATTGGTCTGTACCTTGATGTTTGAAATCGAAGACCCGGTGCGCCGTGAACGGGTGCTGCGCACATTGTCGTATATAGAGCGCGATACATTTATACAGGTAGGGGCGGAGCGCATCAAAGCCGTACCTGAACCCGGCGAAGATCGCACTCGCGAAGATGGCAAAACCTCAGCCGTGCATTTTCTGCATTTTCCGTTTACACCGGCCCAGATCAAGGCGTTCCGCGACCCCGCCGTGCAAATCATGCTGGGCTTTGAGCACGAAAATTACGCGCATATGGCGCTGCTGACACCAAAGACCCGCGCCGCTCTGGCGGGCGATTTTGATGGCTAGGCAATATTGAAGCTACGTCTTTCCCAGTATATTCGCCCCACCCGTGGCCTGTTGCATGCGGGTGGACGCAGCTTTCCATGTGCCATCGGACGCAGCGGCATCAGGCGCGATAAGCGCGAAGGCGATGGCGCTACCCCCGCCGGTGAATTTGAATTGCGCCGAATATTGTATCGCGCAGATCGCATGCCATGCCCTGATACCGCGTTAGAAGTAAATCCCATCGGCCCGCGCGACGGCTGGTGCGACGCGCCCGGCCACCCCGAATATAATTACCAGATACAGTTACCGATAAACGCCAGCGCCGAACGCCTGCGCCGCGCCGACCCGGTTTATGACATCATTGTCGTGCTGGGCCACAACGATGCACCGGTCATTGACGGCATGGGCAGCGCGATTTTCATGCATATTGCAAAACCAAACCTGGCGCCAACAGCGGGCTGTGTCGCGTTGCGCCGCAACGATCTGCTGGCCATTTTACGGGCGTGCGGCCCCGGCAGCAGCCTTGTTGTGCGGTGATTCCAGGACTATGCCGCATCCGGTAAATATTCTGGATCAGAGTCACAGGGCGCCTGGAATATGCCGCGCCAGCGTTTTGCGAAATGCGCGGTCCCGTTTGATGTGCCATTCGCGGGACTGCGCCGCACTGCGGTTCTCGGCCCGCTCAGAATAAATTATCCGCCATTTCCGCCCACGGGTAGATCGCGCCCCGGTTCCCGCATTATGTTCAGACAGCCGCCGCTCCAGATCGGTTGTACAGCCAACATAGGTTCGAAAACCGTTGGC
This sequence comes from Pseudomonadota bacterium, assembly GCA_036758605.1. GTDB lineage: Bacteria > Pseudomonadota > Alphaproteobacteria > UBA11222 > UBA11222 > UBA11222. Next base: position 3,276 of record DAIOWE010000034.1, on the reverse strand, counting down.
ATCGCCGCTGCCAAGCACATAAACAAAATAGGATTGCATCAGATCAGGCTTTTTCTTATCCCCCACAGGACATTCCCATCAATAAATCTGAAATATGATCAGTGGTAAATATTTAGCAAGAATCACCTATGCCGCAAGCAGTAATGCACACAAATGTGACCATATAACTTCTAACTTTAGCCATTTTGCGCTTGTCTGGCGCTACCTGCTTTTCTGACAAAATCCAGGAGCTTTGGCAGTTTCGTCGATTTTCGGGTAAGCGTTCCCGAACATCAAAAGCCACCGGGCCAAATATTTATGATCGGCGCAAGACCGAACAGAATGATTGCTGCCGGACCGCACGCCATCAGAATGAAAACGATCCTCAACGGCCATTCGCCATTCCAGAACAATGGAGGCTTGCGCCAGCCGGGCCAAGCCGGTTTGCCCCAGTCTGGCGACCCATTGATCCCCCAGTAACGGTCTACCCAGTATCTGGGCGGACTTGTGTTCAGTGAAAAGAAATTGCCCCACCACTCCCGAATCACATGCGTCCCATTTCATTCATCCCGCAGGAATGCATCACCCATGCAAACACAAAACTTTTTTGCATAACTGCCAAAACAGAATTGGGAACCGCCTCTCCAGGAAACCCATCTGACAAATACCAGCTGGTGGGTGATGCAGGATTCGAACCTGCGACCCGCTGATTAAGAGTCAGCTGCTCTACCAACTGAGCTAATCACCCGTCCCGGATAGAACGGTGCATATAACAAAGCACGAGCAAACTGTCTATCATTACCGGTAGACAGGTAATTTATGGCGTTAATAAGGCGCTTATGGGCGATCCAGAAAAGCTGCACATTCCGCGATATTCTGCACATGAAGGGCTAGCATGTGAGACAAATCCATACGTAAATCGCTCTCGTCAAGCTGTGGAATCATTTCTTCGAGTTTGCGCACGACCCAGTCCTGACCGCGATTAAGAAAAGCAAGGCGCGCTTCCAGCCCCGGCTTGGCCAACACCTTTTCCAGAAAACTGCCCGTAAGTGTTGTGGGGGCGCCGCCCAGCTTTGTCACCCAGCCGGTCAGCATGCCACAGCACCAGGCCTCGTCGCGGCGCACCTGTTCGATAAGCGCTTCGGCGGGACCGCCTGCATAATCGCGACAAAAAACAGTTGCGGCTTTTGCGCCCGCGCGTTCTGCTTCCAGCAGCGCATTGAGAAAATCACACAAGACTGAATTATCGGGTCCGCCCATACAATACCCCCATTAAAAGAATATTCCGGCATTTTCGGGTATTGGCACGCCCCGATGCACGGAAGCGCTCAGTACCAGACCAAATCCGAATAACAGTGTCAGCATAGCAGTGCCACCATAAGAAACAAAGGGCAGTGGCACGCCCACCACCGGGATCAGCCCCATAACCATGGCCATGTTGATAAACACATAGAGGAAGAAATTCAGAATTACCCCAAGCACGATCAACCGGCCAAATTGATGGCGCACCCGCAGGGAAATGACATAGCCATAGACAATCACCATGCCAAACAGACAAAGCAGAAGGATGGCCCCGATCATGCCCATCTCTTCCGCAAACATGGTGAAAATAAAATCCGTCTGCATCTCCGGTAGAAAATCCAGATGGCTCTGGGTGCCCTGCATATAGCCTTTGCCAAAAATCCCGCCGGAACCAAAGGCGATTTTCGATTGCATGATGTGATACCCTGTCCCAAGCGGATCCTGTTCAGGGTTCAGGAATGTCAGCACACGGTTTTTTTGATATTCGCGTAAAAAGCCCCATGCAATCGGCAGCGCCGCCATGACCGAGGCAATCGCGCCTGCAAAATAAATCCAGGAAACACCTGCCAGAAACATCAGCCCGCCAGCCCCTGCCAGCAACAGCAACGCCGTTCCCAGATCCGGCTGACGCATCACCAGCGCAACAGGGATCAGCACAAGAATTAATGGCAACAGCAACGACACCGGACGTGATATTCGCCCCGGATTCATGCTGTGATAATGCCGGGCAAACACCATCACGAGCGCGATCTTCATAATTTCTGATGGCTGTAATTGCAGAAAACCCAGATCGATCCAGCGCTGTGCGCCCATGCCAATCTCACCGGCAATCTCAACCCAGATCAATAGCACAAGGCCAAAACCATAAATGGGATAGGCCAAACGCATCCAGTGCCGGATGTCAATCATCGCCACGGTCAGCATCATCATCACGCCCAGCGAAAAGCGCAGCAAATGCATCCCCGCCCAGGGCATCCATCCACGGCCGGCCGAATACAGCACCGCCGCCCCCACACTGGCGATCACAGCCAGCATGACAACCAGCGGCCAGTTTATACGGCTGAATTTCATCCGCAGGGTCAGCGATGATGACGCCCGCGTTGTGTTGGCCGAACCGATAGCGGATTCAAGCGCCATAAGAATTATCCAGAATCATGCGGATGGGTCAAGAATTTGCCGCCAATTGTCTCGCAGCATAACCCATTCGCATCGGGTGTCGTTATTTACCGTGAGATCAGGTGGTGGCAAAGCGGGTTCATTTTTTCGGAAGCAGGTCGATGTCGTCCACTCACGCATAATGGTAACGGCAGGCAATAATAACCAGTTCATCATTTTCCACCGCATAAATCAGCCGGTTGGATTCATCAATGCGCCGTGACCAAAACCCGGCCAGGTTCTCACGCAACGGTTCAGGTTTGCCGATGCCTGTTAACGGCTGACGCAAACAATCCTGAATTAAGCTGTTTATACGCTTTAAGGTCTTTCGATCCTGCTTCTGCCAGTACTGATAATCTTCCCATGCCGCAAGCGTCCAGGTAAGACGGCTAGCCATCCAAATCCTGCATGTCGCGCAGTTTCACCCTGCCTTGCCTGTATTGCTTGATGGAACGCGCCAGATGCGCCGCATTGGCCGGTGTCTTCAATAGATGAACAGTTTCCATCAATCCATTGAAGGTATCCAGTGACATCACCACAGCATCCGGCGCATCGCGCCGGGCAATAACAGTGAAGTCTGCGTCTTCAATCACCGTATCAATCAATTTTTTGAGGCTGTTTCTCGCCTCCGAGAAATTTACGACGCGCACACCCTTCTCCACATGTACATGATACAGTACAAGTGTAATGATGCACATCCTCTGATGCAAGCATTAAAAATGAATGACCCTGCCATAGGCGTCCAGGACGCTTTCATGCATCATTTCACTCAATGTGGGATGCGCGAAGATGGTGTGCATCAATTCGGATTCTGTCGTTTCCAGTGTTTTGGCGACGCAA
>DAIOWE010000033.1:0-21307 GCA_036758605.1 Pseudomonadota bacterium | reverse complement strand
TCCAGCGGCGAGGGTTTCAGGATCACCTGAAACTGGTAATAATGCTGTAACCGGTTGGGGTTTTCGCCATAGCGGCCATCCTTGGGGCGGCGCGAGGGCTGAACATAGGCGGCCTTCCACGGCTTTGATCCCAGCGCGCGCAATGTGGTCGCCGGGTGCGAGGTGCCCGCCCCCACCTCCATGTCATAGGGTTGCAGAATGACGCAGCCCTGATCGCCCCAGTAACGTTGCAGGGTAAGAATAATTTCCTGAAACGATAGGGCTGGGCCGTGCGCGCTTTTCGGGGATGGGGACATACAGGCTTCCGGATTGGTGGTGACAACGTGTTGCGGCGCAAACTAAAGCAAACTGTGCGCCGTTACTATTTTTGATTGCCGCCGAAATCAAGTGCGGCCGCATGGCGCAGCACCTTTTCCGCCGCGTCGGTGTATTTTGCCCCCGGTTCGTGCAAAATCAGCCCCGGCAACAGGCTTAATGGGCCGTCATTTCCCTTATAGGCCCGCACAATGAAGCGTTTGGCGGCTTTGCCATTTCCGGGCCAGAGCGGAAAAATCTCGCAGCCACCCGCCCGGCCCTTCAGTGCCGCCAGCACATCGTCCAGCCGGTCCGCCCGGTGGATCATCGTAATGCACCCCGCGGGCCGCGCCATGGTTGTGGCGAACTTTATCCAGTCGCGCAGGCCAACCGCACTTTCCTGATGCGCGCCAAGTCTGCCCGGATGCGGGGATGCGCTGCCTGCACCCGGTTCCTGAAAGGGTGGGTTCATAAACACATGGTGATAGCTGTTGGCGGTAATCCGGTAGGGCGGGCTGGTGATGGAGCCACAATAGACCTCGATCGCATCGCCAAGGCCGTTTCTTTGCGCATTCTGGCGCGCCAGACCGGCCAGCACCGGGTCAATTTCCAGCGCATCCACGGATATGCCAGGCACACGCCGGGCCAGGCACAGGCCAACCGTGCCAACGCCCGCACCCCCTTCCAGCGTCAATTCCCCTGGCTTGGCCGGAATGGCGGCGGCCAGCAACACCGCATCAATGCCCGCCCGGTGCCCTGTGGCTGGCTGTAATATCTGCAAACGCCCGCCCAGCAGGGCGTCGTCCGTTGTTTCGCTGGTTATCTCGCTCTTCGCCTGATCGGCCATGGGCCTGCTCCGCAATCATTCTGCCTGACACCATAAGCTTATTTCGCAATGTCTTCTATAGTTGGACAAATTCTGTTAAACAGGAGCAATGCCATCCGCCCCTTATCAGGAGAAGTTTCTTGGGAGTAGTTGTTCCATTCGACAGTGAAGATGCGGGCGGCGAGGGTGCATTCATCGCTCTGCGGGATCTGGTCGCCGATGAAATGGCGCGCACCAATGAGTTTATCCTGAACCGGATGCAAAGCCATGTGCGGATGATTCCCGATCTGGCCGGACATCTTATCCAGTCGGGCGGCAAACGGTTGCGCCCCATGCTGACCCTGGCGGCCATCCGCATGTGCGGCTATCGCGGTGAAGACAATGTGCGGCTGGCGGCCAGTGTGGAATTTCTGCATACCGCCACGCTGCTGCATGATGATGTGGTGGATGAAAGCAGCCTGCGCCGGGGGCTTTCCACCGCCAACGCCATCTGGGGCAATCAGGCCAGCGTGCTGGTCGGCGATTTCCTGCTCAGCCGCGCGTTTCAACTGATGGTCGAAATCGGCTCGCTGCGCATCCTGGAAATTCTGTCCAGTGCGGCGGGCGTCATTGTAGAGGGCGAGGTGCTGCAACTGGAGCGTGCCAGCGACATCGCCACCACCGAGGATACCTATCTGCGCATCATCACCGCCAAGACCGCAACCCTGTTCGCCGCCGCCTGCCAGACGGCGGCCGTGATTGCCGCCCGTCCGGCGGTCGAGGAGGAAGCGCTTGAATCCTACGGTAAAAATCTGGGCATTGCATTTCAGCTTGTCGATGATGCGCTGGATTATTCTGCCAAACAGGCCAGTTTTGGCAAGACCATCGGCGATGATTTTCGCGAAGGCAAAATCACCCTGCCGGTCGTGCTGTCGTTTCGCCGGGGCACTGACGCGGAGCGCGCTTTCTGGCGCCGGGTCATGGAAGACGGCCAGCAAAATGCCGATGATCTGGCGATGGCTGTTCAATTGATGGGCCGACATGGTGCATTGAGCGACACCATCGAACGCGCCCGCCATTATGGCGACATGGCCCGCGACGCGCTGGCGATTTTCCCGGAATCTGACGAAAAAACCTGCCTTTCCGGGATTGTCGATTTCTGTATCGGCCGCGCACATTAATCACAGGTGGGGTTGCGGCCCCCCTGCGCAAGCGCTATAACCCGCAGCGCACATCGGAGTGTAGCTCAGCCTGGTAGAGCACTACGTTCGGGACGTAGGGGCCGGAGGTTCAATTCCTCTCACTCCGACCAATCTTCGCCACGTCCACTTTGTATCCGGATAGGATAGCTACCGGTACGCCGCGATAATCCCCAGGAAATCCTCTGCTTTCAGGCTGGCGCCGCCGACCAGTGCGCCGTTGACATTGGCCACCCCCATCAGCTCCGCCGCATTCGAAGGCTTCACGGAACCGCCATAGAGGATACGAAACGCCGCGCCGTCCGGGAAACGCGCTAGCAATTGCGCGCGGATAAAGGCATGCACCTCCGCCACATCCGCCGCTGTCGGGGTGCGTCCGGTGCCTATGGCCCATACAGGTTCATAAGCGACCACCAAATTGGCGGCTGTGGCCCCTTCGGGCAGGGATCCGGCCAATTGCCTGCCAACCACTTCCAATGCCTTGCCAGCGTTGCGTTCCGCCTCGGTTTCGCCCACACAGACAATCGCGATCAGCCCCGCACGATGTGCCGCCAGCGCCTTGGCCTGCACAACCGCATTATCTTCACCGTGATCGGCGCGGCGTTCCGAATGGCCGACAATGACGGCCACGCCGCCTGCATCCTTGATCATCTCGGCGCTGATGTCGCCGGTATGGGCGCCAGAGGCTGCGGCGTGGCAGTCTTGACCCCCCAATAATACGGGACCGGAACCCAGTTTGGCGTGCATGGGGGCCAGCAGGGTGGCAGGCGGGCACAGCATGGCCTCGCATCCCCCTGTCTGTCCTGAGGCGACCCCGGCGGCCAGTTTTTCGGCTTCCAGCAAAGAGGCGGTCAGGCCATTCATTTTCCAGTTACCGGCAACCAGCGGGCGGGGGGTGTTTGCAGACATAAGTGCTTATCCTTGTTGATAATTTTTACGGACCGCCGGTTAACCAAACGTTCCCGCTTTGGGTGTAGGTTATGCAACGGCAAAATTCATGGATTTGACTCTTTACGGTTTATTGACCTATTTGCAATCCCCTTTGGCACATCTAGCGGCGAAACCCGCCCCAAATGTGAGCAGGTCCGCATGAAACTGGTTATCGTAGAATCGCCCTCCAAGGCGAAAACCATCAATAAATATCTTGGCAGCGACTATCAGGTCCTGGCGAGCTTCGGACATGTGCGCGACCTGCCCGCCAAAAACGGCTCGGTGCTGCCCGATGATGATTTCGCGATGATCTGGGAAGTTGGCGACCGGTCCAAAAAGCAGTTGAACGAAATTATCCAGGCCGCCAAGGGCGCGGACACCCTGATTCTGGCGACCGACCCGGACCGGGAGGGTGAGGCGATTTCCTGGCATGTCTTGCAGGTGTTGAAAGACAAAAAGGCGCTGGGATCAAAATCCGTGCAGCGCGTGGTGTTTAACGAAATCACCAAATCCGCGATTTTGGAGGCCATGAAACATCCGCGCGAGATTGATTCGGCGCTGGTGGACGCCTATCTGGCGCGCCGTGCGCTGGATTATCTGGTGGGCTTCAGCCTGTCGCCGGTGCTGTGGCGCAAATTGCCGGGCGCGCGTTCGGCTGGACGTGTGCAATCGGTGGCGCTGCGCCTGATCTGTGTGCGCGAACTGGAAATCGAAAGTTTCGTTGCCAGGGAATATTGGACGGTCGAGGGCGATTTTGGACTAAAAAGCAGTCAGTCCCTGACCGCGCGCCTGACCAGGCTGGATGGTGAAAAAGTAGAGAAATTCACCATCGCAACGGCCACCGCCGCCGAGGCGGCGCGCGCGCGTATTGTCACCCGTGATTACAGTATAAAGAGTGTCGAAAGCAAACCGGCAAAGCGCAATCCGCCGCCGCCCTTCATTACCTCGACCCTGCAACAGGAAGCCGCCCGCAAACTGGGTTTCAGCAGCGCGCGCACCATGCAGATCGCGCAGCGACTGTATGAAGGTTTTGATATTGGTGGTGAAACCACCGGGCTGATCACCTATATGCGGACCGATGGCGTGACCATGGCGGGTGAGGCCATTGCCGGCGCGCGTAAAATGATCGCGCAGGAATATGGCAAGGAATATGTGCCGTCTGCGCCGCGCATCTATACCAGCAAGGCAAAAAACGCCCAGGAAGGGCATGAGGCCATTCGCCCCACCGATATGTCGCGCCTGCCCGCCGCGCTGGGTAAAGTTCTGGATAAGGACCAACACCGGCTGTACGAGCTGATCTGGAAGCGGGCCACCGCCAGCCAGATGGAAAGCGCCGCTTTGGAACGCACCACGGTCGAAATCGAATCCGGTGATGGGCAGGTTGGCTTTCGCGCCACGGGTTCGGTGCTGCAATTTGACGGCTTTCTGCGCCTCTATCAGGAAGGCGCGGATGATGAGACCGAGGACGAGGATGGCGGCCGCCTGCCTAAGGTGGCGGCCAGGGATCCGCTGTCCCTGAAGGCCGTGCGCCCTGAACAGCATTTCACCGAACCGCCGCCGCGTTATTCCGAAGCCAGCCTGGTCAAGAAAATGGAAGAGCTGGGCATTGGCCGGCCCAGCACCTATGCCAGTGTGTTGTCCGTATTGCGCGACCGCGACTATGTGACCATGGACAAGAACCGTTTCATCCCTTCCGATAAGGGGCGTCTGGTGACGGCCTTTCTGGAGAGCTTTTTCAGAAAATATGTGGAATATGATTTCACCGCCGATCTGGAAGAACAGTTGGACGATGTATCGGCGGGCAAGATCGACTGGAAACAGGTGCTGCGCGACTTCTGGAAGGATTTCAACGTTTCCATCGAGGGCATGTCCGATCTGCGCGTTACACAGGTGCTGGACGCGCTGAACGAGGTGCTGGGGCCGCATGTGTTTCCGGCCCGCGAAGATGGCGGCGCCGCGCGCCAGTGCCCGGCCTGCGCAGCGGGGCAGCTAAGCCTGAAAGTCGGGAAGTTTGGCGCCTTTGTAGGCTGTTCCAACTATCCCGAATGCGCCTTCACCCGGCAGATGACCACGAATGGCGAGGCGGCGCCAGCCGATGCAGGACCAAAATTACTTGGCATGGATCCCGTTACGGGGCTGCCGGTAACGCTGCGCACGGGACGGTTTGGCCTGTTCCTGCAACTGGGCGAGGCGGTTGAAAAAGGCGACAAGCCCAAGCGCGGCCCGGTTCCAAAAGACATGCCGCCCGAGGCGATCGATCTGGAACGCGCCTTGCAATTATTGGCGCTGCCGCGCACCGTGGGAATCCATCCCGAATCCGGCAAACCGATTGAGGCCGCCATTGGCCCCTATGGCCCCTATCTGCGGCACGATGGCAAATACGCCAATCTGACGTCTACGGATGAAGTATTCACCATCGGGGTTAATCATGCGGTGTCGGTCATTGCCGACGCAAAGAACAAGCCGCCACGGCGCGGCAATGCGGCCCTGCGCGAACTGGGCGTGCACCCCCTGGACGAGGCGCCGCTTTCGGTCATGAATGGCCGCTTTGGCCCCTATATCAAATGGAACAAGGTGTTCGCCACCATTCCCAAAAGCTATGATCCGCAAACCATCTCGCTGGAAGAAGCCATAGAACTGGTGAACGCCAAGGCGGCGCGCGGCCCATCGGTGAAGAAAACCAAAGCGGGCGCGAAAAAACCGGCGGCGGAAAAACAGGTTGCGAAAAAACCTGCCGCCAAAAAGCCTGCGAAAAAAGCTACTGCAAAAAAACCAGCAACAAAAAAGCCAGCCGCGAAAAAACCCGCTGCTAAAAAACCACGGCTCGCGGAACCTGTTGCATGAACCGGAAGAAGCCCGGCACAACCCGTGGCGCCGGGGCGATTGTGAAGCGCAGCCGCCGGCCGGACCGGCCAGGCGGTCTTCCCAGCAAGGCGGAAATCGCCGAATATATAAATGAAAATCCGGGCCGCGTGGGGACGCGCGAAATTGCCCGCGCGTTTAATGTCACCGCCGCCGGGCGTGTGGAATTGAAACGCCTGCTGCATGAGATGCGCGACGAAGGTCTGACCGGAAATGCGGCGCGCGCCATCGGTGGTGTGCGGACTTTGCCCAAGGTTCTGGTGCTGGAAATCACCGGGCGCGATATTGACGGGGAATTGCTGGCGCAACCTTTTGAATGGCGCGGCGCAACCCCCGCCCCGCGTATCCTGATTGTTCCGGGCGAAGGCGAAGGGGCCAGGCCCGCAGGTGTTGGCGACAAGGTTCTGGCGCGCCTGACGCCCGCCGATGATGGTTATGAGGCCCGCGTCATGCGCCATCTGGGCCGCCCGGCGGAAACCGGCGCGCGCCGGGTGCTGGGCGTGCTGCAACTGGAAGCCAGGGAATGCCGTGTGCGGCCCGTTGAAAAAGGCCGTGACGAAATTCTGATCAGCCGCGATCACACCATGGGCGCGCAAAGTGGCGAGCTGGTTCAGGTGGAGATGGAAGCGGGCAGGCGCTATGGCCCGCCATTGGGCAAAGTGGTTGAGCGTCTGGGGCTGGTCAATGACGCGCGTTCGGTCAGCCTGATCGCCATTTATGAACATGGCATTCCGGTCGAATTTTCGCCTGCGGCGCTGAAAGAAGCCGAGGCCGCAAAGCCGCCAAAACTGGGCAAGGGCACGGATTTGCGCGATCTGCCGCTGGTGACGATCGATCCCCCCGATGCGCGCGATCATGATGATGCGGTCTGGGCGGAGGCGGATAGTGATCCCAAAAACAAAGGCGGCTGGGTGGTGATCGTCGCCATTGCCGACGTGGCGCACTATGTGCGGCCCGGTTCCGCGCTCGACCGCGATGCGCTGAAGCGCGGCAATTCCAGCTATTTTCCGGATCGTGTCGTGCCGATGCTGCCAGAGGCGCTGTCGGCGGGCCTGTGTTCGCTGGTGCAGGATGAAGACCGCGCGGTGCTGGCGGTGCGCATGCGCTTTGACGCGCATGGCAAAAAACTTGGCCATGAATTTATCCGTGGACTGATGAAATCGCGCGCCAGCCTGACATATGCCCAGGTGCAGGCCGCACAGGATGGTGATGCGGATGACATTGCCGGGCCATTGCTGGAAACCGTTATCCGCCCGCTCTATGGCGCCTATGCGGCGGTGGCCCGGGCGCGCGATGCGCGCCACCCATTGGCGCTGGAATTGCCGGAACGCCGGATCCAGTTGAACGAAGCGGGCCAGGTGCAGTCCATCCGCATAGCAGAGCGTCTGGATGCGCACCGGCTGATTGAAGAATTCATGATCGCCGCCAATGTGTGCGCCGCCGAAACGCTGGAGAAAAAATCCACGCCCTGCATGTATCGCATTCATGCGGAACCCGCGCTGGCCAAGCTGGAAAGTCTGCGCGAATTTCTGAAATCGCTGGAATATAATCTGGCGCGCGGGCAGGTATTGAAACCCGAATTGTTCAACCGGATTCTGGAAAAAGCCAGGGATACGGAACACGCGCCGGTGATTAATGAAGTGATTCTGCGCGCGCAAAGTCAGGCCGCCTACAGTCCGGAAAATATCGGTCATTTCGGGCTGGCGCTGCCGCGCTACGCGCATTTTACCTCGCCCATCCGGCGTTATGCCGATGTGCTGGTGCACCGCGCCCTGATCCGCGCCTGCAATCTGGGTGATGGCGGGTTGCCCGATGGGCAGGGCTATGCTGAATTCATGTCCATCGGCGAGGAAATTTCCGCGCATGAGCGCCGCTCCATGGCCGCAGAACGCGACAGTTCGGACCGCTATCTTGCCGCCTATCTGTCTGATCGTGTGGGCGCGGAATTTGATGGCGCGATTTCCGGCGTCACCCGCTTTGGCCTGTTCGTTCGGCTGGTTGAGAGCGGCGCGGATGGGCTGATTCCCATACGTAATCTTGGTACGGAATATTTCAGCCATGTCGAGGCGCAACACGCCCTGGTGGGCGACCGCACCGGCCTGACATTCCGCCTGGGCGACGCCGTGCGCGTACGCCTGATGGAAGCGGTCCCGGTCAGCGGCGGCTTGCGGTTTGACCTGGCGGATTATGAAGCCGGACCCGCGCGCATTCGCCGCCCCGGCAGCGGCGCGGCTGGCGGCAAAAAACCATCCTCACGCCCCGGCGCGCCGCGCAAACTGCCCGGCCCGGCGGGCGGCCCCCCGCCCAAAGGCAGAAAGGGAAAAAAAGTCCGCAAGGCGAAACGGGTCAGGACGAAGAAATAGCTGGGACATTATGGAGCCAAATGAGCGCCTGTGTGTCCGGTGTGGACAATTTCGATATTGGGTGCGGCGGCGGGACTTGAACCCGCGCCCTTTCTGCCCATACTATCTCAGTACCACCGGCAAGTGTCACCTTGAAGTATGTAGAAAGCAGAATGCTCTATCCAGCTGAGCTACGCCGCAATAGCATTTAAGCCTTTTTTTGGCGTGCTACAGTAGCTTTCAGCCCGCCCCGACGGGTAGCTTGTTGCTTTATTTCTTTCGCTTTCTCTTTTGCTTCCTGAATTTCCGGCGCAATCTTTTTCATTTTTTCAACTAGGCCTGATAGATCATATTCATTAGTCGTTTTGCCCCCGTTTGGGAGGTAGCGTTGTACACGCCTTAGCAGGCCAGCTTTTTCCATATCCGCTACGTGGCGCTGCACTTGGCGTGCGCTTATATGCAATCGTTCGGCTATTGTCTCTTTGCTGGGAAAGGGCTTATTTTCGCTTGTCCACCAAAAATCAATTAGGTGTAGAAGTATTGCGAGTTGAGTCGGATTTAACCCAAGGCGTTGTTGTGCTCTCAGTAGAATTGAAGGGATCATGCAAAAACCCAGTTTTGAGACTTGGTGACCCCATTTCCTGTCAAATTCCTTGCCCTTTTTCAGTTGAGGTATGGCAATTACATTATCGCCCGTACTTTCAAACATGCTTTTTTTCATTTTAGAAATTCCCCTATGTTGCTGTGCTGCCCCATTTATATGGGTGCATTATCTTTATTGTAAAGCGTCACCCAGGAGATATATTTTACCTCTGGTATAGGTCATATTCGTTGCCTGCTCTACCAGTCACTGACGTCCGATAAACAATTACGAACCCTCATAAACCAGATCATAATCAAATCGAATATCTCTATACGTATTAACCACTAGACACAGATGACTTGTGGTCTACTGGGCATATGCCATTTTCCGTTTTACAGGGGAAGAACCCTGCGATGTGGATTTGACCGATTATCATTAGGAGGATTGCGCGATGGCCATGAAAAATCCCCCCCATCCCGGCGAGGTGATCCGGGAATTGTGCCTGGACCCGATGGATTTAAGCGTGACCAAAGCCGCAGCGGGCCTTGGCGTCAGCCGTAAGGCGCTGTCAGAACTGCTTAACGGCCATTCCGGCATTTCCCCGGAAATGGCGGTGCGGCTGTCAAAGGCGTTTGGCGGCAGCGCTGAGAGCTGGCTGACGCAACAGATGCTGTATGATCTGGCGCAGGTTCAGAAAAAGGCCGCGACAATCAAGGTGCGGCGCTTTGAGGTGGCGTGAATTGGGGCAATAAATATAAATAAGGTCTAACTTTATCTCTGTTCAAAACGATAGGTGAAACATGAGTCAACCGTTGGAAATTGAGTTCCATGAAGCGATGATGAACATCTATCGGAAGGCGAAAAGCGAAGCCAAATACAATGCTGTTCGCTTCTTACAAATGGTTGTCGACCGTGGGGGCCTAGAGACTGCACGGATGCTAATTAATTCGTCAACCGTTTCCGAGGGATATACCGCACTATGGGATCGGGGACGACTTGATCTAACTGTCGAGTTCATGATTCTAAGTAATGAAAAGTATCAATCTCTTTTCTCGGAAGAGGAACTTGCAATCTGTGCCAAACGATTGAAGCAATATGAACAACGTAGTTGAGGTGCTGACAACAAGCGCCTGACTCTATCGAAACCAAAATCGCGATTTGATGATGTGGAACTGCCCGGCCCCTACTCCCCCACCTGCAACAGCTTGCCGGTGCGGCGCGCAGATTTGAGGCAGGACAGGAACCACCAGGAAGCGGCGCCGAGATAAACGGCGTTCAGCGCCAGCGCCATGAACAGCAGATCCAGGCGGATTTTGTGATCGATCATGATGGCGCGCATACCTTCGAAGACGTAGGAGGGTGGCAGGCTCCAGGAAATCCATTGCACCCATTGCGGCAAAATCGCCACCGGGTAATAGACCGCGCATAGGGGCGCGAGGCCGAAAATCAACGCCCAGGCCAGGCTTTCCGCCCCCATGCCATAGCGCAGCACCAGGCCCGACACCAGCAGGCCCATCGACCATCCGGCCATGATCAGGCAGACAAAAAACGCCGCCAGCATCAGGCCAAGGCTGTACACATTGAACCCGAAGAACCAGATCGCCAGCAATGTCGCGGGGAAAATGCCGAATACCGTGCGCAACACACTCATGCTCAGCAGCGCATAGATGAATTCGCGCGGGCGCAGCGGGCTGACCAGCAGATGGCCCAGATTGCGCGACCATATTTCCTCAAAGAACGACAGTGCAAAACCCATCTGTCCACGGAACATCACGTCCCACAGCATGACGGCGCCCAGCAGCACGCCAAACGCCTGCGCAAAAAAACTGCTGTTTTCATGCAGGAACGAGGTAATGAAACCCCACATCACCATTTGCAGGGTCGGCCAGTACCATAAATCCAGCACGCGCGGCCACGAACCCTTGATCAGATAGACATAGCGCAGCACCATCGCGCCCACCCGGTGCACGGCGCTGTCGCGCTGGGCAATGGCGGCCTGGCTGCGCAATGGGTTGGGCGTATTCATCAGCCCTTCAGGATCGAGCGCCCGGCATATTTGGCCGCCGTTCCCAGAATTTCCTCGATGCGGATAAGCTGATTATATTTTGCCACCCGGTCGGAACGCGCCAGCGAACCGGTTTTGATCTGGCCGCAATTGGTGGCGACCGCCAGATCGGCAATGGTGGCGTCTTCGGTTTCGCCCGAACGGTGCGACATCACGGCGGTATAGCCGGATTTGTGCGCCATCTCGACGGCCTCTAATGTTTCGGTCAGGCTGCCAATCTGGTTGACCTTGACCAGAATGGAATTGGCGGTGGCGCGTTTTATGCCATCTTTAAGGCGGGTGGAATTGGTGACGAACAGATCATCGCCGACCAGTTGCACTTTGGCCCCCAGCGCTTCGGTCAGCGCCTTCCACCCGGCCCAGTCATCTTCGGCCATGCCGTCTTCGATGGAAATGATCGGATAGCGTTTCACCAGGTCGGAATAATAGGCCACCATGCCCGCAGCATCGAGTGTCTTGCCTTCGCCGGCCAGAATATAGCTGCCGTCCTTGTAAAATTCGGTCGATGCGGCATCGAGCGCCAGATAAATATCCTCGCCCGGTCTGTACCCGGCTTTCTCAATTGCCTTCATGATGAAGTCCAGCGCCGCGGTGGCGGAACCCAGTGCGGGCGCAAAGCCGCCTTCGTCGCCGACATTGGTGTTATGGCCTGCATCTTTCAGTCCGGCTTTCAGGGTGTGAAACACTTCTGCGCCCATGCGCACTGCTTCCGCGATGCTGCCTGCGGCCACCGGCATGATCATGAATTCCTGAATGTCGATCGGGTTGTCGGCATGCGCGCCGCCATTGATGATGTTCATCATCGGCACAGGCAGGGTGCGCGCCAGCGGTCCGCCCACATAGCGAAACAGCGGCAGTTCCAGTTCGTTCGCCGTCGCCTTTGCAATGGCCAGCGACACGCCCAGAATGGCGTTAGCCCCCAGGCGTGATTTGTTGGGTGTGCCGTCCAGATCGCACATCATGCGGTCAAGCACGACCTGTTCTTCGGATTCCATGCCCGACAGCAGATCGAACAGATCGTCATTCACGGCGGCCACAGCCTTCAGCACGCCCTTGCCCTTGTAGCGCGCGCCGCCATCGCGCAGTTCGACAGCTTCATGCGCGCCGGTCGATGCGCCCGAGGGCACCGCCGCGCGGCCCATGGCGCCCGATTCCAGAATGACATCCACCTCAACCGTCGGATTGCCCCGGCTATCGAGAATTTCGCGGCCTTTAATATCAATAATCGCAGTCATGGATGGACCGCCCCCCTTGTAACTATGTGGTCAGTGGAATCGTAATCCGTTCATAGCCGAACGCCGCAAGAATGTCATTGCGGTCGTGCAGAGCATCCGAAACTCAGAGCGGGCGCCCGATCAGCGGGTGCTGGTTTCGTTGCCGGGAAAAGGCGCGAACGGAAACGGCGGCGTATCATCAAGAAACAGCATGAACGCCAGCACTTCGCCCAGATAGCTCAGCAGGTTCCTGCTGAAACGGGCAATTTCCTCATTTTTTGACTTGTTGACGGCAATATAGATAAATTGCGTCACGCCCAACAGAATCAAGGCGTTAAAGGTGAAGTATCCAAGTGCGCCCACACCCAGCGCATAAAGCAGCCGCACCCGCAGGGGTTTGCCAGCGACGCTGTCTTCGGTTTTGCCAGGATAAGCGGCTCTTTCTGCATAACTCATTTTCAAAAATCCCGATTCAGTATGGCACTACCGCTCTATATAGGTATTAGCATTTATAAGTATAAAAAATATTAAGCGGATGGGGCACCGGACACTTTTTTATTTTTGACAAACACGACAATCAGTAATGCTCCGGCGACAAAGCCTGCAATATGCGCATCCCAGGCGATCAGCAAGACATGTTCGGCCACCCGGATACCGGTAAGCCCGAAAATAATATTGACCGTCAACCATACCGCGCTCATCGACAAAAAGTTGCGATTATTAAGGGACAGCAGGCGTATGGGCTTGCGGCCTTCCGGGCCGACATCCTCTGTTCGCCCTTCCATGATATCCTGCATGGAAAATCTGAAGGCCGCCCCCATCAGGCCGGATATGGCGCCAGACGCGCCCACCATGGGGGTCAGCGATGCAATATCCACTAAAATGTGAACAAGCGCGGCGATCACAGCGCAGATTAAATATAGAATCAAAAAGCGGGGCGTTCCGATCTTGCGCACCACCGCAGTTCCAAATGCCAATAACCAGGCGCTATTGATTGCCAGATGGGTATAGTTAGCATGCAGAAAAGCATATGTAACAAAGGAAGGAATAGCGGACCAGACGCCACCCGGGAAAGTTGAAATGACATCAGGCCAATATCTTCCAGGCAATATGCCAAACATAATCACAGTAAAATTGTCATATTCAGGCAGCAATAGGATCCGCAGCGCATGTACGCCAACCATCAAGGCAATTAATACAATGACGGTTCTGGGGACAAAAAACACCGGCTGCCGGTCGCTATGTCTAACCTCTGCGCGCATCGGCAGCTTCTGCTCCATTAATTTGGCAATTATACTGTGGCTAGTTAGTCACTGCTTTCTGATTCGGCATCCTGATACAGACCAGATTCCGGGGCAGGGCCGACTCCTCACTGTATTTTCTAAATATTACTGGGCAAAGAAGTGCATTATATCACGGAAAGTTCCATTAATCACATTATTGGTGCTTAATCATGTGCCTAAATGATGTTGATGATTTATATTGGCATAGAAGAGGTTGCTAAAGGAAGCTACCATTGGGTAGATTTGGGTTTTTGAGAGCTATCGTTATAGGTGACCGGGATGGGGCTGAAATTTTTCAGAATTGGACTTGGCGTTGTAATTTTTGCTGTATTGTCTAGTTCCGCCATGGCGGAGAAGCTGATAGTGGGCGCTGCGGCTGCGGTGGTGCGGCAGGTTGAGGGGATTTACGGCCCGGAAGTACGCCAGCTCAGCATGTCGGATAATGTTTTTTATGATGAAGTAATTTCCACCAGGGCGGACAGCGCCTCTAAAATCAAATTTCCCGATGATACGCTTCTGACGGTAGGGCCCAACTCCAAGGTGACCATTGACGCCTTTGTCTATGACCCAAATTCAAAAGATTCGAAAATGGTTGTTAACGCCACCCTTGGGGTCGCGCGTTTTGTGACCGGGAAAATGGGCAGCGCCGCTTATCAGATCAAAACCCCCACCACCACGATTGGTGTGCGTGGCACGGTTCTGACCGTGACGGTGGAAGAAGATGGCACCACAAGCGCAAATGTCGAAAATGGCGCAATTTTCGTTCAGGGACAGACCGGCGAGCCTGTTGAGGTCGGCGAAGGCATGTCGACAACGGCAGAGCCAGGTGAGCCTGCATCCGAACCCGCGCCGGCGGATGCGGATGTTGAGGCGGATGTCGCGGAGATGGATGTAACACTGATGCTTGACGGCGGTGACGAAGGTGGTAATGACGCTGTTGATGAGGGGGAGTTACAGGAATTGGTCGTAGAGGTTGAACAGACACGCAGCGCGGGTTGCGGTTGCTAGCAGGTTGCGGATTGTGCCGGTTTGACGGGGGGATAGCATGAATTTATTTACACGCCTGC
Source organism: Pseudomonadota bacterium (assembly GCA_036758605.1). Classification (GTDB taxonomy): domain Bacteria; phylum Pseudomonadota; class Alphaproteobacteria; order UBA11222; family UBA11222; genus UBA11222. The sequence goes on along the minus strand of DAIOWE010000033.1, from coordinate 6,663 downwards.
GGCTTATGCACAGGGCATTTGGGGTTGCCGGGTTTGGGGTTGCTCTGTCGCTGGGCCTGCTGTTTGCTGTTACACCGGCATTGGCTCTGGATGCAGGTCAGACTGCAAGCGGGGCCGTGCAATTGGGCGGCATGACAATTCCACTGCCCCAGGGCGAATGGTCCGTCTATTACGCCGTAGAGGATAGCGACGAAAAATTTCAGACCTCCAAACTGGGGTTGCTTTTGATCAGCGGAAAGACCGTAAAGCAAACAGCCTATTTCCGCGTGTCGCGTTCAAAAACCGGCGCCGGTTTCAAGCCCTATGAACAGTGCGCGCAACCATATTACTTTTACAGCGAAACTGTCCTGAACCAGATTAGTGGTGCACAGGACTGCTGGCATGTTCAGGCCGAAACACTGGCGCCGGACGAGGCGTCCGACCGTCAAAAAGCAATTCTGGCGTTTGCCAAATCACGCGGCCTGTTCCTTCCTCTCGCGGTCATTGGTCCGCGTTTTCACCGGGCCAGTGCAGATGTTTTGTTACAGGCTTCCTATGGCTGGACGCCAGATTTGATTATCAAGGCCCCCAAGGATATGAAGGTCTGGCGGTTTCAGGACTGGACGGCCGAGGCGGTGGCGAAGGAGCCGCGCAAAAAAGTCATTATGACCAAATTCAAGCGCTGGGGAGAGGAGTGGCGGCCACAGATCGACACCGCCTTTTCCAGCTTCAGCAAGAAGTAGCAGACATCCATGCGTAACCCGTTTTCAGGCTATTTCATGTGTATGCTGCTGGGCGCCCAGCTTGCATCGGCTGCGGCGCTGGCCCAGGCGCCGCAGCCGAATATTCCGGGTACGGTCGATCCGGGCCGCTTGCAGGAACGCTTTGAAGCGCCCAAATTACCCCGCGCGGTGAATGAACCCCTGATACCCGATGACGAGAAAAAATTACCGCCGGAAGAGGCGGACAAAATCCGCTTTACACTTTCCGCCATTACCCTGCGCGGCAACACCATTTTCCCGGATGCGGCGCTAGGCAATCTTTACAAGGAACATCTTGGCAGGGAAATCTCGCTTGGCGTAATTTACCAGATCAGCGATGCGATTACCGCGCGCTATCGCAATGCGGGCTATGTGCTGGCGCGCGCAACCGTACCGGCGCAGCGGGTTGAGAACGGCATTGTGCAGATTGTCATATTCGAAGGACAGATCGGCAAGGCCTCCATCGAGGGGAAGCTTCCCGGCAAGGACAAACTGCTTGAAGCCTATCTGAATAAAATTACCGCATCCACGCCGCTCAGCGCCGATGTGCTGGAACGTTATGTTCTTCTGATAAATGATTTGCCGGGGGTCGCCGCAAAGGCGGTTCTGGTGCCGTCGTTCGATACGGCGGGCGCCACCGATCTGGTGCTGCAGGTTAGCGAAGACCCGTGGGACGCCGCGCTCAGCGTCGATAATCGCGGCACTGAATTTATCGGCGCGGTGCAGTTTCGCGCGCAGGGCGGGTACAATAATCTGCTGGGCATGTATGAGCGGATCAGCGCGCAAAGCGTGGTGACCCAGAATACCAATGAATTGCGTTTCTTTGATTTTGGTTATGCGCAGCCGGTGGGAACCGAGGGAACGGTTGCGGGAATTTCGGCGAATATCAGCTATTCAAACCCCGGCTCTACTCTGAAACAATTTGATATTGAAGGACAAAACCGCTCCATCACCGCGACGCTCAGCCACCCGTGGGTGCGCTCGCGCCGGAAGAACATTTCCTTTCAGGGCAGCTTCACGGCCAAAAACAGCCGCACCGATCTGCGCAGTTCGCTGCTGACGGAAGACCGGCTGCGTGTCGTGCGCGCCGGGGCTTCGGCGGATTTCACCGATGGCTTTGCCGGCGTCAATCTGTTCGGCCTGGAAGTCAGCCAGGGGCTGGATATCCTGCATGCCACCAATAGCGGTGATCTGAACCGCACCCGGTTTAGCGGGCGCGAGGATTTTACCAAAATTACCGGCAATGCCATGCGCATTCAGAGCATTACGCAGCGCACACGCGCAGTATTCGCCATGAATGGCCAGTATGCGCTGTCGCAATTGTTTTCATCAGAAGAATTCGGCTATGGCGGCGTACCCTTCGGCCATGCCTATGACCCGTCGCAATTGACCGGCGATCACGGCGTCTCTGCGCGTGCAGAAGGCCAATATACCACGCCCTATCAGAATGATTTTTTACGCTCCAGCGAGCTGTACGCCTTTTATGATATTGGCTCGGTCTGGCACATTGAGAACAATGCCCGTCCGTGGAAGGAATCCGCCGCATCCCTGGGGGGCGGCGCGCGTTTCACCCTCAGCGATAAACTGACCGGCTATGTCGAGGTTGCCAAACCCCTCACCACCAGCGTCCCCGCCCGTGGCACGGAAGGAAAATCGGCGCGCTTCTTCTTCAGCCTGGCCGCGCCGCTGTAACGCGGGCGCGGGTTTTCGTTTTTCTACCGTACAATGCGGTACAGCACCGTGCCCTGCGCCACCAGATCGCCGCTGGCGCGCTCGGCCACATCCACATGGCTCCAGAATATTTCATTGTCGCGGTTGGCGACGCGGGCGTAGGAAATCAGTTCGCCCTTTGGCTGCGGCTTGTGCAGTTGCGCCTGGATGGCGGCGGTCGAGGCCTTGTAGGGGCCCGGGCCGGTTTCCGCCCATGCGGCCATCGCCCCGCAAGTGTCGAGCAGCGCCAGAACCGCGCCCTCATGATGGCCGCCGTTCAGATCGCGGTTGGCTTCGATGTCGGGCATGGTCATCCGTGCACGGCTGTTCGCCATATATTCGGTTTTCAGGCCGCGTCCGGCGATGAAACTGACGCCGCCCATCATCTTGCCCATGGGGCTGACTTCCGAGCCGCCTTCGTCCACAGGGCATTTGACCATTGCAGCGGGCGCCAGGCCCATGCGCCCGCGCATGGCCAGCGTGGCGTGGCCGGTGGGTTTGCCGTCTTTTGTGTGGGTGGTGACTTCGACGAAACACAGTTCCTTGCCACGGCGCAGCAATCTGGCTTCGCCGATAACATCTTCATTGATGGCGGCGGCCAGATAGTTGATCTGAAAGCCGATCGTGTGCCACGGCCCGCTGGCTTCGCCCAATGCGGCGCGCGCCATGGTGTGCCCGCCGATGGAGGAGAGCGAGGCGTAAACGCCGCCATGCAGCGCCCCGCCGGGATTGGCGTTGCCCTCGCTGAACGGCAACAGGAATGCTGCGCCTTCTTCATTCAGGCTGGTCAGCTTGACGCCAAGCGCCATCGCATAGGGTGAGCGTTCCACCCAGTCTCGTACAAAATCCATACTCTTTTACTCTTCTGCTATTTCATGTTGGGGATAAGGCAGGTGTGGATCGATTCATCACCCGGCACCTGACGCGCCAGGGTTTTGATCGCCAGTTCCGCGTCTAGCAGATCAAAATCATGCGTGTGCATTTTCTCGAACGGCACGGTGCGGCTTTCCAGCAGTTCAATGGCGCTGGCATAGCCTGACCAGGTAACGCCCATGGCGCCTTTGATGGTGATTTCCTTCATGACGATAATATCGGAAATGAATGCGGGCACCGGCTTGTAGCCCTTGACGCCTGCCAGCACGATGGTGCCGCCGGGGCGCACAAAGTTGAGCGCATCGGTCACCGGTTCGGTCGCATAGGCGGACACGTCCACCACCACGTCCGCACCCTTGCCATTGGTATATTCCTTCACCTTGTCGCGGGCCTTTTCGTTCTGCACGTCAATGGTGTGATCCGCGCCGAACAGTTTGGCGATTTCCATTTTTGGACGGTCGGCTTCCAGCCCGGTGACGATCACCTTGGCGGCGCCCGCAGCCTTGACGGCGGCGACGCTGGACAGGCCGCGCTGTCCCGGCCCCATGATCACGACTGTGTCGCCCGGTTTGGTTTGGGGAATTTCCACCGCCCAGCGGAAGCCCGCACCCAGCGGATTGAACATCACCGCCAGTTCGGTGGGCAGGCTCTTGTCGAGCTTATGCAGAATGGTGTTGGGATCAAGATACATATATTCCGCATAGCCGCCCCACAAGCCGCCGCCATCATTGATGGGAATATAGGAATAAATGCGGCGATTGTCGCACAGATGATAGCTGCCCCCAAGACAGGGCGGGCAGAAGCGGCACGAAATCATGGTTTCGACCGCCACCCGGTCGCCGACATTCACGCCCCAGCGTTTGGCCGCATTGTCGCCAATGGCCTCGATGAACCCGATTGGTTCGTGACCGGGGATCACGTTCATCGGCATATTCAGAAAGCCTTCATATTGTTCGTAATCGCTGCCGCAAATGCCGCAGGCCTCGACCCGCATGATGGCGGTGTCGGCGGTGACTGCGGGAACCGGCAGGTCCATGCGCTCAATTTTTTTCGCGCCCGTCAGCACCATTGCGAGAGATTTCTTCGGAGGCATATCCCTGTTCCTTTTTTTTGTTAGCTGTTTGATAGAAGCTTATAATAGATTACGCGCATAACAAACAGAAAGCAGCAAGGGAGACCTCCATGAAATCATCATCCGGGCATAAGCCCCGCATTGCCATGTTGTCCATTGAAGACGCCAAAAAGGCCGCGATTGCCGAAGGCATTCCTGAAACGATGGCGCCGCTCAGCATTTTCCGCATTCTGCTGAAAAATCCGCCGCTGGCGCGCGAGATCGGCAATACGCTGAACATGCTGCTGTTCAAGGGCAATCAGCTCGACGGGCGCCTGCGCGAACTGATCATTATGCGGCTGGGCTGGGCTACGGGTTCGAACTATGAATGGACCCAGCATTGGCGCGTGGCCGTGGGCATGAAAATTCCCGAAGATGTGATTCTGGCGGTGAAGGACTGGAAGAATTCAAAAATTCTCACCGATGCCGACAAGGCTGTGTTGCAGGCCACCGATGATATTCTGCAGCATGGCGCCATTTCCGATGCGGCCTGGAAGGAATGCGTCAAGCATGTGCCGAACGAAGCCGCGCAGCTGGAAATTGTCGCCTCTATCGGTAATTGGCGGATGATTTCACAAATTCTGTTGTCGTTGCAGGTGCCGCTGGAAGAAGGCGTCATGTCCTGGCCGCCGCATGGCGAAAAACCCGCCAATGCGCCTGCGGATTATTGAAGAGGCAACGAAAATGGCAAAACTTCCCTTGAATGGCAAACTGCTGGGCCATGTGTTCGAAGCGGTCGAGGTAAGCTGGGATCACAAGGACACGATATTGTATGCGCTGGGCGTCGGGGCAAAGCCTGCGGATCAGCTTGAATTTGTCTATGAAGGCAAGGGGCCGAAAGTGCTGCCGAGTTTTGCCGTCATTCCCGGCGGGCGCGGCATGGCAGGCGCGATCGAGAATGTCGATCTGCGGCTGGAAATGCTGCTGCATGGCGAACAGTCGTTCACCCTGAAGCGTCCTATTCCACCGCGCGCCAAGGCCAAAGTGTATGGCAAGATCGTCGAGGTCTGGGACAAGGGCAAGGCGGCGGTCATTGGCATCGAAAGCACACTGGAAGACAAGGACGGCGTGCTGCTGACCACATATGCCAGCCTGTTCGTGCGGGGCGCGGGCGGCTTTGGCGGCGAACGCGGGCCATCGACCGAGGGCAGGAACGCACCCCCGGATCGCGCGCCGGACGCGATTGTTTCGGAAACGCCGCTACTGGAACAAGGCGCGATTTACCGCCTGTCCGGCGACTGGAATCCCATTCATATCGACCCGGAATTCGCCAAAATGGGGGGCTTTGACGCCCCCTTCATGCATGGCCTGTGCACCTATGGCTTTGTGGGCCGCGCGGCGCTGAAGGCCCTGTGCGGCGATGACCCGTCGAAATTCACCTCCATGACCGGGCGTTTCGCCGACCGGGTGGAGTTTGGCGACACCATCATCACCAAAATGTGGAAAACCGCGCCGGGCGAGGCCATCATCCAGGCCGAAACCCAAAAAGGGAATATTGTCCTGTCTCAGGGCAAGGTGACCTATAGCGTCTGAAGTGAAGAAAGGTCCTGCTTGCGATAAAATATCAGTTGCAAGTAGGACTCTTTTCAGAAAAATATGTTATAAGAGATTGAACGCCACCCAGGAGGAGAACGAGTAATGATCAAGAAACCCATTTCGGCTGATTCCCATATCACCGAACCGCCCAAATGCTATATCGATTATATCGAAGAAAAGTACAAGGCGACGGCGCCCCATGTTACCTTCATGGAAGGCGTTGGAGATATCTATGTCATCGATGGCATGACCAATCCGATCCCAATGGCGCTCGTCGCCGCTGCCGGTAAGGCCCCGGAAGAACTCAGCATGACCGGCGCGCGTTTTGAGAGCCTTCACAAGGGTGGATGGGATTCGAAATTCCGTATCGCCGATCAGGAACGCGACGGGGTAGCCGCCGAAATCATCTATCCCAGCGTTGGCATGGTGCTTTGCAACCATAAGGACTTTGCTTACAAGCGCGCCTGCATGAAGGCCTATAATCGCTGGCTGCTGGATTACGCGTCAGAAGATCGCAAGCGGATCATCCCGTTGGCGCAGATTGCCATGGGCTCCATTGCCGAAGGCATCGAAGACCTGAAAGAGATCAAGAAGCAGGGCTTTGATGGCGTCATGATGAATGGTATTCCGGCCGAACTGGATTATGACCATCCGGATTATGACAAATTCTGGCAGACCGCCATTGATCTGGAA
>DAIOWE010000032.1:0-21507 GCA_036758605.1 Pseudomonadota bacterium | reverse complement strand
TTTCCGGCCCGCTGGATGATCAAAGCCAGCTCTATCAGGAAGCCGATCTGCTGATCCCGAAGCTTGGCCCGGAACATTTTGATCTGGATGAAAAAGCCCGTTCGGTGACGATAACCGAGGCCGGTAATGACTATCTTGAAGAATTGCTGTTGCAGGCCGGGCTGATGCAAGCGGGCACGTCACTGTATGACATCGAGAATGTGTCGCTGGTGCACCATGTCAATCAGGCGCTGCGCGCGCATATTCTGTTTCAGCGCGACCGCGACTATATCGTCAAGAACGGGAAGGTCATCATCATCGATGAATTTACCGGACGCATGATGGAAGGGCGGCGCTATTCCGAGGGCCTGCATCAGGCGCTGGAGGCCAAGGAAAAGGTAAAGGTCGAAGCCGAAAACCAGACTCTGGCCTCGATCACTTTCCAGAATTATTTCCGTCTGTACAACAAGCTTTCCGGCATGACAGGCACCGCATCCACAGAAGCCAACGAGTTTGCGGATATTTACAATCTGGAAGTGCTGGCCATTCCGACCCATGTGCCGGTATCGCGCCGGGATGAGGATGACGAAGTCTATCGTACTACGGCGGAAAAATTCGACGCCATCATCGAAGAAATCGTTCAATGCAACGCCAGTGGCCAGCCGGTGCTTGTCGGCACCACCAGCATTGAAAAATCCGAACAGCTTGCGGCGCTACTGAAAAAGAAAAAAATTCCGCATAATGTGCTGAATGCGCGCTATCACGAGCAGGAAGCGCAGATTATCGCCCAGGCCGGCAAGGTGGGCGGCGTGACCATCGCCACCAATATGGCGGGACGCGGCACCGACATTCAGTTGGGCGGCAATCTCGGTATGCGGATTGAAGAAGAAACCGCCGATATTGCCGACGAAGAAGAGCGGGCAAAAAAGATCAGGGCGATTGAGACGGAAATCGCCACAGCGAAGGAAAAAGTGCTGGCCGCGGGCGGGCTCTATGTCATCGGTACCGAGCGTCATGAAAGCAGACGCATCGACAATCAGTTGCGCGGGCGATCCGGCCGTCAGGGCGACCCCGGCCGTTCGAAATTCTTCCTGAGCCTGGAAGATGATCTGATGCGCATATTTGGATCCGAGCGCATGGACGGCATGCTGCAAAAATTGGGCCTGCAACAGGGCGAGGCGATCATACATCCGTGGATCAACCGCGCCGTGGCGAAAGCCCAGGAAAAAGTCGAGGCGCGCAATTTCGACATCCGCAAAAATCTTCTGAAATTCGATGATGTGATGAACGACCAGCGCAAGGTCATATTCGAGCAGCGCATAGATATGATGCGCACGGATGATTTATCCGGTGAAATTGCCGGTATGCGCCAGCAAACCATCGACGATCTGGTCGCCCAGTATATACCAGAAAAAGCCTATGCAGAACAATGGGATGTGGCCGGCCTGACGGAAGCCTGTGAAAAATATCTGGGTATTGCCCTGCCTATTGCCGAATGGGCTGCCGAAGAAGGCATCGCCGACGAGGAAATCCGGGAGCGCATCCGCGATCACGCGGATCGCTTCATGGCCGGCCGCGCCGCCAATATCGGCCCTGAGCTGATGCGCCAGATCGAAAAATCCGTGCTGCTGCAAACCATTGATCAGCATTGGCGTGAACATTTACTGCATCTGGAGCATCTGCGTCAGGCGGTGGGCCTGCGCGGCTATGCGCAGCGCGATCCGCTACGCGAATATCAGTCGGAATCCTTTGAGCTGTTTGAAGCCATGCTGACAAAACTGCGCCAGGATGTGGGCATGCATCTGGCGCGTATTCAGGTGACGCAACCGCCGCCCACGCCCACACTGCCTGATATGCATGAAGAACATATTGATCCGTTTACAGGCGAAAACGAAGCGTCTGAAAACAATCCATTCGGAAAAGTCTCGCGCAATGCGCCGTGCCCGTGCGGATCGGGAAAAAAATTCAAACAGTGCCACGGGAAATTGGGCTAAAGCATACCGCATTTAGCCAGAGTCGCCCCACCCACAGTGTCACTGAGCTTGTCCTCGGGCCCAGCCAAAGGCAGATCCCGGGGGCACCTGGTGCGGTGCCCAGGGGTACAAACTCAGGCCTTTGCGTGTGGCTCACCTGCCAGGCCGTAGCCTTCTGGCGAAGGCTGGTGGACCCCGGAATAAATCCGGGGTGACACTGTGGGTGGGGCGATTCATCCTGAAATCATACGGCTCTAGCTGCGCTTGCGGCGCGCCATGCCGATCCCGGCCAGGCCCGCGCCGAGCAGCGACAGGGTCATCGGTTCGGGGACGCTGTCTGTCTGCGCTGCAACGACATCGCCGCTGATCGAAAGATCGTAGTCCGAGATATCGCTTGTGTTACTTTGACCGCCGTTAATGGCTGCGATAATTTCCGGGTCGGTGCCATCGGAGCTGCCAAAATTGAAGTTGCCGATGCGCAGTAAATAGTCGCCGACACCTAACGACCGGATGATCTGGCTGGAGTGCCCACCACCACCATCGTCGTCATTTTCGATGAAGTCGGCCAGATCCAGAACGCCGTCATCGATAAACAGGTTAATTTCCGTATCCCACTCGGCGTCGTCAACCGTGGTCGGCGTCACGTTGATGGTGACTGTTCCGGCCGCGGTAACGCTGAAGAAATAATCGTCGATTTCACCGCCGACCACCAAACCGGATGCGTTGATAATCGCCGCCTGGGCGCTGGACATGCCCATTACTGATGCGATGGCGGTCGCGGCCAAAGCGGTTCTTATGAATGTTTTCATAGTTTTATTTCCATCTAAAGCTATATCCGGAACGGGAAATCCGCACCGTTAAACAGAATTTAGCATTTAACGGCGGGGCGGGGGGGGGGAGGCTTTTTTGATGAATACAGCGAAAACCCCTGTTCTGTGTGACCACCGTCACAGCCTTTCACTTTTATGCCCGTGGCGGTATTGACTGGCCGGTCAGGATTTTCAATGCTACGTTAATGTCCATAAAATGTGGGCAGAAAATCCAGGCGATTCTCAATTATGTAGGGAAAACATCATGAATAAATTAGTAAAAATCGGGGCGGCCCTTATTGGCATGCTCGTAACAAACCAGGCGCATGCCATTTCAATCACTGCCTACTCGTCGAATTTTGATGGCGCCACAACAGTGGCGGCGGGCGCAACTGCCAACCTTACCGGAGCCGCAATTCAGTCCGTTCAGGGCTATGCCGGTCTTGGTCCTTCTGGCAACCAGTTCGGCGGAAATTTCCTTTCTTCCTTTGGCGCATCAAGCATGGCCACCCTGACCCTGACAAATCTTCCTGGTCACACCAGCCTTGACATCACCAGCCTGCTGGCAATTATCGATTCATGGGATTCCACCAATGGCGGCTGCTGTTCGCCGGATTTATTCGAGATCAGGGTGGATGGCGCGACGATATTTTCGGACACCTACGCCATCGCCCTGGGGTCTATCCATAATACGCAAGGCCTGACCGACATAGGCGCCGGTAATCAACAGCGAGGCTTTACCGGCTGGCTTGATGCGGCTTTCAATCTGGAAAATGAATTGCAGAATGTCGCCCATACCGCTTCGAGCCTGACAATCGATTTTCTCGGCACCGGCGGCGGCTGGCAAGGCGGCACCGATGAAGCATGGGGTATCGACAATCTGCTGGTTACGCTGAATGGCGTCACCCCCCCTGTAACCGGCGTTCCCGAACCCGTGACCCTGTCGCTGCTGGGCGCAGGATTGCTGGGTCTGGGCGCAATGCGGCGTCGGCGGGGATAGGGGAATATTGCCTGTCATCTTGACCATCCATACGGTGTCATTCTGAACGAAGTGACCAGGCTACGCCGAAGCGAAGCTTCAGCTTCGCCCAGGCGAGAGAATCCCCCGCGTGGGAACTCCGCCGATGGAGATCCTTCGCCTGCGGCTCAGGATGACAGGGTGGGGCGGATCAGGATGACACTTTGTTGAAAGAAATGGCGGCTTTCGGGCCGCCATTTCTTTGGTTCACATGTGCTGTAATAGCTTTCAAAGTAACAAGCCAGCCTGCGTCTACTGCGCCGTCCAGCCGCCATCGACGACCAGTTCCGATCCCGTCATGAACGCCGAATCGTCCGACGCCAGAAACACGATGCCGTTGGCGATGTCTTTCGGCTCGCCAATGCGTCCGATCGGGTGGCTTTGCACGAACATGTCGCGCACGGCGTTATCGGAACCCATCACGCCGCTCATTTCCTTCACCACCTGCTTGGCCATATCTGTTTCGATCAGGCCGGGATGAATGGAATTAACGCGGATGCGATAGGGCGCAAATTCCATGGCGCAGGCCTTGGTGTATATCCGCACGCCGCCTTTGGACATATGATAGGCGGTGAAATTGGCGATGCCGATAATGCCGGCAATCGATGACAGATTGATAATGGAACCGCCGACCGGCGCCTTGGCGGCGCGCGCCTTCAGATATGGCAGCGCGGTTTTGGTGCCCAGAAACACGCCATCCAGATTGACAGATGTCATGCGCTGCCAATCGGCCAGGGTCATGTCTTCCGTGCTTTTCATGAAGAAAATACCGGCATTGTTCACGAGCACATCCAACCCGCCAAATTTATCGACGCCCGCCTTGATCGCCGCCTGCCAGCTATCTTCCTGGGTTACATCCAGATGGGTATAGAGCGCCTTGCCGCCATCGCTGTTTATTTGTGCGGCGGTGTTCTTTCCCACATCATCCAGCAGATCGCCGATAATCACGCTGGCCCCGCAGGCTGCCATCATGCGCGCTGTTTCCGCGCCCAATCCGCGCGCGCCGCCCGAAATAAACGCAATCTTGCCGTCCATCTTATTCATCTGTTTTCTTCTCTGTTTATGTTTCTGTTTTCTGCCGTCTTATTGCGCCAGATAGCCGCCATCGACCACAACTTCCGTGCCGGTCATGAACGCGGAATCGTCCGACGCCAGAAAACGCACCGCATGGGCGATGTCCTGTTCTTCGCCCAGACGGCCAAGCGGATGGCGTGACACCACATCATCGACGAATTTCTGAAAGCCGCCTTCGTGCCGGGCGTTCATCGCCTGTTCGCCCGCGCGCAGCAGCGGCGTATTGATGAAACCCGGATGCACGGAATTGACGCGGATTTTGGCGGGCGCCAGTTCGATGGCCGCCGCCTTGGTCATCAGCCGAACGCCGCCCTTGCTGGCGCAATAGGCCGCGGAACGCGCGCCGCCGATAAAGCCCATGATCGATGAAATCGAAATGATCGATCCGCCGCCCGGCCACATATGGGCGCGCGATTTCATCGATGGGATCACATGCTTCATACCCAGAAACACGCCATCGAGATTGATCGACATCAGCCGACGCCAGCTATCCAGGCTTAATTCCTCCAGCGGTTTCGCCGCACCTGCAACGCCCGCATTGTTCAACAGAATGTCGACGCCGCCATAGGATTGCACGGCGAACTTCACGGCGGCTTCCCACTGTTCTTCAATGGCCACATCATGCCTGAAGAATTTGGCCTCGCCACCGGCCTTTTTGATCGCCGCCAGTGTGACCTGCGCTTCGTCTTCGCGCAGATCGGTGATCACGACTTTTGCGCCCGCTTCTGCCAGCTTTTGCGCCGACATGCCGCCAATGCCACGCGCGCCGCCGCTGATGATTGCTACTTTTCCATCTACCCGGTTCATGCTTTTTTCCCCTGATCTTATTGTTTATTGCGCGACATAGCCGCCATCGACCACCACTTCCGATCCGGTCATGAACGATGAATCGTCGGAGGCCAGAAAGCACACCGCATTGGCAATATCCATCGGCACGCCCATGCGGCCAATGGGATGGCGCGCCGTGATCATGTCCTTGATGACATTTTCGCCAACACCCACGCCCTTGCCCAGATCTTTCAGCGCATTTTTTACCATGTCGGTTTCGGTGAAACCCGGATGCACCGAATTGACGCGGATTTTGGATGGCGCCAGCTCCACCGCCGCCGCCTTGGTCAGCAATCGTACGCCGCCCTTGGCTGCGATATAGGAGGCCGCATTCGGCATGGCGATCAGGCCCATGATCGAGGAAATATTGATGATGGATCCGCCACCCGGCCAGTTGCCGGCGCGTGCGCTGAGTGCAGGCGTCGCATATTTGATGCCCAGGAACAGGCTGTCCAGATCTATGGCGATGACCCTGCGCCACTGCTCAAAGGTGGTTTCAATAATGGGTTTTCCGGTATCCGCGATTCCGGCATTGTTGACCAGAATATCCAGCCCGCCAAAATGATCGACGGCATACTTCACCGCATTCTGCCAGTCGGTTTCATTCACCACATCATGATGCAGAAATGCCGCCTTGCCGCCCGCCTTTTCAATTTCGGCAACGGTGGCGGCACCCACTTCATCCAGCAGATCGGTGATCAGCACCTTCGCCCCGGCCGCCGCCATCAATTTTGCGGTCGCTCCGCCAAGCCCGCGCGCGCCGCCTGTTACCAATGCTACTTTTCCATCCAGACGATTCATCTTTTTCCCCTCCATTTTCCTGCGCAGCTTTCCTGTCCCCATAGCCGAAGGCGACGGGGGAAGCGCTCAAGAATGCTGATCTTTTAATTTGCGCCTATCATGACCGCAAAAGGGCAAAAGGGCTAGCGCAAAAGGCTGAATTGTCCTTCGGTGCAGAACTGCCCGGATGCGGGCATATAGCCGCGCACCGTGACATGGACCTGCCATTGACCCGTGGATGCGCGTGAAATTTCCATTAAATGCCAGCGTGCATTTTCCCGATGTGGATCAAGCGCAGAAGCCGATGACGGCGCCAGTACCGGTACCGGCCCGCGCGGCCCCGCAACATGATCAAACACGCCCCGATGGGTATGGCCATGCAGCACCAGTTCCGCGCCATGGCGGGCGAATACCGCCAGCAGGGCGGCGCGATCCGTCAATCCCTTGCGTTTGGATGCGCCCGCCGCTGCGGGGGGATGGTGCATCATGACGATACGCATCCGCCCAACGCTGGCATGGTGTTCCAGCAATTCCCCAAGCGCGGACAATTGCTGCGCGCCAAGCGCACCGGTGGCCGAAAAAACCCGCGTCGGCAGGGCGGTGGAAACACCGATAAACGCAATATCACCGCGAACCCGGCAATAAGGGAATTGCACATCGCAGCCCGGGGGATCCGGGTCATCGCCCTGCATATAGGCGCGCCATTGGTTGCGCCCAGCATCAAACGCACCCGCCATATAGGCGTCATGATTGCCGGGCGTCAGGCTGATATCCATTGGCGCGCCCAGGGCGTGAAGCCAGTCTGCGGCCCGGGCATATTCGCCGGGCAGCGAAACATTCAGCAAATCGCCGGTCAGCACAATATGCCGCGGGGCGTGCGCGTGAATGTCGGCAACCGTTGCCGCCAGTATTTCCGGCAGATGGATATGCCGCCGTTTCATGCGCCATGATAGAATACCGCTCAGTCGTTTGCCGGGCGCCGCGGCGCACAAACGCAGCTCTTGCGCCAAAAGGGGCAGATGCGGATCGGTAAAATGTGCGATGGTGAATGGGGTGGTCATATTGCCGCTCTGGATCACATGCCTGCTTGCACGGTATATATCAGAAAACCACACTTTGAGTGATTCCTTGCACGATCTGTTGCGCGTTGAAGATTTAGCGGTTGAATTTACCCTGCCTGCCGGGAAACTGCGCGCCGTGGATGGTGTGTCGTTTCGTGTGCCGCGCGGCAAGATTGTGGCGCTGGTGGGGGAATCCGGTTCCGGTAAAACCGTTATTGGCCAGTCGATTACCGGACTGTTGCCGCGTAATGGGCACATACTTGCAGGCAAGATTTTATTCGATCATGATGAGGACGAAGCGACGCCGCGCATTGATGTGGCGAAACTTGCCCGCAATGATGCCCCCATACGGGCGTTGCGCGGGCGCTATATGTCGGTGATTTTTCAGGAACCGATGAGTGCGCTGTCGCCCGTGCACCGGATCGGCGATCAGGTCAGTGAAAATCTCAGCCAGCATTTGAAATTATCCTCTGCGGAGCGGCGGGCGCGCACGATTGATATGCTGCGCCTCACCGGTTTCCCCGATCCGGAAAGGGCTTACAAGGCCTATCCGTTCGAGATGTCCGGCGGACTGCGCCAGCGCGCCATGATCGCCCTGGCGCTGATCTGCCGCCCTTCTCTGCTGATTGCCGATGAACCGACCACTGCGCTTGATGTCACCGTTCAGGCGCAGATTTTATTGTTGCTGCAAAATCTGCAACAGCAATTGCGCATGGCGGTGCTGATGATCACCCATGATCTGGGGGTGGTGGCGAATATTGCCGACGAAGTGGTGGTGCTGCACGATGGCAAGGTAATGGAGGCGGGCAGCCGCGAAGATATTTTTCGCCGCCCCGGTCATCCTTATTTGCGGGCCCTGATGGATGCGGCGCCAAGATTATCCGGCGCGCCGAAAGTGCAGTCCAGGGCGGCTCCCGCAGCGCCCCCCCTGCTGGAAATACAGGGGTTGAACAAAAGCTATGCCGCTAATGGTGTTGACGAGGCGGCGGTGTCGGATGTCAGTTTTTCCCTGCCGCGCGGTGAATGTGTCGCCCTGGTGGGGGAATCGGGTTGCGGAAAAACGACCCTGGGCAAACTTATTTTGCGCGCCGCCCGGCCGGACGCAGGCAGCATCCGGTTTGATGGCGAAGACGTGCTGGCCATGCAGGGCGCGGATTTGCTGCGTTATCGCAGCCGCGCGCAGTTCATTTTTCAGGATCCCCTGTCCGCACTGGATCCGCGCATGACAATTCTGGAAACGCTGCGCGAGCCGCTGATTATTCACGGCATCGGTGACCGCGCAGCGCAGACGGAACGCGCCCAGGAATTGATGCGTCTGGTGGGGCTGGAACCCGGCCAGTTGGGACGCTATCCGAATGCGTTTTCCGGCGGGCAGCGCCAGCGTATTGTTATTGCGCGGGCATTGGCGCTGCGTCCTGAATTGCTGATATGTGACGAGCCGGTTTCCGCGCTGGATGTCCAGGTGCAGGCGCAGATTATCCGTCTGCTGAAGGATTTGCAGTCCCGGCTTGGCCTGACCTATTTGTTCATCAGCCATAATCTGGCGGTGGTGCGTGATATTGCCGGTCATATTCTGGTGATGTGCCGGGGCCGTCTGGTGGAAACCGCCACGGCAAATGACCTGTTTTCCAATCCGGTTCATCCTTACACCCGCGCATTGCTGGCGGCGGCGCCGGAGCCTGATATTGACGCGCCGCTGGATTTTCGCCGCCTTGAGGAAGAGCGCCTGTCCGATCCGCAGAAATGGCCCGCCCCCTATCGCCTGGTTAATGGGGATGGCGGCAGCATGCTGCAAATTACGCCCGGTCATTATGTGCGTATGGGGGCGCACCCGTTGTGATCAGAAATATTATTGCGCTCACGCTGCTTGTGCTGTCCTGCGTTCTGGCGCGGGCGCAATCTTCTGCTTTCATTGAAACGCCTGCACTTGCCGCGCAAGTGCAGGCAGGCGCATTACCCCCGGTTTTCGAACGCCTGCCTGATCAGCCATTGATCGTCAAAATCACGGGCAATGACACCGTGCCGGGACAACATGGCGGCGTGCTGCGCACCCTGATCAGCAGTCCGCGCGATGTGCGCTATATGGTGGTGTATGGCTATGCGCGCCTGATTGGCCGTGACAGGAATTTGCAGCTTGTCCCGGATATTCTGGCGCGCATTGAGAATGTGGAGAACCGCATCTTCACGCTGCATTTGCGTCCGGGGCATAAATGGTCGGATGGACATCCATTCACCAGCGAAGATTTTCGCTATTACTGGGAAGATGTCGCCAATAATCCGGAGCTTAGCCCAAATGGTCCGGGTACAGAGTTTTTTGTGGACGGGGTTCTGCCAAAGGTCGAAATTCTGGATGCCGTTACGGTGCGCTACACCTGGCCGAAACCGCACCCCACATTTCTGGCTGCGCAGGCGCGCGCCAGCCCCCTGTTCATTTACCGCCCGGCACATTATCTGAAACAGTTTCACAGCCGCTATGCCGATCCGGCCTGGCTTGCGGCGCAGGTGGCGGCAGCCAGGGTGCGCACCTGGGCGGCGCTGCATAACCGCCTGGATAATATGTATAATTTTGACAATGTGGGGCTGCCCACATTGCAGCCCTGGGTCAACACAACCCCTTCGCCCGCCAGCCGTTATGTATTTCAGCGCAATCCCTACTATCACCGTGCCGATAGCAATGGCCGGCAGCTTCCCTATATTGATCAGGTGGTCATGGCGCTTACTGAAAGCCGCCTGATCCCGGCAAAAAGCAATGCTGGCGAAACTGATCTGCAGGCGCGCGGCCTGACATTTTCTGACATCACGGTGTTGAAGCAGGGCGAGGCGCGAGGCAATTACGTGACGCATCTCTGGCCGATTGCAACCGGCGCGCAGATAGCACTTTACCCAAATCTGAATTATGATCGCGCGGCTTTTCGCGATGTATTGCGTGATGTGCGCTTTCGCCGGGCGCTGTCATTGGGTATTGACCGGCATCTGATCAACCGCTCGCTGTATTTTGGATTGGCGGCGGAAAGCAATAATACCGTGTTGCCGCAATCTGAATTATTCTCGCTGCACTATGCGCAACAATGGGCGATGTATGATCCGGTTCAGGCAAACGCATTATTGGATGAAATGAAGCTGAACAAACGCGACGCGAACGGTATCCGGCTGTTGCCGGATGGATCAAGACTGGAAATGATTGTCGAAACCGCTGATCCGTCCACCGAGCAAAGCGATGTGCTGCAACTGATTGGCGCAGACTGGCGGCGCATCGGAATTGGGCTTTTCATCAAACCGGCGGAACGTGACGCCATGCGGACGCGGGTCCATGCCGGGCGTTCCATGATGACGGCATGGCCGGGCATGGATACGGGTATCCCGAACCGGGACATGGCGCCCGACGAACTGGCGCCGATGTCACAGGATCAGCTGCAATGGCCGTTTTGGGGGCAGTATTACCAGACCGGCGGGCGCGCAGGGGCGCCGCCCGATATGGAACCTGCGCGCGAGCTGCTGGCGCTGGCGCAGGACTGGCGTGAAGCAGGCAGCGAACGGCGCCGGGAAATCTGGACGCAGATGCTGGCCATTCATGCGGATCAGATGTTCACCATCGGCGTGATTTCCCAGGTGCGCCAGCCTGTCGTGGTTTCCACACGGCTGCAAAATGTACCCAAAGAGGCCTTCTACGGCTGGAGCCCCGGCGCGCTGTTTGGCGTGTATCGCCCGGATCAATTCTGGTTCGCGCCGCCACCCGTTAAATCCGGCGGACCATAAGCATCATGGGGCGATATTTCCTGAACCGCATCAGCATTATGATTCCCACACTGATTGCCATCAGTGTACTGATCTTTATGGTCATACAATTGCCGCCGGGGGATTATCTTTCCAATCAGGTGGCGGAGCTAACGGCCCAGGGCGAAGACGCCAATCCCGGCAAGATCGCCTTTTTGCGCGCCGAGTTCGGTTTCGACCGGCCATTGATTGAACGTTATGGCCTATGGATCGGCGTATGGCCGGGACGGAACGGATTTTCCGGCCTGCTGCAGGGCAATTGGGGCTGGTCATTCGAATATAACAAACCCGTTGAGGATGTGCTGGGGGACAGTCTGGTCCTTACCGTGCTGCTGAATTTCGCAACGGTTCTGCTCATTTATATGATTGCGTTTCCCATTGGCATCCTGTCGGCGGCGCGCCAGTACAGCGTCGCGGATTACAGTTTTACCCTGTTGGGCTATCTTGGTCTGGCCATGCCCAATTTTCTGCTTGGCCTGATCCTGCTATATTATTCGAACCTGTGGTTCGGGCTGTCCATTGGCGGTCTGATGGCGCCGGAATATGCGGATGCGCCCTGGTCATGGGGAAAGGCGCGGTCCGTGCTGGCGCATCTGGCCATTCCGGTGCTGGTGATCGGCAGCAGCGGCACGGCGGCCATGATCCGCCGCCTGCGCGCGAATTTGCTGGATGAACTGCAAAAACCCTATGTGACGACGGCGCGGGCCAAGGGCATGGCGCCGCTGCATCTGCTGTTGAAATATCCGCTGCGCATGGCGCTCAACCCGTTTATTGCCGATATTGGCGACCTGCTGCCGCAGATGGTGTCGGGTTCGGTGATCGTATCGGTGGTGCTTAACCTGCCTACTGTGGGGCCGATTTTGTTGCAGGCCCTGCGCGCGCAGGATCATTATCTGGCCGGGTTTATCCTGCTGTTTGTTGCAGTGCTGACAGTTGTGGGCATGGTGATTTCGGATCTGCTGCTGGCGGCGCTGGACCCGCGCATACGGCTGGCGGGCAGGGCCGCACAATGAACGATTATTCAGATCAGTTGCCGCATTTTGTCAGTCAGGCGCCCTATGATCCGCCTGGCGCACTGCCCGACAACAGCCCGCCCACGCCACAATGGCGGCTGGTGTTGCAGAAACTCAAACGCCATCGTCTGGCCTATATCAGCGGGATATTCCTGCTGCTGGTTTACGCCAGCCTGCCATTCAGCGAAGTGATCGCGCCCTATGCGCTGGAAGACCGCAATGCGGATTATCTGTATGCCCCGCCACAGGCTGTGCATCTGTTTCATGAGGGCAAATTCATAGGCCCCTTTGTCTATGGCTATAAGGGGGTGGCCAATCTGAATTTATTCAAATGGGATTATCAGATCGACACAAATCAGGTTCAGCAATTGCGGTTTTTCTGTTCCGGCGCAAAATATCATTTTTGGGGGTTATGGCAGGGTGATTTTCATCTTGTCTGCCCGGCCCGCAACGGCACACTCTATCTGTTTGGCACAGACCGGCTGGGCCGCGACATGCTGTCGCGGATAATTTACGGCACGCGCATCTCGCTGACTATTGGGCTGATCGGCATTTCCATCAGTTTTGTGCTGGCGCTGCTGATCGGCGGCATGGCGGGATATTTTGGCGGCTGGGTGGATAATCTGACCCTGCGCCTGATTGAAATTATCCGCGCCATGCCAGAATTGCCCTTGTGGATGGCGCTGTCTGCGGCGCTTCCGGTCACCTGGTCCCCGGTGGCGGTCTATGCGGGGCTGACGGTGATTCTGGGATTGCTGGACTGGCCAGGTCTGGCGCGGGCGGTGCGCGCCAAACTGATGGCGCTGCGCGAGGAAGATTTCGCCACCGCCGCCGTTCTGATGGGGGCGGGGCCCGCGCGCCTGATCGGGCGGCATCTGCTGCCCAATTTCATGAGCCATCTGATCGCCAGCGCCACCCTTTCAATTCCGTCCATGATTCTGGGCGAGACGGCGCTGTCATTTCTGGGACTTGGCCTGCGGCCTCCCGTCACCAGTTGGGGCGTGCTGCTGGTTGAGGCGCAAAATATCGCGGCCATCAGCTTTTATCCCTGGATCATGCTGCCCATGCTGCCGGTTATCCTGGTGGTGCTGGCGTTCAATTTCTTCGGCGACGGCCTGCGCGATGCCGCCGATCCATACAGCTGAATAGCCAGGCCTGCTACATTGCGGTGATATCATCTGCGGCTGGCGCGGCGCTTTGTGCGGCGTGGCGGCGGTGGCTTATGATGCTGAACGGGATCAGGGCCAGATAGGCAAGTCCGGTCAGCACATACATCAGCCAGGGATAGCCAACCACCGCTGCGGCGGAGACGCCCGCGATCAGCAATATCGGCAATACCATTTCACGTCCGATATGCGCGCGCTTCAGCGAAAAGGTGGGAATGCGGCTGACCATCAGAAAGGCGATGCCGCAGGTATACATGCCCACAAGAAACGGGGTCTCGCGCAGCCATTCCCACCCCACAAAAAATAGCGGGATCGGTAGCAGCGACAGACAGGCCCCGGCGGGGGCAGGGACGCCGGTAAAAAACTTCACACTCCATTCCGGTTTGCCGGGGGCATCCAGTGCGGTGTTGAATCGCGCCAGACGCAGCGCGCCGCATACTGCAAAACCCAGCACAATAATCCAGCCCAGCCCGCCCAGTTTATCCAGTGTCCATAGATACAGAATAAGCGCGGGCGTCACGCCGAAATTGACAAAATCCGACAGCGAATCCAGTTCCGCGCCAAATTTCGATGTGCCCTTCAGCAGGCGCGCCACCCTTCCATCCAGCGTATCGATGATCGACGCCACGGCAATGGCCAGCACCGCCATGTCAAAACGGTCATGGATCGCCAGTTGCACGCCGGTCAGCCCCGCGCACAGGCCAAGCACGGTCAGAATATTGGGCGCCAAACTGCGCAATGGCAGCGAACGGCGCGTGGGACGGTCAAACGGCATGCGTGGCGCCGCCTGTTTTCTGCATTATGATCTGTGCCCTGTACGCTGTGGTTCATTGGTGTTCAGATCGGCAATCACGGTTTCACCCGCCACCATGGTTTGCCCCAACACCACCAGCGGGGCCACGCCTTCGGGCAGATAGACATCCACGCGGCTGCCAAACCGGATCATGCCAAACCGTTCACCGGCCCGCAGCGATTGATTTTCGCCCGCCCAGCAAATGATCCGCCGCGCCACCAGGCCGGCAATCTGCACAACCGCCAGCCGTGCGCCGCCGGTCGTGGTCAGGCACAGTGCGTTGCGTTCATTGTCCTCGCTTGCCTTGTCCAGCGATGCATTGAAAAACAGGCCCGGAATATAGGCGATTTTGGTGATCGTGGCGTCGATCGGGATACGGTTCACATGACAGTTGAATACATTCATGAACACGCTGACCCGCGTCATGACGGGTTCGGACATGTCCAGCTCAATGGGGGGCGCCACCTGCGCGATGGCCGAAACCACGCCATCGGCGGGGCTGATCACCAGGCCGCTGCGTTCGGGTGTGACGCGCGCCGGATCGCGGAAAAAATAGGCGCACCAGCAGGTCAGGATAACGCCGATCCAGCCCAGCGGGTCATAAATCAAAAACAGCACCAAAGTGACCGCAATGAAGATCGCAATAAAACGATGCCCTTCGCGATGAATCGGCGCAAAAATTGAAGTCAGTACTTCCATGCGGATAATCTGCTCTTTGGATGCGGGAAAGAAAGATGGTCCGGCAGTGTAGCCTTAATCGCGTATCAAGTTAAGCGGTTGATTTTATCAGCATCGCCTCTTGCAATATCTGCTTCTGACGCACTTCATCATCATCCACCTGCTGGCGCTGCCATAAATGCGCATAGGCGCCGCCCTGTTGCAGCAGGCTGTCATGATTGCCGCGCTCAATAATATGTCCACCATCCAGCACCAGAATTTCATCCGCATCCACAATCGTGGACAGGCGGTGCGCAATCACCAGCGTCGTGCGGTTGACGGAAATCTCGGCCAGCGACGCCTGAATTTCCCGCTCGGTATGGGTGTCCAGCGCCGAGGTGGCTTCATCCAGAATCAGAATGGGCGGGTTTTTCAAAATGGTCCGGGCAATGGCGACACGCTGTTTTTCACCGCCCGACAGTTTCAGGCCGCGCTCGCCCACCCGGCTGTCATAGCCCTTTGGCAGGCTGGCGACAAAGCGGTCGATACGTGCAAGGCGCGCCGCCTCAAAAATTTCGGATTCATCCGCATCAGGGCGGCCATAGCGGATATTATAGCCAATGCTGTCATTGAACAGCACCGTATCCTGCGGCACGATGCCAATGGCGGCGCGCAGGGAGTGCTGCGTTACCCCGGCGATGTCCTGCCCGTCGATCAGGATGCGCCCGCCGCTGACGTCGAAAAACCGGTATAGCAGCCGCGAGATGGTCGATTTTCCGGCGCCACTGGGGCCGACTATCGCCACGCGCTTTCCCGCCGGCACGGTAAATGTCACATCGTGCAGAATGGTGCGGCCCGCCTCATAGGTGAAACGCACATGTTCGAATCTGATTTCGCCGCCCGTCACCAACAGTTCCGGCGCCCCCGGCGCGTCCTGGATTTCCGGCGTCTGATGCAGCAGGCTGAACATGCTTTCCATGTCGGCCAGGGATTGCCGGATTTCGCGATACACCGATCCCAGCAGGTTCAGCGGCACGAAAAGCTGCACCAGCATGGCGTTGACCAGCACAAAATCGCCAATGCTGCGCTCTCCCGCCATTACGCCATTGCCCGCCATGCACATCATCACAACAAGTCCCGCGGCAATGATGGCGCCCTGGCCGGTATTCAGAAAGGACAGGCTTTTATTGGTGATCACCGAGGCCTTTTCATATCCCGCCAGCGACTGGTCATAGCGTTTGCTTTCATGTTCCTCGTTGCAGAAATATTTTACGGTTTCGAAATTCAGCAGGCTGTCGATGGCCTTGGTATTGGCTTCGGTGTCGCGGTCATTCATGATTTTACGATGCCGGGTGCGCCATTCCGTCACCGTGAAGGTGAACCAGATATAGGCCCCAACCATGCCCAGCGTCGCCAGCATGTACCAGGCATCGAAAACATAAAAGAATATACCGGCGACCAGTATGATTTCCAGTATCGTCGGGATGATATTGAACAGGCTGAAGCGCAACAGATAATCAATGCCTTTGGTGCCGCGATCAATGATGCGGCTAAGCCCGCCGGTGCGCCGGTCCAGATGAAAGCGCAACGACAGCGCGTGCACATGCTGAAACGTGATCAGCGCCAGACGCCGTGCCGCATGCTGGCTGACATCGGCAAACACCGCATCGCGCCCCTGGGTAAATATCTGTTGCAGGGTGCGCGCAAAGCCATAGGCCAGAATGAGCGTGATGGGGACCGCCAGCAGATCAAGATTGGCGGCGATTCGCCCGGCATTGCCAGCAGCGGCCGCCGCCGCCACACTGCCGCCCGACGCCTGCGGCCCCAGACTGTCTACGGCGGCCTTATAGAGAAACGGCACATAGACGGTGACGATTTTGGATAACAGCAGCAGGATGACGGCCAGGACCACGCGCAGGCGCAAATCACGCCTGCCGGCCGGCCATAAATATGGCGCAACCGTCGCCAGTGTTTGCCATTGATTTTCTGGCGCCGGACTATCCTCGGCGCCGCCTGCAAGAGATCGCACGTTCGTTATACCTGCCAAAAAAAACGGGGCCGGTGGTACATGTCCACCGGCCCCGCCATCTTAAAGCATATTCTGCTGGTTAGCGAACACCAACACGGCGAATATAATCCGGCGTATACCGGTCCATGGTCAGTTCGTCCGCAAAATGGTTGATCGAGGGTTCCTCATTGAAGAATTCCTGTCCCGTGTAACGGCCGGCATTCAGATCATAAACCACGGCCCCGGCGGTATTGCAGCTTGGAACATTATAGAACACATAGGGGAACTGTTCCTGCACCCGCCAGATCTTGCCGCGCGCATCATATTGGGAGCTGGCGACCGTGTTGTAGGAATCTTCATCCTGCCAGAACACGCGCTTGGAATAGATGTGCCGCGTGTCAGACCGCAGGCTTGCGGTGATCACATGGTTGCGGTGCAGCTCGTAACGCGGATAATCCTGATTGATGACTGTCGGCTTGAAGATATCCGCATATTTCACGTCAGAACTGGCCAGGCGATAATTATTGTAGGAAATGATCGCCTCGGCACGCCCGTTATAAGACCAGTCGTACCGATCCAGCGCGCCGTTAAACATGTTGAAGGAGTCGATGGTGGACAGGCCATCATCATTAAAGCTGGGATTGTCATAGGCGATATTGGGCGCGCGGCGCACCCGGCGGGTGCCAGGGCTGTATACCCAGGCCTTGCGCTGGCCCTTCACGGCATCAATTGTATCGTGAATCAGTACCACATTACCCGCGGCGCGGGCCGGTGCGATCGTATTGTTGATATAAAAGGCCCAGACATTATCCAGGGATTCCGTCGTGGTTTTGGATGGATCGCTCCACGGAAAAATCACTTCATCCTGGATGGTATAGACTGAATATTCACCGTTACGGGTCGGGGCTACAGACACATATTGGCGTGTCAGCTTATAACTGCGGAATTGCAATCGCTGATTAAAGATATGTTCGTTGGCGTTGCCGGGAATTGGGAATGGGGCGCCATTTATCGATCCGGTAAAGCCATCACCGCTTGCTGACATTATGCCGCCCACCGCATTCTTCTTGTTCGCCTCATAGACGCTTGGCGGGTTGGCGCAGGAACGGCGGGTCGGATAGACATTCATCTTGTAGGCGTCGGGATAGGCGGTCAGCAACGCGGTGCTGACTTCCGTCAGCTTGTCCGCATATTGCGCCATGTTCGCTGAAGTAATGGTATATAGCGGCTGATCAGCAGCGAACGGATCGGGGTGCCTGTCCCCCTGCTTATAGGTGACCCCTGCTGGAATTTCGGACAGACCGCCGGTCCATTCAGGAATGGTCCCATCCTTGTTGCCGGATTTTTGTGAACCTAACGGAGTCAGATCCTGACCGAGCCGCGCGGCTACCTCGGCGGGAACTTCCGCCCCGGCTGTTCCGGCAAAAACCCCCGCTGCAAATAACCCCAATATAAAAGCCGATCGAATGGCCATTAGTCCCCTCCCATGTCGTTGACTGCGTTACCTAGTGGATACTGTTTGTTCCTGCTGCGGCTCTGGCGTTTTTTACTGATAGTCACTCGCGCTCCAGATTCCATGTCAGGCCTTATTGTTGATCTTGTGAATAAGCTAATACGAGTCAGCCATGTCACGCCAGTCAAATTTCAACATTGCTTAAAAAATCACGGAATTGTGTGATGGGGCTGGGCCCTTTATTTTCCTGACGGCGCGGCGGATGCGGCGGGAATGTCAAATATCTGCCCGGGATAGATCAGGTCGGGATCACGGATCTGTTGTTTGTTGTTTGTGAAAATCACGCTATAGGCAATACCCGAGCCATAGATGCTGCGGGCAATTTCCCACAGGGCGTTGCCCTGCATGATCATGACCTGCTGCCTGCCCATCACAAGCTGGCCTTGTTCAGCGCGTGAAAACGCCACTTCTGCACGCAGCAGGACTTTCCCCGAAGGATCAAGCTGATCGGCGCGCAATTTGTGCTCTCCGGCTGCAACGGTCCCGGCATGGGCCAGTTCCCAATGGCCTTTTTCATCCGCCAGCGCCTCGCCCGCCGCCTGATTATCCAGATATACCCGCACCAGCCGGCCAGGTTCGGCGCGCCCGGAAAGCATGGCGCCCCCCTCAGGGGCAAGATCAATCCCCGCCACGCTAACCCCGGTTGGGGTGGCATCGGGCAGGCCCTGATCCAGGATGCGGGTCGGCTTGCCGGGCCGGCTGACCGCCACGAAAACATCCCCATCGGGACGATCCGGTACCGAAATAATGGCTGAATCTTTGGATAAAACCGGCCCATCTTCGCCCAATTGGGCGCTAAGCGTAAGCACCTGTGCGCCTGGCTTCAGGGGCGTCTCAGGGATCATCACCCAATCGCCGCGCTTGTCCGCCATGACCTGCCCCAGCACCAGATCGCCGGACTTGACGATCACCCTTGCCCCGGGGGCCGCGCGTCCCGCCATTACGGCGCGCCCGTCGCGCGTAACGCGCACGACATCGAAACCGGGATCAATGGGGATTGGTGCCGCCGTACTGGTGGCTGATTCGGTGGCTGCAATTCTGGATTGCTCCGTCGCTGTCTGTCCTTGCTGAAACGCAAACCTGGCGATAATGGTCAGCACGGCAAGCAGGAAAAAGGCCAGCAAGATCAGGATCTCGCGCCGCGACAATATGAATGACCTTGTTAAATGCTTCCGGCGCATCACACTTCAGTCACCTTTTCCTGTTATGATTAACCATCTTAGACAGCATAGAGCAAACCAGGCATGAGCAGACAAAAATCTATCTGCGTCTATTGCGGTTCAAAGACCGGCAGGAACCCGGTACATTCCGCCACGGCGCGCCAACTGGGAACCTTACTCGCAGACCGCAGGATTCGCATGGTCTATGGCGGCGGCAGCATCGGCCTGATGGGCATTACCGCGCAAGCTGCAATGGATGCGGGTGGCCATGTCGTTGGGATCATCACCCGGCATCTGGAGGAACTTGAGGTCGGCCTGAAGGGAATTTCCATGCGCCATATCGAGGCGACCATGCATGCCCGCAAAATGCGCATGTTTGAAATGTCGGATGGCTTTATTGCGCTGCCCGGCGGTTCCGGCACCCTGG
The DNA here is from genome assembly GCA_036758605.1 of Pseudomonadota bacterium. Classification (GTDB taxonomy): domain Bacteria; phylum Pseudomonadota; class Alphaproteobacteria; order UBA11222; family UBA11222; genus UBA11222. Next base: position 1,474 of record DAIOWE010000032.1, on the reverse strand, counting down.
ACGAGATTGCTGAAATTCTCAGTTGGCATCAGATCGGATTGCATAACAAGCCCTGTGCGCTGCTGAACAATACCGGCTACTGGACGCCCCTGGTGCAGATGCTGCGCATTATGTGCGATGAGGGCTTCCTGACCGGGGCGGGCCAGGACTATTTCTATCTGGCCGACACGGTTGAAGCGGCGGTGGACTATATCGAGCAGCACAGCCATCGCGGTATCGACGCCAAGCGGGTTATCGACGCCAGACATCCATGATGCTATATCGCTGCGACAGCCTATTTTATCCAGTCCGAAATGAGGAAGCAGCATGAGCAAGATCAAGGTCAAAAACCCCGTCGTTGAACTCGATGGCGACGAAATGACGCGCATCATCTGGCAGATGATCCGCGAAAAGCTGATCCTTCCCTATCTGGATGTGGATCTGAAATATTATGACCTCGGCATGGAAAACCGTGACGCCACCAATGACCAGGTCACGATCGATTCCGCCGAGGCAATCAAAAAATACGGCGTGGGCGTGAAATGCGCCACCATCACCCCGGACGAGGAACGGGTGAAGGAGTTCGGCCTCAAGAAAATGTGGAAATCGCCCAACGGCACCATCCGCAACATTCTGGGCGGCACGGTATTTCGTGAACCGATCATCATGCAGAATGTGCCGCGCCTGGTGCCGGGCTGGACCCAGCCCATCGTGATCGGCCGCCATGCGTTTGGCGATCAGTACAAGGCGACGGATTTCGTGGTGCCGGGCAAGGGCAAGCTGACCATGACCTTCACGCCCGATGGCGGCGGCGCGCCGGTGAACTATGACGTGTTTGATTTTCCCGGCGGCGGCGTCGCCATGGGCATGTACAATCTGGATGAATCGATCCGCGATTTCGCGCATGCCTGCCTGAATTACGGCCTTCAGCGCAAATGGCCGGTCTATCTGTCCACCAAGAACACGATTCTCAAGGCCTATGACGGGCGCTTCAAGGATCTGTTCCAGGAAATATTCGATAGTCATTATGCGGATGGTTTCAAAAAGGCCGGCATCATTTATGAGCACCGCCTGATCGACGACATGGTCGCCGCCGCGATGAAATGGAGCGGCGGCTTTGTGTGGGCCTGCAAGAATTATGACGGCGACGTGCAGTCCGATACGGTCGCGCAGGGCTTCGGCTCGCTGGGCCTGATGACCAGCGTGCTGATGACCGCCGATGGCAAGACCATGGAGGCCGAAGCGGCGCATGGCACGGTGACGCGCCATTACCGCCAGCATCAGCGCGGCGAAAAAACCTCGACCAATCCGATTGCCTCGATCTTCGCCTGGACGCGCGGGCTGGCGCACCGCGGCGCGCTCGATGGCACGCCCGAAGTCACCGCCTTTGCGCAGCGCATCGAAAAGGTGTGCATCGAAACCGTGGAAAGCGACAAGATGACCAAGGATCTGGCGCTGCTGATCGGCCCGGACGAACCCTGGCTGACCACCGAGG
>DAIOWE010000031.1:0-21580 GCA_036758605.1 Pseudomonadota bacterium | reverse complement strand
GCTGGCTGAAGCATCGCTTTCACGCCAACTGGAAAATGCTGCCGGAAAATAATACTGATGGCTATCATGTGAATGTGGCGCACGCATCGCTGATGCGCGCGGTCAATGCTTTTTCCTCTCAGGCCTTTGATGAAGAAAAAGGCGATAATTCCGTTACCCGCGATTGGGGCGGCGGGCATACCGAGCTTGATTTCGCCGCGCGCTATCACCAGACCGGCAGGCCGTTCCAGTGGTTTGGCGGTGTTCCGGCGGCAAAGCTGCCGGATTATATGGCGCGGATGGAACAGACCTATGGCAGGGAACTGGCGCAAAAACACATGATAGAAGGGCCTCCCCACGCAATCATTTTCCCCAATCTGTTTCTGGCCGAACTGAATATCTCGTTTGTGATCCCGGTAAGCGCCAATGAGGTGGTGCAATATTACACGCCGATGCTGCTGAAGGGCGCGCCGGAAGTGAACGCCCGCGCGCTGCGCCAGACCGAAGGCGCCATGGGGCCGGGTTCGTTTCTGCTGCCCGATGACGCCTGCATGGCGGAACGCAACCAGCTTGGCCTGGCGGCGCAATCGCCGGAATGGCTTGATCTGCGCCGGGGCATGGAACGCGAATATACCGATCCTGAAACCGGCCTGCTCAGTTCATCGGTATCAGATGAAATCACCAACCGGTCGTTCTGGAAGGAATATCTGCAACTGATGTCCAGGGCGGCCTGATCATGACTTTACCGGAAAGTGAAATTCGAGAGGTCGAGGCGTTTTTGTTTCTGGAAGCGCGGCTGGCGGATGAAGCGCTGTATGATGCATGGGAAGCACTGTGGACGCAGGACGCATTATATTGGGTTCCGCGCCGTCCCGATCTTGATCCGGCAAAGGAGGTTTCCCACATCTATGACAACCGGCAACGCATCGCCACCCGCATCCGGCAGTTGAAATCCGGTTTCCGCTATAGCCAGACGCCTGCATCACCGATGCGACGGGTGCTGTCCAACATTGAAATTGCCCGTGCGGGTACGGATGAATATGAAGTGGGCGCCAATTTCATGCTGATGGAGCTGGCCATACAATCCACCCGCAATATGAATTTCTGGGGCGGGCGGTGCCTGTACCGTTTGCGTCGCGAGGATGGGCAGTTGCGCATGGCGGTGAAAAAAATTCTGCTGGTCGATGCGGATGAGCCCATCGCAAATCTGGCATTTTTGATTTAGACGTGATGTCAAATTTTAGTAACAACATTATCGTTTCACACTTTCGTCATTGCGAGGAGCGCAGCGACGCGGCAATCCAGAGCCACACGCATAAACCTTCGTTTGCGGCTCTGGATTGCCGCGCTTCGCTCGCAATGACGATCAGGCTATGTGCGGGGCGGAAACCATAATGCATCCGAGTAGTTCCCAGGAGAAAAAATTCTAATGCATCCACTTACAAAACTGGGTCTCGACCTTGGTCCGCTGGTCGTGTTCTTTGGCGTCAACGCCACCTATGGAATTTTTCCGGCGACCGCCGCATTCATGGTGGCGGTCATTGCATCGCTTGGCGCGACATGGATGATGGCGCGTGAAATTCCGCCCATGCCGCTGATTACGGCGGTATTTGTTTTGGTTTTCGGCGGGCTGACACTGTATCTGAATAATGATCTGTTTATCAAACTGAAGCCGACGATCGTGAACAGCCTGTTTGCGGCGATTTTGTTTACCGGCCTGGCGCGCCAGCAATCATTGTTGAAACCCCTGCTGCAAACGGTGATGGAATTAACCGCAGAGGGCTGGCGGCTGCTGACCTGGCGCTGGGCGTGGTTTTTTGTTGTGCTGGCAATTTTGAATGAAGTCGTCTGGCGGAATTTTTCCACGGATTTCTGGATCAGTTTCAAACTGTTTGGAACGCTGCCGCTGACGATTGTGTTTGGTGCAGCGCAAATGGGTTTGATGCGCCGTTACGCTCCGCCAACGGATGAAGTTGTGACGAAAGGCGCTGAGTAGGCAAGTGCTTCACGCGAGAACCTGGTTATTGACCGGCGCGCTGAATGGCCTGCTGGCGGTTGCGGCTGGCGCGTTCGGCGCGCATGGGCTGGAAGGCCATGTTTCGCAGATAGAACTGGCGGCGTTTCGCACCGCCGCGCAGTACCACATGTATCATGCGCTGGTCTTGCTGGCGGTGGCCTGGCGCGCAGAGAAATACCCGAATGCACGTTCCATCGCGCTGGCTGGATGGGGGTTTAACATTGGTATCGTGCTTTTTTGCGGATCACTTTACGTTCTGGGGGTAACCGGCTCACGCGCCCTTGTATTGCTGACTCCGATGGGTGGATTGGCATTTATGACGGGCTGGGCTGCGCTGGCCCTGTCAGCGCTGGGGATAGGGAAGGCATAGGGAAATTTCAATCCATAATTGAAATTAATTCACTTGCGTATAAAAAATATAGGCCGTAACTTTTTTATAGCATCTAATAACTAGCATGATACTGGGAATAGGCAATGCGCGTAACATCAAACCCGTTGACCGAACGTCTCGCAGATATCGGTGGCCAATTACAAAAACTGCGCTGGGAGGCGCTGGATACTGGGTTTCCGGATATGGCCCGTGATATCGCCCATTCCATTGAAGCGGTTGCCTGGGCGGCGGGAATTTATTCGGCGGGGGCCAATATCATTGACCGTCCGGGTGATGCGCCCCGCAAACGGCCTGTTCCGGCTGAAGCGGATCCCGTCCATATCGGCCAGAGAACAAGCGCCGCCTGAATATCTATTGTCCCTGTTGGCTATACAGCCGCTCGGTTTTCCAGAGACGGTCTGTAATTACGGGGTCCGCCGGGTCCAGTGCCTTTGCCTGACGCAGATCGGCCAGGGTTTTTTCCTTATCCCCTTTTTGATGATAGGCCATGCTGCGGTTCAGATAGATCTTTGCCGCCGGTTGATAGTTCAGCGCCAGCAGCCTGTCAAAATCCGCAATGGCGCCGTCATATTGCTTTAGCTGACGGCGCGCGATTCCCCGGGTAAACAGCGACACCTGATCATCTGGCGCCTGTTTCAGGATCGCGTCAAAATCTTCCAGCGCCTTGTCCGGTTTTTCCGAGGCCAGGGCTGCCTGGCCCCGGTTAAACAGCGCCACAATCATCTGTTCGTTCGAAAGACCGCCCATGCGAATGGCAATGTCGCAGTTGGCGGCGCGGATGACGGCGTTTTCCGATGTCCCCTGACATAACTCAAATTCGGCCTCGCCCGCAGCGGCTGTTGTTGCAAAAAACAACAGGCCAATGACGGCGCAATATGAACCCACATTCATGTTTAGCCCCACGAATTAAAACTGCACCCGTTGCGTTGTGCCGCCATCGACAATCAGATTGACCCCGGTGATGAAACTGGCGGCCGGGCTGGCCAGGAAAACGGCGGCATTCGCCACCTCTTCGGGTGTCGCCATGCGGCCCATAGGATTGCGCGCCACGGTTTCGTCAAAGCGTTTTGGGGCCGCCTGTTTCACCTGGTCCCACACACCGCCTTCGAAAAATACCGCGCCGGGCGAGACCGTATTGGCGCGAATATTTTGTGGCCCCAGCGAATGCGCCAGACCGCTGACATAATGCACCAGCGCCGCCTTCAGCGCGCCATAGGGCTGCGGCCCCCCATTGCCGGAAACGGCGGCGATGGACCCGATCACCACAATGGATCCGGCGGATGATTTTTGCAGCCAGGGCATGGCGGCGTCCACCGTACGCAGGGTGCCCAGAATATCCACCTGATAGCCGGCGTCCCAGTCCTTCTGGCGCATCTGCACGGCCATGGCGCTGACATTCTGTACCAGAATATCCAGCCCGCCAAATGCCTGTGCCGCGCCATCAATGGCGGCTTTGAGATCGGCGCCGTCGCCTTTCAGGTCAGCCGGTGCGCCGAAGACCTTTGCGCCCGTGCCTTTCAATTCCGCGACAGTTGCATGAACCGCTGTCGAATCACGGGCGCAGATGCCAATATCAGCCCCTTCAGCAGCCAGAAGACGGGCGATTCGCAGGCCTATGCCCCGGCTGGCCCCGGTTACGAAAGCCTTTTTTCCCTTCAACCCCAGATCCATCACTGCCTCCTTATTTTTGTTTTGTCACTTGCTTATTAACCATTTTGGAGTAAACCACGCTGCATTGTAACTATTATTTCCGGTTTGGTTAATCATAGGGGCTGCATGTCGCGCAATATTAATGCCGTTTGTCTCGTTGGCGCTGGTTATATTTCCAGTATTCACGCGGAAGCACTCACGAATATCCCTGGGGTCTTTGTGAACGCAATTGTTGACCCCAACCGGGAAGCGGCTGTCGCGCTTGCAGATAAATGGGGCGCCAAACATATATTCACCTCGGCCGAAGAAGCCATTGCTTCGGGACAGGTGGGGCGTGCGCATATTCTTACGCCGCCACAGATGCACAAGCCGCTGGCAGAACAGTTTATTGCGGCAAAAATACCAACCCTGATTGAAAAGCCGGCCGGTGTCAGCGCAGACGAATGCCGCTCCCTGCTTTCGACTGTTGAATCTTCTGGAACCCCTGCGGGCGTCAATCAGAATTTTGTCTATCACCCGGCGATGGTGAAGATGCAGGATCTGCTCAGGCACGCAAAACTTGGCCGCCTGCAATATGTCCATTGCGTATACAATGCGCCATTGCGGCAATTGGCGGCGGGACAATTTAGCCACTGGATGTTCCAGCAACCTGGCAATATCCTGCTTGAACAGGCTGTGCATCCGCTGTCGCAAATTGCAGCGATTGCGGGCGATATTCTGAACTTTTCGGCAATAGCCGGAAAACCGGTTGATATCGCGCCCGGCATGCCATTTTACGATAGCGCGCAAATTAATTTGCAATGCGCCCTCGCCCCCGCACAACTTAGCTTTGCCGTGGGCAAGAATTTTCCGTTCTGGCAGATAACCGCAGTTTGTGACGATGGGGTCATTATAGGCGATTTTATGCAAAACAAAATCTATACGCATAAGCGCACCCGCTGGCTTGATCCGGCAGATCATGCGATTTCTGGATTAAGAACAGCCGCGGAAATTGCCATGCAATCGGTGCAGGGGATTGCGAATTATGCGCTTGCGACGGCCAAGCTGAAGCCGCGCTCTGATTCATTTTACAAAAGCATGGAAGCCAGCATCCGCGCTTTCCACGATGCTGTCGATAGCGGCAAGCCAGTGCGCTGCGATGTGGCGTTCGGCGCCAGACTGGTGGAAATATGCGAGGAAATCGCAACACAGATTTTTGTAAAATCCAGCGCACACCCGATAAAAACGGTACAAAGCGCAACCGGGTGTGATGTGAGTGTGCTTGGCGGCACAGGTTTTATTGGCCGCTATGTTGTACAGAAATTGGTGGCGGATGGAAAACGGGTTGCCGTGATGGCGCGAAGCACGACGAACCTGCCAGAAATTTACCACCACGCCCACATATCACTTATTCGTGGCGACGTATGCAAAGCCGACGACGTTGCGCGCGGCATTGGTGACGCGCCTGTTGTGATCAATCTTGCGCATGGGGGGGGCGGCGCGGACTGGCCGGCGATAGAGGCGGCATTGGTCGGCAGTGCGCGCGCGGTGGCGCAGGCCTGTCTTGCTGCGGGCGTGAAACGGCTGCTTCATATAGGCTCGATCGCGGGGCTTTATCTGGGTGACGGCGCAGAGACCATTACAGGCGCGACGCCGCCAGACCACCAGGCGGACAATCGCGGCGATTATGCCCGCGCCAAGGCGCTGGCGGATAACATGTTGCTGCAAATGTTTCGTGATAAAAAACTGCCTGTGGTAATTTTGCGCCCCGGTATAGTGGTTGGCGAAGGCAGTTCGCCATTTCATTCGGGACTTGGTTTTTTCAATAATGATCAACATTGCCTGGGTTGGAATAATGGCAACAACCCTCTACCCTTTGTGTTGGCGCAAGATGTTGCCGATGCAATTATTTCCGCCTGTGAGGCCGAGGGGATTGAGGGGAAATGCTACAATCTGGTGGGTGGCGCACAAATGAGCGCCCGGAATTATGTGGCGGCATTGGGGGCAGCGATGCAGCGGCCACTTTATTTCCATGGGCAATCTGCCGTAAAGCTACAGGCGGTCGAAATTGGCAAATGGCTGGTTAAACGTGCAGCGGGCCGCGATGCGGGCTTTCCAAGCTACCGGGACCTGCTGTCGCGCGGCATGATGGCCCAATTTGACTGTTCTGACGCAAGACGCGATCTCAACTGGCATCCGGTTGATGACAAGCAACATTTCGTTGCGCGCGCCATTACTATTTTCACCCCGGCAACAATGTGAATTTTCTCCATGTCTCCAATTAATCTTCTGCATGTCTTCTCAACATTTGCGACGGGTGGCCCACAAGTACGCCTTGCCTCGATGGCCAATCATTGGGGCAAAAAATACCGCCATACGATTATCGCGATGGACGGCGTGTATGATTGCGCTGAAAAATTCGATTCCGGTGTCGAATATGATCTGCACAGACTGGAATTTACCAAGGGCGCCACACGGGAAAATATTGTTCTGTTCTGGAAAAAACTGAAGGAATGGCGTCCCGATCTGTTGCTGACCTATAATTTTGGCGCTATCGAATGGGCGCTGGCCAATTTTTTTGGACAGCATCCGCATATTCATATCGAGGATGGCTTTGGCCCCGATGAGGCGGACGGCAGGCAGTTGGCGCGCCGGGTATGGCTGCGGCGCGCCGGATTGCTGTTTGGAAAGCATCTGGTGGTGCCGTCCAGCACATTGTACGAATTGGCCACTCAAAACTGGCTGCTGCCCGAACGCAAGGTCAGCTTCATTCCCAATGGCATTGATTGCGAACGCTTTGCGCAGGATCGCACGGACCCGGAAGGGCCGTTATTTCCGCGACGTGATGATGAAATTATCATTGGCACGTTGGGCGCATTGCGGCCTGAGAAAAATCTTCCGCGACTGGTGCGCGCCTTTGCGATGCTGGAAGGCTATCCAAATGCACGTCTGGTGATTGCGGGATCGGGGCCAGCAGAAGAAGACACAAAACGTCAGGCGCAGGCGCTTGGGATCAGTGACCGGGTGACATTCACCGGACATGTCGCCAGGCCGGAACGCGCCTACAGGCTGTTTGATATATTTGCGCTGTCATCGGATACGGAACAGATGCCGCTTGGCATGCTGGAGGCGATGGCCGCCGGGCTTCCGGTGGCTGCCGTCGATGTTGGCGATGTAAAACGCATGCTGCCGCTGGAAAGCACACCCTATGTTTACGGATGTTTCGATGATGAACTTGCCAATTCGATAATGCAGCTTTGCGCAAATGCTGCATTACGTAAAAAGCTTGGCGCTGCAAACGCCAGTCACGCGCGCAAGCATTACAGTCTGGCCCGCATGTGCGACGCCTATGATGCGCTATTTACACGGTCTGCGCGTGACGCGATGCTGGGGCAGCACGAAATGGGCTGGGGCCGCCTTATGCAAACCGTGAAACGGATAAAACCAACCTAATTCGCGCTCATATCCAGCGCATATCCTGCGCCGCGCACGGTGCGGATAATATCCGGCGCGCCTTCCACGTCCAGCGCCATGCGCAAGCGGCGAATATGTACATCCACGGTCCGGGATTCGACATACACGTCGCGGCCCCACACCTGGTCCAGCAATTGTTCGCGGCTGTAAACGCGCCCGGGACGCTCCATCAGAAAGCGCAACATGCGAAATTCCGTGGGGCCCAGTTGCACCGGCATATTATCGCGGCTGACCCGGTGGCTGGCGATATCCATGATAATGCCGCCATAACTTAATTGTTCGTCCGTTAATGCAGGCCGCGAGCGGCGCAAAAGGGCGCGAATGCGCGCGATCAGTTCCGCCTGTGAAAACGGTTTGACCAGATAATCATCCGCGCCGGTTTCCAGCCCGCGCACCCGGTCATTTTCCTCGCCGCGCGCGGTCAGCATGATGACGGGTAAAGATCTGGATTCAGGGCGCCCGCGAATACGGCGGCACACTTCAATGCCGGACATTTCAGGCAGCATCCAGTCCAGCACAACAAGATCGGGAGTTTCTTCCTCCACCAGCGCCAGGGCCGATGCCCCATCGGTCGCCACAACTGTCCTGAAGTCCGCAGATTCCATATTGTAGCGTAACAGTTCCATCTGTGCGGGTTCGTCTTCCGCAATGAGAATTAGCGGTTTCATGGTGCGTTATCCTCCACGTTGACAATGGTTGAGCTTGAGAAGTCGCTTTTTGGCCGGTCATGCCCGGGAATTTGACCCGCGACCAGAAAATGCACATTCTCGGCAATATTGGTGACATGATCGCCGATGCGCTCAATGTTCTTGGCAATGAACAATAAATGCGTGCAGGCGGTGATGTTGCGGGGATCTTCCATCATATAGGTCAGCAATTCCCGGAACAGGCTGGTGTGCATCTGATCCACGTCATGATCACGCGCCCTCACCTCTTCGGCCTTGATAATATCGGCGTTCAGATAGGCGTCAATGACATTGCTGATCATGCTGCCGGCAATTGCTCCCATGCGGACAATTGTATTGGATGCAGTTCCTACCGCAGCCGCCTGTATCAGGGTAAGTGTGCGCTTGGCGACATTTTTGGCATAGTCGCCGATGCGTTCAAGCTCGGCGGAAATTTTCAGCGCCACTATAACAGCGCGCAGATCCAGCGCCTGGGGCTGGCGCAACGCCAGCATGCGTATGACCTGCGCGTCAATCTCTGTTTCCAGCGTATCAAGGCGCACATCCTGGATAATGACGCTGGACGCCAGTGTCTCGTCACGCCTGGACAGCGCGGAAATGGCATCGGCAAGCTGGCTTTCCGCATGGCCGCCCATTTCCGCAATCATGCTGGCCAGCCTGTTAAGCTCGTCGTCGAATGACTTGACGATATGCTCAGAAACCATGTGCGCAGTTCCTTCCGGTTTGTGTACCATTAACCAATACGCCCGGTGATATAGGCTTGAGTCCTTGTATCTTTCGGGTTGGTGAATATTTGTTCGGTGGGGCCAGCTTCGACCAGTTCTCCCATATGAAAAAACGCAGTCCGCTGCGAAACCCGTGCGGCCTGTTGCATGGAATGGGTGACGATCACGATCGTGAAGTGCTCGCGCAGTTCGTCGATCAATTCCTCTACCTTGGCGGTGGCGATCGGATCAAGCGCCGAGCACGGCTCGTCCATCAATATCAGTTCCGGCTTTACCGCAATGGTGCGTGCGATGCACAGGCGCTGCTGCTGGCCGCCAGACAGGCTGGTGCCCGGTGCATCCAGGCGGTCATGCACCTCCTTGATCAGGCCGGCGCGGGTTAAACTGTCAATTACGATTTCATCAAGCTGTTTTTTGCTGGTGGCCATGCCATGAATGCGCGGGCCATAGGCGACATTCTCATAAATCGACTTTGGAAACGGATTGGGCTTTTGAAACACCATGCCGACGCGCGCGCGCAACTGAACGACATCCTGATTTTTTGAGTAAATATCGACGCCATCAATGCTGATATGGCCTTCGACCCGGCATCCATCAATAATGTCATTCATGCGGTTGATGCAGCGCAAAAATGTCGTCTTGCCACAACCGGATGGGCCAATAAGTGAGGTAACGTGATGCTCCGGGATGTCGATATCAAGGCCCGTCAATGCCTGTTTGGCGCCATAGAAAACTGAAACACCACGCGCCTGCATCTTGATTGGCGCGGTTGCCAGCGTTCCGGATAGTTTCAATGCCTGACTCATATAGGGTTCCTTTTCGGGAGTTACCATTTTTGTTCAAATCTGCGGCGTAAAATTACTGCGATCAAATTCATGGCTATCAGAAATGCCAGCAGCACCATAATGCCTGCCGCCATCTTGGCTACAAAGGCGCGTTCGGGACTGTCCGCCCACAGAAATATCTGCACCGGCAATACGGTTGCGGCGTCAAAGACGCTCTCTGGAATATCAACAATAAACGCGACCATGCCTATCATCAGCAGGGGTGCTGTTTCACCCAGCGCGCGCGCCATGCCAATTATGGCGCCGGTCAGCATGCCTGGGATTGCAAGCGGCACCACATGATGAAACGCTGTCTGCATGGGAGACGCGCCAACGGCAAGCGCGGCCTCGCGGATTGATGGCGGCACCGCAAGCATGGCTGCGCGCGCCGCTATGATGATGGTCGGCAGGGTCATCAGCGCCAGCACGACACCGCCAACCAGAGGCGCCGAACGCGGCATTTGAAAAAAGTTCAGAAACACCGCCAGTCCCAACAGGCCAAAGACAATCGACGGAACCGCCGCCAGATTGTTGATGTTCACCTCAATCATCTCGGTGATACGGTTTTTGGGCGCAAATTCCTGCAGATAAACCGCCGCCATCACACCGATGGGAAACGACAGCATAATCGTCACTATCAGGGTATAGAACGAACCAACGACCGCCCCCCAGATACCCGCTGTTTCCGGCTCACGCGAATCCCCGGTAGTGAAAAATGCGGTATTGAAACGCAATTCCGCCGCACCCTGCGCAACGATCTGTTCTGCCCAGTCAAGCTGCAAATCCGTTAGCTGACGCTCACTTTCAGGTGTGTTGCGGCTGATCTCGCCTTTAACGAACAGATCCACATCATCCGAAGACAGCAGCCATAAACTTGCCCTTGACCCGATCAGGGCCGGGTTTGTCACCACCTGTTCCCGCAGGCTGTCCGACGCACCCCGGCTGACCAGATCGTATAGCTGGCGCAGCTCCCGCCGTCCGGAAACACCAGGAAACATTTCCCGCAGCGATGCCCTGACAAGCGCTGGATAATCCGCGCGCCGCAGGCTGTCCGTATCGGTTTTACCGTCAGCGGCAAGAATTTGCGGATCGAAGAAAATGTCCAGTTTTACAAATGTCTGGCGAAACGCGCTATGGCCAATGATGACAATGCTGATCAGCATTGCCCCCAGAAAAAACAATGCCAGCGCCGTTGCCAAAATCCCATACCAGCGGAAGCGGGTTTCAGCCCGGTAGCGCCGATGCAACAGGGCCGCCGCCGCAACGGCTTTGGGAATTTCCGTGCCGTCAGTCATATTTTTCATGATATTTTTTTGAAACCCGCATGGCCGTGATGTTGAGGCACAGTGTGACGATGAACAGCACAAGACCCAGGGCGAATGCGGCCAGCGTCTTGGGGCTGTCAAATTCCTGATCACCCGTAAGCAGGCCAACAATCTGCACTGTAACTGTCGTCACGGCTGCAAATGGGTTGGCGGTCAAATTCGCCGCAAGGCCTGCCGCCATTACCACGATCATGGTTTCACCAACGGCCCGCGAAGCCGCAAGCAACATCGCCGATACAATGCCGGGCAGGGCCGCGGGCAGAACAATCTGCCGGATGGTTTCCGACTGTGTCGCCCCAAGACTGTAAGACGCCTCGCGCAACGCATTGGGAACCGATGCAATCACATCGTCCGACAAGGATGAAATAATAGGAATAATCATCACCCCCATGACCAGGCCCGCCGCAAGCGCGCTTTCGGATGAAATCCCTACTCCCATAAAGCCACCGGCGTCACGCAGCATGGGGGAGACAATCAGGGCGGCGAAAAAACCATAAATAACCGTGGGAACGCCCGCCAGAATTTCCAGTAGCGGCTTGACGGCGTCGCGTGTCTTCTTGCCAGCATATTCAGCAAGATAAACTGCGGAAAAAAGTCCGATAGGGCCAGCCGTAACCAGAGAAATGAGGCTGATTAACAGGGTGCCGGTAAATAGCGGCACAGCCCCAAAACTGCCGGATGATCCCACCTGATCGGCGCGCAGGGCTGTTTGCGGACTCCATTCCAGGCCAAATAAAAACTCGGTTAATGGAACCTGTTCAAAAAAGCGCAATGATTCAAATAATAAGGAAAGTACGATCCCGATTGTCGTCAGGATGGCCAACAGGGAACTGAGCACCAGCAACAGATATGCCGGACGTTCCCACAGCGACCGCAACCAGCGCCGCCGGGCAAAAGCGGCATCGGAAAAGCCGGCGGGCGCGGTTGCCCGGTCCTTTGAAAGGACCGGGGCCGCCAGTGCGATTTGATCAGAGTTTGGCATTTGCCGTTACGTCACTACGGACTTTGGCGCGTTCTTCATCCGGCATCGGGATCAGACCCTTTCCGGAAAGATAGCCTTCTGGTCCCCAAGCTTTTTCGCTGATGAATTCAGCGAGATAGGATTTCAGCCCCGGCACTGTATCAAGATGCGCGGCTTTCACGTAAAAGAACAGCGGGCGCGAGACCTTATAGGCGCCACTGGCGATATTGTCGAAGCTGGGCTCTACATTTTCGACAATGCTGCCTTGAACCTTGTCGGTGTTCTGGTCGAGAAAGCTGAAACCGAAAACGCCCATGGCGTTCGGGTTGGCCACCAGTTTCTGGATAATCAGATTGTCATTTTCGCCGGCTTCAATAAAAGCGCCATCCTCGCGGATGCTGTGGCAGATTTTGGTGAAGGCGTCTTTATAGTCATTCGCCAGGGCTTTAACCCAGGGAAAGCTCTTGCAGCCCCCCTCCATCGCCAGCTCGACAAAAGCATCGCGGGTGCCAGATGTCGGCGGCGGGCCCAGCACTTCAATCTTGGCGTCCGGCAGGGTGGGATTTACATCCTTCCACGTCTTGTAGGGGTTGGGTTTGGTCTTGCCGTCGGAATCGGGAATATCCTTGGCCAGGGCCAGGTAAATGTCCTTCAAGGTCAGGCTAACCTGCGGCGCGCTGCGGGAATTGGCCACCACGATGCCATCATACCCGATTTTAACCTCGATGATGTCGCCCGCCTTGTTGCTGGCGCATTGCTCTGTTTCCGAGCTTTTAATGGCGCGTGAGGCATTGGAAATGTCTGGAGTATTGTCACCGCTGCCGGAGCAGAAAAGCTTGAAACCGCCGCCAGTGCCGGTGCTTTCCACAATCGGGGTTTTCCCGCCCGAGGACTTGCCGATCTCTTCGGCAACCGCTGTGGCGAATGGAAACACGGTTGAAGAACCAACAATTTGCACTTGATCACGCGCCTGTGCACCGCATGCAAAAGCACTCGCCGCAACGGCTGATACCAGGAATGTCTTTTTAATCATCTCAGGGCCATCTCCCAAATAAGTGACGGGCCAGAACCCTTTTGTCCTCGCCTCTGACGTCAATCTATGGATAGCGCAAAACCATTCTATGACAATCAGGTTACAATTATGTGACGGCGCTCGGGTCCTTTCGGTATTCTGATAAATAAACACTGAAATTGGTGCCATTTTCTGCGTTGCTTTCGATGATCAATCGGCCACGATGGCGGCTGATGATATGTTTAACAATGGCTAGCCCCAGTCCCGTGCCGCCAATATCGCGCGACCGCGCCTTGTCGATACGATAAAAACGCTCTGTCAGGCGGGGCAAATGTTCCGGTGCGATAGGCTCGCCCATATTATGAACACAGACGCGCACCCCTTTGCCCCCTATTTCCGGGATGCGGTTAACCGTCTGCGCTGTGATTTTTACAGGATGGCCGGATGGCCCATATTTCAGGGCATTGTCGAGCAGGTTGTGAAACACCTCGTTTAATTGATCATAATCGCCCGCAACGGATGGCAGGTTGCCGGGGCACAGCAGTTCGATTTCTATGCCCCGGCTGGCGGCCCGGGGACCCAGCGCCGCCTTTGATCCCGCCAGTAATTCTGCGATCCTGACCTCGCCTTTGGGGCGCATATGTTCGTTGGCTTCCACCCGGGACAGGGATAACAGATCATCAATCAGCCGCGCCATGCGCTTCGCTTCGCCCTCCATGATATCAAGAAATCGTTCGCGCGCCGCCACATCATTTTTTGCCGGACCTTTCAGGGTTTCGATGAAGCCAGTTAGCGCCGCCAGTGGCGAACGTAATTCATGGCTGACATTGGCGACAAAATCCGCGCGCATTTGCTCAACATTATGCGCCGCAGTGACGTCCAGCAGCACCAGAGCGGCGCGCACTTTTGCATCATGGTTCTGATCTACCGGCATGGCGTGTAATTCATAATGCCGCGCCACGGGTGTCTGTAGTATGATTTGCGTCCTGATATGTTTGCCATCCGCGAGAACGGCGCTCGCGGCGTCAAGGGCGGCGGGATGCCGCAAAGACTGCGCCAGATCATGGTTTTTCAGGCGTGTCCCGAAAATTTCGTGCGCGGCCTGATTTGCCTCTGTTACGGTGCGCCGCGCGTCCAGTAGCAAAACGGGGGCTGGAAAGGCGTCAAGTATTGCGGGAAGCGAGAAGTTCTCCGGCGCTGTCTCGGCGGCGGGCAGGGACGCAGGACGCTTGCCGTGCGGCCAGCCAATCACTTGATTAAGCAGAGTTTTTATACGAAAAGAATCCAGCAAGTGCTTTTCCTCATCAGTTTGGCCCATAATAGAACTAACCATGATGATGACAGTAATTCCATCCGAATCGAAAAATAATTAAATGAATCAATCACCCCTAAAAAACATACCGGTCGCGGGGCCCAGCATCACGGCGCGCGAGGTGGAATATGTGCGCGATGCCGCCCAAAATGCCTGGGGTGAAAACGCCAGCCATTATCTTGTGCGTTTTGAAGAAACATTCGCCCGCGCGGTAAACCGGCGTTACGCCATGGCGCTGCCGTCCTGCACTGCGGGCCTGCATCTGGCATTGGCGGGATTGGGCATTGGTGCAGGCGACGAAGTAATCGTGCCGGACGTGACCTGGATCGCCACTGTGGCGCCCGTCAGCTATGTCGGCGCAACGCCGGTGTTTGCGGATATGGACGTAACAGACTGGTGCGTCACCGCCGAATCCCTTGCCGCCTGCATCACGCCGCGCACCCGCGCCATTATTGTGGTCGATCTCTATGGCGCCATGCCGCCGATGGATGAGATTTTGGCGCTGGCGGCCAGACATAATATACCCGTCATCGAAGATGCGGCAGAGGCGGCGGGATCGGACTATCACGGACGGCGCGCGGGCAGTTTTGGCCATGCCAGCGTTTTCAGCTTTCATGGATCGAAAACCCTGACCACCGGCGAAGGCGGCATGCTGCTGACCGATGATGCGGTGTTTTTTGCACGCTGCCAGTTTTTGCGCGATCACGGGCGCGCCCCAGGTGATGTGTCGTTCCGCAGCACTGAAGTGGCCTTCAAATATAAAATGTCCGCCATGCAGGCGGCGATGGGCCTGGCGCAGGTGGAACGGCTGGAGGAGCTGTTTGCGCGCAAGCGGGAAATTTTTGCATGGTATCGGGAATGCCTTGCAGGCGTCCCTGGCATTACGCTGAATGGCGAGGGGGCGGGGGTGCGCAGTTCCTACTGGATGGTGACGGTGATTTTTCCAGAACAGTTTCGCCTGGATAAGCCTGCGCTGATGGCGGCGTTCCGGGAATATGGCGTGGCCACCCGGCCCATGTTCGATCCGCTCAGTGATATCCCGGCTTTTTCCGCCACGCCACAGGCAGCGGCGGCGCGCGCGCGCAATCTGGTTTCTTATGATATTGCGCCGCGCGGCATTAATCTTCCCAGCGGTTTTAACCTATCACGTGAAGATGTGATGCGGGTTTGCACGGCACTGAAGGAAATTCTGCGCGCGAACATTTAACCCGTCTTGCGCAACACCGCTAGCCGGATCGGGCTGAAATTTTCTTTCATGGGGGGCAATTGCACCGCCAGCCGGTGAATTTCGTGATCATAGTCCGGCTCCACGCCCTGCATCCTGCATAGTGCGGAATAGATGACGCGCGTGGCATAATAATAGGCGCTGGAAAATTCGTGAAATTCAAGATTGCTGAAATATACAGCCGTCCGTACACGGAATTCCGTTTCAGTGAAAAAATGATTGTGCCAGCGCACCGGAATTTCCGGCAACCCCATGGCGGCGCGGGCCGCGTTCATGGCATCCTGCCCCTCAACAAAGTTTTCGATCGCCAGATAAATGCCGCCTGGCTTCAGGCATTCACTGATGCGCCCAATGGCTGCATATTGCGCATCAGTTGTTTCCAGATTGATCAGGCAGCGGTCCGTCATCGCCACGTCCAGTTGCCCGGCGCCTGCACTGGCCACCGGATCATTTACATCACCCACCCGAAACTGCACCCTGCCATCAAGGCTGCCTGTCGCCGCCAGTTGCGCCTGTGCCGTTTCGATCATCTGCGGCGCATAATCAAAGCCCACAAACTGAAAATCGGGGAACTGGCGGGCCAAATGCAGGATGGTGTTGCCGTCACCACAGCCCATATCGGCGATGCGCGCACCGGGCGGCAGGTTCAGCTTCTCAAGCCAGCCAATCAGGCAGGCCACCTCCAGCCGCCGCATCCAGATATCCTGGGTGGTTGCGCTCAGGCTGCCGCTGTTTTCCCCGGCCCGCTGGTTCCAATAGTCTTTAATGCGTTCGCTCATAGATACCGGTTAGCAAGCCCCCGCCATATACGCAAGCAATCAAAAATGGCATGCTGAAAGCAGCAGATAATCCGCGAATCGGAACCCAGCGCCATCATGCCGGCAACGCACCCCGTTATTTCTCCCGTCATTTCAATTGGCATGCCAGTGTTTAACGGCGCGGCGCATCTGGCGCAGGCGCTGGAGTCTCTGCTGGCGCAAAGCTTTACCGATTTTGAAATCATCCTTTCCGATAATTGCTCCACCGATGAAACGCCCCGGATCATTGCGGAATATGCCGCGCGCGATGCGCGCATCCACGCCACCAGGCAGGCCGAAAATATCGGGGGCCTGGCGAATTTCCGTTTTGTGCTGGAGGCGGCGCGCGGTGAATTTTACATGTGGGCGGCCTATGATGACTGGCATGATCCCAATTATCTGGAAGCCCTGCATGGCGCGCTTGTTGCCGATGCAGGTTTGCAAATGGCCGTGCCGCGCATTGTGCGCACCCGTATGGACGGAACTATTGCGGGCGTCACCGAGACGCCGCCGATGCGCAATCTCTCGCGCCTGCGCCGCATCCTCGCAATGTTATCTTCAAGTGTGGGCGGCATGTTTTATGGTTTGTATCGCACGGATGCGATCAAGGCGGCCTATGACCGGGCGGAACGCGATTTCCCCTATGTCTGGGCGGCGGACCATCTGACCATGTTGCCGTTTTTCATCAATGACCGTGCGCAGGGGGTGCTGCAAACCAGTTTCTATAATCGTGAAACCGGGCTTTCCGAAGGGCGCTACCGGCCGCAGACGGCGGCGCAATTATGGCCATTTTTGTCATCTTTTCTGCGTTTTTGCCTTCAGGAGGTCCGGCGAAGCCGCCTGTCGATCCGGGAAAAAGCCATTTGCCTGGCCTATCTTCCCGTCTATAGCAATGACAAGGCGGTCAAATGGCGGCGTCTGCTGGCGCGCGCAATATTCGGGGTTAAAAAGGCGGGCTGAATGTCAACTTTTAACAAAATTCGCAACGCCATGGGGTTCCCGCGCCACCGCGACACGCTGCCCGATCATGTGAGCGTGGGCCGTTACACCTATGGCGTTACCCGCAATATTTTTGTCCGCGCCAGCGCGCTGTCGCCGTGCAGCATTGGCGCCTTCTGCGCCATCGGCCCGGAAGTGCTGATCTATGGGCAGGCGGAACATCCGCTGGACAGCCCGTCCAGCTATCCGTTTCGCTCGCAATATTTCATGGCGGATGTGCCACCCGCCCAGGCATTGACGCGCGGGCCGGTGCGCATCGGCAATGATGTGTGGATCGGCAGCCGTGCGATCATTCTGTCGGGGGTCACCATTGGCGATGGCGCGGTGGTGGGCGCTGGCGCGGTGGTGGCGCGCGATATTCCGCCCTATGCGATTGCGGCGGGTAATCCGGCGCGCGTGGTGCGGATGCGTTTTGCGCCAGCGATCGTGGCGCGGCTTCTGGAAATCCGCTGGTGGGACTGGCCGGATGAGAAAATCCGTCGTTTTGAGCCATTGCTCAATGGCGATATGGATGCCTTTCTGAAGGCCGCCGGGGCAGAAAATGGCTGAACTGCGCAGCCCGAAGCGGTTGCTGTTTCTCATCAATGATGCGCGGTTTTTTGTAACCCATATCCTGCCGCTGGCGCGTGCGGCGGTGGCGGGGGGGTATGACACCCATGTGGCACTGCCGTTCCAGGGGACGGCGCTGGATATGGCGGATGATCTGGCGGCCATTCGGGGCTGCGGCGCGCAACTGCATGATCTGCCTCTAAGCCGGGGCGCCATGGCGTGGCTTGGCGAATTGGCGGCGCTGCTTGCCATTGGCCGATTGGTTGTGCGTCTGCGACCGGATATTCTGCATTGCATCACCATCAAGCCGGTACTGTATGGCGGGCTGGCGGCGCGGCTGTTGCGGGTGCGGCGGGTGATTTTTTTCATCACCGGGCTGGGGCATGTGTTTATTGCGCAAGGGCGGAAGGCATATTTGTTGCGCCGTCTGGTGATGCTGGCCTATCGCATGATTTTGCCCTACCGGCGGGGCATTACGATTTTCGAGAATGCGGACGACCGCAGCCTGTTTGTGAATGCGCATCTGACGCCGCAAGACCAGACCATTCTGATCCCCGGATGCGGCGTGGATAGCGCGGTGTTTTACCCAGCCCAGATTGCGCCGCCCGAACCGCTGATCGTGCTGCTGCCCGCGCGGTTGCAGCAGGAAAAGGGGGTGCGGGAATTTGTGGCGGCTGCAACATTATTGCGCGAACGCGCAATCGCCGTGCGCATGGTTCTGGCCGGTTATGCGGATTTTGACCGGCCCGGCGGAATAAGCGAGGCGGAACTGCGCGGCTGGTGCGATAGCGGTGTTATCGAATGGTGGGGCCATTCCACCACCATGCCGGACACATTGCGCCAGGTGCACATTGTATGCCTGCCCAGCTATCGTGAAGGGTTTTCCAAAACGCTGATCGAGGCGGCGGCGACCGGCCTGCCTGTCATAACCTGCGATGTGCCAGGATGCCGCGACGCCGTGCGGGCGGGTGAAACGGCGGTGCTGATCCCGCCGCAAAATGCGCTGGCGCTTGCCAATGCCATCGAACATTTGCTGCGCGATCCGGCGCTGCGGGCGTCAATGGGTATCCGGGGCCGCGATCTGGCGGTGAAGGAATATTCGGTGGCGCGTTTTGTCACGGCCAATCTGGCCCTGTATGCGCGGCCGTGCGAATGAACAGCCTGTTGCTGATCTTTATAATTATTCTTGCTGGTGGCCCGCTATCTTTCGCCTTGGCGCGGATTGCCATAAGGCTGCAACAGGAACCCAGCCTGGCGGCGCTGGCCAGTGTGCTGATCTTCTGGCAATTGATAGCCCTGTCGGCGGGCCGCGCGCCGCTGGCCAGCGCCGTGATGCTGCTGATCGGGATCAGCGCGCTGCTGATTCTGATCCAGTGGCTGCAAGGCGAGACGGCACTGGGTGCGCGGACGCAATGGGCGATGTTAATTCTGGCCGGGCTTGGCCTGGCGATAGCTGCGGCATATCCGGTGTTATCGCTGGATCAGATACTGGTTTTTTCCAGTGGTCTTGGGGTTGCCGCCGCCGGAACATGGTGTGCGCTGCGCTGGGCGCGAAGCCCGGTTTCATTGGGAAAATCAGGGCTTCCCGCACTGGGTTTGATAGCGCTTTGGCTGATTGTGCGCGCAACCGCCTCTTTCATTGCCGCGATGGAATGAATCATGCTATGCCCCGAACATCATGATGATTATTCCCATTAAACGCGCCTTAATTTCCGTTTCCGACAAGACCGGGCTGATTGAACTCGCCACGGCGCTGGCCGGGTACGGCATTGAAATCCTGTCCACCGGCGGCACCGCCAGGGCGCTGCGTGACGCGCGGCTTCCGGTGCGCGATGTATCGGAATTTACCGGTTTCCCGGAAATGATGGATGGCAGGGTGAAAACCCTGCATCCCAGGGTGCATGGCGGCCTGCTGGCCCTGCGTGAGGACGCTGCGCATCTGGCGGCGATGCGGGCGCATGGCATTGGCGCGATTGATCTGCTGGTGGTGAACCTGTACCCGTTTGCGGCTACCGTGGCGGCGGGTGCGGGCTTTGCGGAATGTATCGAAAATATTGATATTGGCGGCCCCGCGATGATCCGTTCCGCGGCGAAAAATCATGCCTATGTCACGATTGCCACGGATGCGCAGGATTACGCCGCCATCCTGGCCGAGATGGCCGCGCATCAGGGCGCCACAAGCCTTGCCTTGCGCAGGCGCCAGGCGGCCAGGGCGTTCGCGCATACCGCCACCTATGATGCGGCGATCAGTGAATGGTTTGCCGCGCAGTTGGGGGATGAATTTCCGCCCCGCATCGCCATTGGCGCGACTTTGCAGCAAACCCTGCGTTATGGCGAAAACCCGCATCAGAGCGCGGCCTTTTATGTCAGCGGGGAAAAGCGTCCCGGCGTGGCCACCGCCATGCAGGTCCAGGGCAAGGAGCTTTCCTACAATAATCTGAATGACACCGACGCGGCGTTTGAACTGGTGGCGGAATTTGATGGTCCGGCGGTGGCGATTATCAAGCACGCCAATCCGTGCGGGGTGGCGGCGGGTACGGATTTGCGTAACGCCTATCTGCGCGCGCTGTCCTGCGATCCGGTTAGCGCATTCGGCGGCATTATCGCCTGCAACCGTCCCCTGGATGCGGCGGCGGCGGAAGAGATGGTGAAAATCTTTACCGAAGTAATTATCGCACCGGATGCCGATCAGGCGGCCAGGGACATCATCGCGGCAAAGAAAAATCTGCGCCTGTTGCTGACGGGCGGGTTGCCCGATCCGCTGTCGCCGGGGCGCATGATTAAATCCGTTGCTGGCGGTTATCTGCTACAGGGCCGGGACAATGGCGTGGTTGCTGCCGCCGATTTACAGATCGTCAGCAAGCGCGCGCCGGCGGCACAGGAACTGGCCGACATGCTGTTCGCCTTCAAGGTCTGCAAGCATGTAAAATCAAACGCCATTGTCTATGTAAAGGACGGCGCGACAGTAGGCATCGGGGCGGGGCAGATGAACCGGCTGGACAGTGCGCGCATCGCCGCCCGCAAGGCCGAAGATGTTGCGGCGGCAGAAGGGCTGAGCGCGCCGCGCACACGCGGATGCGTCGTCGCCTCGGATGCGTTTTTTCCGTTTGCCGATGGATTATTGGCCGCGGCCGAAGCGGGCGCCACGGCGGTTATTCAGCCAGGCGGTTCGATCCGCGATGCCGAGGTTATCGCCGCCGCCGATGATGCCGGCCTCGCCATGGTGTTCACCGGCATGCGGCATTTCCGGCATTAACCATCACGGGTGTTAAAACGGGCCTGCAAAATATGTGACTGCTGTCACTTGGCAAAAGGGTTCGGTGTCACCATGTAGGGCCTGTGACTTCGACTTGAAGCCCCCCTCTTTCGAATTGAAGGACACGCTCCTGGTCCGTGCCTCGGACTCTGAGTGATCAGAACAAAACTACCCCATACGCGAGTGTGGGGTTTTTTTTGGGTATAATACCAACGGCCCTATGATCTGACCTGTCATCCTGAGCGAAGCGAAGGATCTCCCCGAAATGGATGGGGATTCTTCGCTTCGCTCAGAATGACACAACGGGTCTGTTCATAGGGCCGCTGGTATAAATGCGACGGCGCGTTACCGCGTCGGAACGGGAACCTCGCCGCGATAATCGTAAAAGCCGCGTTGGGTTTTCTGGCCCAGCCAGCCGG
>DAIOWE010000030.1:0-21645 GCA_036758605.1 Pseudomonadota bacterium | reverse complement strand
GGCGGTCGAATCCAGTTACATGAAACAGAAGCTGGTTGAATCCAACAGCGCGCGGCTGAACGCCATCGAGGCCGGATCGCACATCGTGGTGGGCGTCAACAAATTCACCGAGACTGAAGTTTCCCCCCTGTCGCAGGGCGGCGATGGCGGCATCATGACCGTCGATGAAACTGTCGAGGCGCAGGCGATTGAACGCCTGAAAATCTGGCGCGCGCAGCGTGACGATGGCGCCGTCAAGGCGGCCCTTGCGGAATTGCGCAGGGCCGCGCAATCGGGCGCCAATATCATGCCGCCGTCTATCATGTGCGCCAAAGCGGGCGTCACCACCGGCGAATGGGCGGCAAGCCTGCGCGAAGTTTTCGGCGAATATCGCGCCCCCACCGGGGTGGGCCGCGCCGCGCGCAGCAGTGGCGGGGCGGCGCTGGAGGATGTGCGCAAATCGGTCGAGGCCGTATCCGCCAAACTCGGCCGTCGCCTGAAATTCCTCGTGGGCAAGCCCGGCCTCGATGGCCATTCCAACGGCGCCGAACAGATCGCCGTGCGCGCCCGCGACGCCGGCATGGAAGTCGTCTATGAAGGCATCCGCCTGACCACCGCGCAAATCGTCAATGCAGCGCTCGAGGAAGGCGTGCATGTGGTCGGCCTGTCGATTTTATCCGGCAGCCATGTGCCGCTGGTGCTCGACGTGCTGGACCGCATGCGCGCGGCCGACATTGGCGATATCCCGGTGATCATCGGCGGCATCATCCCGCCGGAGGACGCATCGCGCCTGCTGGCGGCCGGCGTGGCGCGCGTCTATACGCCGAAGGACTATCAGCTCAACGACATCATGGCCGATATTGTGCGCGTGGTGGATGCGGAGTGCGAGAAGGCGGCGTAATAAAAAAATGGGGTCAGCCCCCTCTATGCCCTTAATAGCTTGTCTCTCCGTAAATGGCTATATCTTACACCATCATACTGCGGGACTAAACACCAGTAAATCAGAGGAATAATGCAAAGCGTTTCGTAGTGGGACAACTTGTTGTAAATTTTAGATCAAACGTGCAATAGGCTAGCAATCAGCTCTTCAATGTCGTCTTTAGCCCACTCGATTGGCTTGGTACAATTGAATGAGAAATCAGGCTTAAGTCCATTGAATTCTATTTGCCACAAAACCTCGGAGATATTCATCAGAATTTGTAAAATCTCAGTTATGTCATCATTTTTGACTGCTTCGTATAATGCTTCGCGTTCAGCATCAGACATAATTTCGTTATGTGCGTATATTTTGTTTCTTAGCGGTTTAATACGCTCCCATATAATTTTGGCTTTTTTCACTTCAGCTTGTATGGCTTTGAAATCTTCACTATCCGGTTCCGTTGCATTCTCAATGTATTCATCGAGCCCTTCAAATTCACCGCCTGACTCTACTTTCCTTTTGCGCAGTTCCGTTTTGCTGAAATGGTCTTTCTCATCACGAGCAGCATTAAGCATTTTATCAACATTGTGTGCGCGGCCGTCATTATCGAAAATCTTACCAAGAAAAATGATAGTTGTCTGAACAGCAGCGTAACTTTGATCTAACCAATAAAGTGGTGCTTTGTTGAGAGCCTCATGAATAGCTGGATCTTCTGCTGCTCTACTATTTAAGTGCACATGGTGATGCCATGTTCTCGCCGCATAAGCGACGGTTTGAGAAAATTTATTGTAATGCCTTTTATATTCTCTGGTGTTGGTCATGGATTATTTTGCAATCACTGTACACTCGCCATCAAAAAACCCGGTAGGCACTTTCAGGGCTAGTACATCACTAAGCTTAGAAAAATGACCTGCAATCTTTTGACCATCGTATATCTGCAATTGATCGCCGACTTCGTTGATTGGAGTGTAATGCCCAAGATATTGGCTTGGAATTTCAAATTCCAAATCACCATCAGCATCACTCCATAAGCCAACCCAAGGTCTATACTCGCTTAACTTTATGTAAATGGTGGAATCTTCTGATTTATTGTCGGCTGTAATTTTTCCTTTGCATTTGAAGCTAGTTTCTACAGCTGAGAATTTAAAAACAACCACCAGTGCTATTACAGCTATGAAAATTAGGCTGATAAAAGCTTGTTTCATAGGCGCTCCTATTGATATTCGAACCTAATTTATGCAGATAATACAATCTGCTATCAAACTCACAATCAACAAATTGGGCGAGTCCGGGCAAAAATGGCTCAAAATGGGGTCAGACCCCTTTATGCCTTTATGCCTCCCCTTTGATGGCAGGGCTATCGCATATGCAGTTGGTCTTTTCCTTCTCCCCTTGGGGGAGAAGGCCATATTGGTACCTGCACCTTCAGGGGATGAGGGGTACGCGCATTTATGCGCGTAAAAAAAGCTTTTACACACAGCCCCCCCACCCCGGCCCTCCCCACGAGGGGGAGGGAGTACCCAGCCGTCGCGCTTGCGTGCTATGGTGAGCAAAGGATCAGAATTCGGCGGGAAGCCCCTCCCCTTGATGGGGAGGGGTTGGGGTGGGGTGAGAAAGAAAATATCTTAGCGGTTCAATTAAAAACCTTACGCTCCAGACACGCCAGTCGCAGGGAAGGGAACTATGGCGATTGTTCGCAAGACGCTGAAACAGGTTCATGCCGCCGCCCTGAAGGCGGACAAGAGCAAATTGCGGGTTCCCGGCGACAGGGAGATTGCCCGTCAGATTGCGGATGATCCGGATACGGCCCCGTTCGTCACCATCGACATGCTGATCGCGCCACAGAATTTGCGGCGGCGGCTTGACATGACGCAGGAGGCTTTTGCCGCCGCGCTTGGCATTCCCGTAGCCACCCTGCGCAACTGGGAACAGGGGCGTAACGCCATTGATCCGGCGGTGCGCGCCCTGCTGGTGCTGGTTGCCCGCGACCCCAAGGGCGCGGTACGCGCCGTGGCAATCCAGAGTCACAAACATAAGCCATACCGTGAGCCTCTGGATCGCCACGCCGCTGCGCGGCGCGCGATGACAACCAGCTTCAGTGGCGGCTGGACGGCGCGGCGGAATGATTCATGATGGCATGGACGCCTGCGTCTTTCCGTTTTAAGCTAACACGCCACGGTGTCATCGCGATGAGGATTTTTTGGTTCAATCCGTCACAAAAAGACGCCAATGGAAACCAGGGGGCCGCATGCTGTTCATTACCAATCGTTTTCCCAAACAGAGCATTCAGACACGGGTTGGCCGGGCGTTTGATTTTGATCTGAAAAACAATGCGCCCAGCAATTCGGTGTTCTATTGCCGGCGCAACGGCGCGGACCAGTATGAAGAAGTTGGCGGTTTCAATTTCATGTCCGCGCTCAAGGCCTCAAATTACCGGCAATTGCTGATTTACATCCATGGCTTTTCCAACCTGCCTGAGGCCGTGTTTGATGGCGCGATGGAATTTCAGGAACTGTGTGACAGCAAAAAGAAAAATGAGGTGCTGGTGGTCCCTATCATCTGGCCCTGCGACAATGATCTGGGCATTGTGAAGGATTATTGGGACGATCAGAAAGCCGCGGACACAAGTGCCGTCTCCCTGGCGCGGGTGCTGGAGCATTTTTTGAAATGGCGAGAGGATGCAAAACAAAATCCTGCCGATGATCCGTGCCTGAAACGTATCAATATGCTGGCGCATTCGATGGGCAACCGGGTGCTGCGCCAAACCCTGCACGCCTGGGACAAATATGATCTTGCCAATGGCGTTCCGCTTATTTTCCGCAACACCTATCTGGTTGCGGCGGACATTGAAAATGAATCCATCCACAAGGGCGAAGTGGGCGAGCTGATCTGTTATGCCTCGCGCAATGTCATTGTTTATCATGCGTCCGATGATTTTGCTCTGCGTTCCAGCAAGGCTTCAAACCTGAAAAACAAGATCGCGTCGCGCCGTCTTGGTCACACGGGGCCAGAGGATATGAGCCTTACCCCATCCAATGTGTATGCGGTGGATTGCGACGATGTGAATACGGCCTATGACATGCCCAAGGGCCATTCGTATTTTCGCTCCGGCAGGGAAAAGGGAAAACCCGGCAAAGTATTCGATCATATCTGGGAAACGATAATGACCGGGCGCGTGTTTCCTGATGATGAATTCCGGCGCAGCAGCATCATTCGCGACTGAAGCCACATCATACCAACGGCCTGATGAACAGACCTGTCATCCTGAGCGAAGCGAAGGATCTCCCCGAAATGGATGGGGATTCTTCGCTCTCGCCGCGCAGGCGCTGGCGCAGCGGGTCGCTCAGAATGACACAACGGGTCAGATCATCGGGCCGTTGGTATCATTTGTGATCCGGGCGGGCGCGGCAGATTTAAGCCTGTCTTGGCAAGGTTCCCGCTTCCAGCGTGATGCCGCTGATGACGGAGGCTTGGTCCGACGCCAGCCAGATAATCGCTTCGGCGATTTCCTCGGGCTTGTTGACGCGGCCGGCAACGCTCATTTTTGCGCCCATCGCCATGGCCCGTTCCGGCATGCCCTCGGTCATGCCGGTTTCGGTGAAGCCAGGCACAACCGTGTTTATGCGGATACCCTGGTGCGCATGGTCGATGGCAAGGCATTGGGTAAAGGCGAACACCGCCCCCTTTGACGCGCCATAGGCGATCAGATTCGCCCGGCCTTTTCCCGATCCCGATGAAACATTGACGATGACGCCTTTTTTGCGCGCGATCATTTGCGGCAGCACCGCCTTGGTGGTGACGAACATGCCGCGAATATTGACGTTGAAGGCCAGATCCCAATCTTCATCGGTGGCGGTTTCAATAGTGCCCACCGGGCGCGCGGCGGCATTGTTGACCAGCACGTCAATGCGGCCCTCGCGCGCCAGAATATCAGCGATCAGTGAACGGACGGCTGCGGTGTTGGTGATGTCCAATGTGCTGGCGATGACCTCATTACCCGCCTCACGCGCCAGCGCCGTGACGCCCTGGGTCGCCGCCTCGCCTACGCCGAATGTGTAAACCCTGTCGCCCTGTGCGGCAAAACCAAGACTTGCCGCGCGGCCAATGCCATAGGTGCCGCCGGTGATAAGAACGATGCGCCCGCTCATTGCAAAACGCCCAGAACATCGGCCCAGAACACCAGTTCTTCAGAACCCACCCGGGCGGGATCATCAGGCGCTTCGAGAAATCGCAGCAATATCCACATGCCGTCGCGCGGATTATCGATTACCTCGGCAATTTCACCGTCGCGCAGTTTCACCCTGGCGCCTTCTTCGATGGCCACCAGATCGAGGGTCAGCACACCTTCAAGGCGGGCCAGACTGCTGCCGCTTTTTTTTTCATTGTCAGCCATTGTCGTCGCCCCTCAGAAGAAAAATGTCAGGTTCTTCGCCAGCAAGGTGCTCTGATCCAGCAGGATCACCCGCCGGGCGACTTTCCAGCCGCCATCCACATGGCGCAGCCGGTCTGTGCGTTGCCCGACAAAAATATCGGTCTCGTCATCAATGCGGTTGCGGTAGACAAGGAAGCGGCTTTTCACATCCAGTTCCCGCGCACCATGCCCCCCCGGGGGCGCATCCGTGATCTGCACATTTGTTACCAGATGGCGTATGCGCGACAAAGGTTCTTCTGCCCAATGAATGCCGGTTTTGATCTGCGCGACACGCTGAGACAAAGTGTGCTTGCCTTCATCGAACCAGGCGGCATCCACCCCCTCGGCGGAATTTTCCGCCTCTTCCTGCGAACCATATTTGACGTTGCGGCGCAGCGGCATGAAGTAAACGATATCGTCCGTTAACAGATCAAGCCAGGCGTCGAAGCGCCGGTCATCCAGCAATTCGGCTTCGTGATAATAAAACGCCTCGATTTCGCGTTGCAGCAACAGCGCGTCAATGGCGGTTTCCCGCGCGCTCATATGCGTCTCCTCGCCAGTATATCGGCGAGATTGGAATTGCCGCCGGGATGCAGCGAAGCGCCATCCGGCGCATCCATATATTGTGCCCAGCGCTGGTAAAATATGCGCTGGTTCTGTTCCGTAACGGCTGTGGTGTAAACGGCATCCGTCAGATCCGGCGCCTGTTGTTCATAGCCCAGGCCCATTTGATAATTATACGGATAACGCCCAGCCTCTTGGCCCGCACTTGCCGATGTGGCGTAATTCCAGTTTTCCATATCATCCTGTTCGGTCAAGCCCGCCGGCCCCGCATAGCGCAGATAATAGCGGCGCAGCACATCCTTGACGGTTGCGGGCGCGTCCGCGTCCACCAGATACCATTTCCATATTTCCATTTCACGCGGGCCATTCGGATGCCAGGTGAATAATGCGCGCGGCTGCATGCCATGGAAGGACAGGTTGGGAAATATCGTGCCCACCGCCGCCAGCACGCGCTTTTGGTTACCCAAATTCGCTACCCGCGCATGATAAATATGTTTGTAATATTCCTCCACCTCCGGCGTCAGGGTGAACTGCGGCACATAATCCGCTTCCTCATAATGCGGCAGATTGCCGATTAGTCCGTGACCATGATTGGGAAAGCCGATGCTGGCGAAAGGCGGCGGACGCCTGGCGCCCTCGCGCTTCACAACAGGCGCATCGCGCCTGCCTGCGCCGCTGGGTCCGATCGACACCATATCCACCGAGCGATGGCTGGTGATGTGATAGAGATCGCCGATAAAATTTTCCGCGCCGAATTTCCAGTTGCTCGGTACTTTCCATTTCTGGATGCCGCCAATGATTTCTGAACCGCCGGGCCGGCCATCGCGATGGTCCAGCACAGCATCCAGATACAGTTTCATGCCGCCAATATAATCTTCAAACTCCGGGGCCTTCGCGTCCCAGGTGGCCCAGATGCTGCCTTTGTAATTGACCATTTTGGCAACCGGGATCAGGCCCCATTGTGACTTGTCCAGTTCATCATGATAGATGGCCTTGTATTGCGGCACGCCCGCAAGCCCGCCAGGCGCACTGGTCAGATTTCCGTCTACGGAATAAGACCAGGCGTGATAGGGGCAGGTAAAGACGCGGGCATTGCCCTGGTCATAGCGGCATACCTTCATGCCCCGATGGCGGCAGGTATTCAGAAAAACGTGTATCTGTCCGGTCTTGTCGCGGGTCATGATGACGGATTCCGCGCCCATGCGCGAAACAAAGAAATCATATGGGTTGGGTATCTGGCTCTGATGCCCGACAAATAGCCAGGCGCGGCCAAACACCTGTTTCAGCTCCCGGGCATAGATTTCGTCGCTGACAAAAATGTCGCGCTCAATAATGCCACGCTCGTTATCTACCCAATGGCTGCTATTGCCCATCTGCGCGGTGGTCATCTATCCCCCTGTCGCCCTTTTATGTCCAGGCGTTATTATTCGTGACCGCATTGTCCGCAGAAAGCAATCAAGCTGTCAACAATACACTGTCCCTATCCAGGCGGATGATGGGTGATATTTTCATAAAAAAACCCCCGGCGGATGCCGGGGGTTTTTTGCTAACGGCTTAGGTGGCGCTATTAGAACTTGTAGCCAACGCCCGCGCGGAAGATGTGACCGGCGGTGTCAAACTTGGAGTTGTAACCGCCTGCGCCTACACCCGGAACGGCAGCGACATTGGTCGTCTTGCTGCCCAGATCATAGTACAGATAGTTCGCGGAAACGACCCATTTGGGGTTTACCATTTGCTCAATACCACCGCCGAGCGCATAGCCATATTCCAGCTCATCATCTGAACCCTGGAATTGCAGCGGGCCCGTGGGGGAAGTTGCGGCAAAGAATTTCACGCTGTTATCGATCCCGCCATAGGCCAGACCGCCGGTGCCATATACCATCGTGTTCTGGAAGGCGTAACCAACGCGCGCACGAACCGTACCCAGATAATCCAGGCTTTGCTTGAAGTTGTTATTCAGCGCTGCAAGGGGTGGGGTGGCAGTTGCGAGAGACAGGGTGCCTACGGATTTCGAATCTTCAATGTCCGTCAGGTTCAGGTCTGCTTCAAGACCGAAAACCGCATTGCCAGACTGCCAGTTGTAACCGGCCATAACGCCGCCAACCATGCCATCCGCATTAAGTGATACGCTGGCGGGGCGTGCGCCACCGGCTACGTTGCTGATGTTGCCCGCCAATTGGCCGCTGGTGTTGACATTGTCATCACTTGCATTGCCATAACCGAACTGTGCACCGGCATAGGGGCCGGCCCAATTACCGCCACCGGCAGCCAGTGCGACAGTGCTGACGCTCACGGCAAGACCGACCATTGCGGGCAGAACGAAAGAAAAACGAGCCATATTCCTGATCTCCTGGAGTTTTTTCAGAATTCGAGGCCAGACCCTAGGGTTCGGGCGGTTAAATAGTCAAGTTGGGGGACGGTTCTGGCAGGGGATTTAGCTGCTATTCTGAAGGATTGTTGCTCAGCGGTGACAGTTTCCTAGTGGTTTCCTTATAAAATACAAAGGAAATGTCACTTTTTGGCGTCTTACGTGTCGGCGGTATAAGGCGGTGCGGGGTTATATTCCATGAGTCGCTGCGTGGCGCGGGCATGCGCCACACCATGCATCTGCCCGGTAAGCCACAGCGCCATATCAATGCCCGCCGAAACGCCCGCCGCCGTCACCACATTGCCATCGCGCACATAGCGCACATTTTTCAGCACCGTCGCCTTGCCGCGTTCGGCCAACTGATCCGCAAAGCCCCAATGGGTGGTGACACGCCGGCCCGCCGCCGGTCCGGCCTCGGTCAATAACAATGATCCGGTGCACACACTGGTCGCCCAGGTGCAGTTGACGGCGGTCTTCGCGATCCATTCCAGCATTGCCGGGTTTTCCACCTCACGCCGTGTGCCCTGACCGCCGGGGATCAGCAGCACGTCAATGGGCGGACAATCGGCAAAGCTGTGATCGGCAATTACCCGCATGCCCTTGGCGCATGTAACCGTACCGCCATGTTGCGAGATGGTCAGCACCCGGTCTTTTGGCGTTGCGTCTTTCAGGTGATCGCGGATTTCATTTGATGCTGTGAATACTTCCCACGGGCCGACGAAATCCAGTTCTTCCGCGCCGTCAAAAATCAGAATTCCGATTGTGCTGGCCATAGATGTCTCCTGTATCAGTGGATATGAAACCGTTCGCGATAGGCATTGGGCGCAATGCCCAGTTGCCGGTGAAAGGCGCGTCGCATGCGTTCGGCGTTGCCAAAGCCGCAATCTGTGGCGACGGCATCGACCGCTTTTTTGCTGTTTTCCAGTTTGCGGCGCGCAGCGTCGATACGGGCGCGTTCGATAAATTGCGCGGGCGTGGCGCCTATTTCCCTGACAAATGTGCGGGCGAAATTTCGCGGGCTCATGGCGGCGCGATTGGCCAGAACCTCAACGGTAATCTCCGTGTGTAAATTTTCCAGCGCCCAACTCATCACCATGCACAGCCGGTCACTTTCTGCGCTTTCCGCCAGTAAATGCGTGCTGAATTGTGACTGTCCGCCGCTCCTAATCATGAACAGAACCTTGTCCTTGGCAACCTCCAGCGCAACGCGTTGCCCGCAATCTTCGGCCACCAGCGCCAGCGCTAAATCCATGCCCGCCGTGACACCCGCAGAACTGGAAAATTTTCCATCCCGCACATAGAGCGCATCGCGGTCCACGGTGACTTTCGGGAAATTTTTCGCCAGCAAATCCAATGATCTCCAATGCGCCGTGGCGCGCCGCCCATCCAGCAGTCCGGCCTCGGCCAGCAAAAACGCACCGCTGCAAACCGAGGCGACACGGCGCGCCTTTTTTGACGCCTGTTGAATAAAACGGATCAACGCTTTGTCGCGAATTGCCTCGCGCACCCCATCGCCGCCGCTAATCAGCAGCGTGTCGATGGGTTGGGTCATCTCTGCGAGAGAGCCGTCTGCGGCAAGCCGGATGCCAGATGTGGTTTCAAACAGGCCCCCCTCATGGGTGGCCAGCGCAAGCCTGTAGGCAACCCTGTCCGAAAGCCCATTTCGCGCCAGCACATCATTGGCGCCCTTAAAAATTTCCATCGGCCCGGTAATATCCAGCACCTGCGCGCCGGGGAAGCCGAGCATGACAACGGATCTAACGCTGGATCTGACGCTGGAATTTATGGGCTTGTTACGCATGGCCGCAATCTAGGCTCGCAGCGGTATGGCGGCAATGACAAAGGCCCCACTTTTTCTGCCAAATGAATTATAGGGCGACCGTTAGTCCACAATAATTCTGAATAAAATCCGCAATTCCGGTAATAT
Organism: Pseudomonadota bacterium; assembly: GCA_036758605.1. GTDB lineage: Bacteria > Pseudomonadota > Alphaproteobacteria > UBA11222 > UBA11222 > UBA11222. The sequence continues at coordinate 11,477 of DAIOWE010000030.1, read as the reverse complement.
TATTCGGGGAAAATGCCGGGCATCTCTTGTTCTCAATCGTGTCATCTGTGGCAATCGCGACAATATGCGGATCAACTTCTGCCAGCAAGGGCCCATCAATGCCGTTGCGTCGCACTTCCAGCTTCGGATGCGCCTCGCCCTTAAATCCTTCCACCAGCACCAGATCGACGAGCGACATATGTTTGAGCAGTTCCCCGAGTGTGGGTTCCGCTGTGCCGCGCAATTCATGTAGCAGCGCCCAGCGGCCTTGTGATGCGATCAGCACTTCTTGCGCGCCCGCGTCACGATGCAGAAAGGAATCCTTTCCCGGCCGGTCCAGATCGAAGGCGTGATGGGCATGCTTTACGGTCGATACACGCAGGCCCCGCGCGCAAAATTCACGCACCAGCGCCGTCACCAGCGTGGTTTTACCGCTATTTTTCCAGCCAACAATTCCAAATATCTGCATTATGCGTATAATCCGGTCACTGTGATTTGGTCCCCGTCATTCCTGAACTCTGATTTGTTTCATATGCACACTATATGGGTTACAGGTTTGCTGGCAAAAAAATGACCATGATAAATAATCTCATCCGCAAAATCTGGTCGCTGCTGCCGCGCAGACCGCGCCGCTGGCTGTTTGTGCGGGCCAGCAGTTTTGGGGTGCGGCCATTGCCCGATCCGGGCGTGGCGCGCCCGCCGGTCACGGTTGCGGGCGTATTTCGTTCTGCCAGCGGATTGGGCGAATCGGCACGGCTGAACCTTGCCGCCCTGCATGACGCCGGTATTACATGCGGCGTTGCCGATTTAAGTCATACGCTGCTGGGCAGTCAGGAACTGGCGCCGTCAACATTTCCATCCGCTGCTGCGGGGCCAGGAACGCTGATCCTGCATGTCAGCGGACCGTTTGTACCCTATGCCTTGCGCATGCTGGGGCGGCCGATCACAGCAAGCAAGCACATTATTGGCGTCTGGCATTGGGAGTTGCCCCGGTTGCCGACAGACTGGCAGGCGGGCTGCGCGCATGTGCATGAAGTATGGGCGCCAAGCCGCTTTGTCGCAGACGCCGTCCGGCAGGATTTTCAGGGGCCGGTGCGCGTCATTCCCCACGCAGTAACAGTGCCTGAGAATATTGACCCGGCGCCGTGGCGCGCAATGGCGGGGAACGGATTTCTGGTGGTCACCCAGTTCAATATGGCGTCGGGCTTTGAGCGTAAAAATCCGCTGGCCGCGATTACTGCTTTCCGCCGCGCCTTCGGCATTGATAGCGCTGCTTGTTTGATCATCAAGATGCTGAACCCCGAAATATGGCCTGAAGGCGTACGCCGCCTGCATGCCGCCATCGGTGGGGCCAGGAATATAAAGATTGTGACGCAGGTGATGACGCGCGGCGATGTGTTCTCCATGCTGGCGGCGGCAGATGTTGTTGTATCGCTGCATCGCGCCGAAGGATTCGGGTTGCTGGCGGCGGAAGCGATGCTGCTGGGGAAACCCGTCATCGCCACGGATTGGTCGGCGACCACTGATTTCCTGAATATCGAAAATGCCTGTCCGGTTCCTTACAGACTAATTCCGGCGCACGATCCGCAGGGTAATTATCATTACCCGGATCAAAAATGGGCGGCCCCCGACATTGATGACGCGGCGCGATGGCTGCGCCTGCTGCGGGCTGATCCTACTCTGCGCCAGCGTTTGGGAAATCGCGCCAAAACGGACGCCAGCCAATTCAGTCAGCACACCTATCATGCACAAATGCGGCGCGCACTTTCGCTTTAGCGGCCTTCCGTGCGCCAGGCCATGCCAAGGGCGGCGGCGGCGAGTGCGAGCATAAGCACAGGCGGAAAAAGCGGATGCTGCAGTGAAGCCAGCACGCGATAGCGCCCATTATCGCGCAGCCCGATCCAGTTACGGCCCGCCATATCGCGGCCTGGTTTTACCTGCCGTACCGCAGGCATGCCATTGCCGCCCAGCCAGAATAATCCGCCGCCTGCCGCCGCCACAGCAGGGCGCACAATTGCATCGGTGGATTTCAGATCGGAATATTCCACCGCGTCGGTTTGACCGGCGGCAACCAGCGCCGTGCGCTGCCCATCATTCAGGCGATAGATTCCGGGTTCACGCGCTTCAATCACCGCCTGCCAGCGGCCGGCCTGTGTTTCATTCAGGGTGACGGGCAGTTTTCTTCCATCGGGATAACTTACCTCGACCGGCATGATCGTGTCTGAAAGGCTGCGGCGTGTAATTGTAATCTGGCCATCGGCGGCCTCGGCGCGCAAATCTTCTTCTTCCAGGCCTGGTTCTTTCATCAGCCAATGGGCGACGCGGCGCAATAATTCCGCCTGCGGGCCACCCCCTTCAAAGCCGCGCGCCCACAACCATCCGTGATCGGATAAAATCTGCGCCACGCGTCCTTCGCCAAATTTATCCACAATCAGCAGCGGTTCTCCGCCGGGCGCGGCAATCAGTGCCTGACCCGACAGTTTTTCAGCCTCAATCACCCGGAACCAGCGGCCCCATTCCGGGACAGATTCCGGCGTTGCAGTTTTGTTGGCGCCGGGCAGGCCTTCGGTAATCGGATGGCGCAGGCCCGTGCCGGTCAGAAGCGGTTTGAACCCGCCGGTAAGGATCCGCCCGGTTGGCTGGCCGGGAAAAACCACAGCCAGTGGCGTACGGTACAGACTGTCCGGCGCCAGAAAATCAGGGCCGGACACAGAAAGCAGCGCGCCGCCCTTTTCGACATATTTTGCGATATTATCGAAATGCGTGAAATTCAGAACGCCGCGTTGCTGATACCGGTCAAAAATGATCAGATCAAAATCGTGCAGCTTGACCATGAACAGTTCACGGGTTGGAAATGAAATCAGCGCCAGTTCATCCACCGGCGTGCCGTCCATCTTTTCAGGCGGCCGTAAAATTGTGAAATGCACCAGATCCACAGATGGGTCCGCCTTCAGCAGATTGCGCCATGTGCGCTCGCCCGGATTGGGTTCGCCTGAAATCAGCAGCACGCGCATACGGTCGCGCACCCCGTTAATGGTCAGCGCGATGCGGTTATTGCGTGTGCTTAATTCACCCGGCCGCTCCTCAATCTCCAGCTCGATAATATTTGTGCCTGCATGATCAAGGCTGAATTGCTGCGTATGCGTTTGGCCATTGGCTATGCGCGCATGAACCGGGGGGCCGCCATTGATGCGCGCGGTTAATTGCGCGCTTTGCGCCGCCGCCGTTTCGCCCTGATCTTCATAACGTACAGTCAGGGATATGGGTTCGCCAACAATGCCGAATTTCGGCGCCTGCTCCAGCACCAGCCGGCGGTCGGAATGTTTTGGATCGCCGGTAAGCAACACATGCAATGGCCCCGGCCTTGCCGTGTCCGGCACATCATGCACCTGTCCATCGGTCAGAAAAATGACCCCCGCGAGACGATCCGGCGGCGTATCCAGCAGCAGATTCTGCGCCGCTTCGAACAGGCGGGTTCCTTCGGCTGATCCTTTATACGTGGCGCTGCGCACTTCCAGATTAGGTATTGCCGCAAGACGCTTGCGCAGGCTTGCCTCTGCTTCGCGCGCCTGCAACGCCCGGCCATCAAATTCCTGGCTGGGGCTTTGATCATTGATCAGCGCCACAATGTCAGGCAGCGGCGCGCGGGTTTCGCGTACAATCATCGGATTGGCCAATGCCACCAGCAACAGCGCTGCCCCCAGCGCCCGCCATATCGCACCGCGTGTGCGCTGCAACAGTGCGTATCCACTCAGCAGGGCTGCCGCAATCGCCAGCAGCGCCAGCAGGATACCGGGAATGGACGGGACCAGAACAATGCTCATTGCCCCAACCTCTCCAGCAATACCGGCAGATGCACCTGATCGGTTTTGTAATTTCCGGTCAGGGAATACATCACCAGATTAACCCCGGTGCGATAGGCGCGCTCGCGCTGGAGTTCGCCGCCGGGTTCCACGGGCAATAGCGGTGAGCCAGTTTCATCAACTGCCCAGGCTGCGGCCCAGTCATTGGCCCCGATGATGATGGCGGAAACTCCGTCGCCGCCGGTGGTTTCCTGCGCGCCGTCTGCGGCGGCCACCGCCCACAATTGTCCACCGGCATAGCGGCCCGGAAAATCACGCAGCAGATAATAGGATCGGGTCAATACATGATCTTCCGCCACCTGCATCAGGGGTGGAATATCCAGCGATTTTAAAATTTCGCGCAACACCGCCTGACCGGGGCCCGGCTCACGCTCTCCTTCGCGGCCAAGATTGAAATTGGTTAGCTGGTCACGGGTGTCGAATAAAATGGTGCCGCCATTTTTCATATAGGCGTCAATGCGCGACAGCGCTTTTTCCGGCAGCATCTGTTGCCTGACAGTCATCGGCCAATAGATCAGCGGAAAAAACACCAGTTCATCATGCTCGGGGTTTACGCCCATTGGATCGGCGGCTTCAAATGCGGTGCGGTCGCGCAGGACTTTTGACAGTCCCGTCAGGCCGGCCGCACTCATTGCGTCAACCGCCGCATCCCCGGTGATCACATAGGCAAGCCGTGTTTCGAGGGCGGCCTGGGGCGCCTGTTCATCTGCGGCGCGGGTTTCCTGCGCCAATGTGGCGTTTGGAAATGCCGCCATGATAAGCGCAATAAACAAAACCGCTGCCGTATCAGAAATAATTTTTCTTCCAGTCCATGCGGGTAACCGGCCCAGCAGCGCCAGTGCAATAACACCATCCACAAGCCACAGGATCAGCGCTACGCACAGCAGCCAGGGGCCCACTTCCAATTCCACACGGGGCCCATAATCAAGATCTTGCGTTCCTGGCAATACGCCAAGCGGACGCAGATGATCTGCATCCCGGTTCAAATTCACAGCCACCCGGTATGTGTTGGCGCCATAATATCCCGGCGGTAAATGCGGGCCGGTATCGGGCGCCGCATCGCCCGCGACGTATGGACGCACGTTATCCAGCGGGCTGCGTAACTGGCCCTGCCCATCCAGCACGACCAATGCGCTCAGGGGCGCGCTTTGCGCATGTGCGGCCACGTCGCCTGCGCCCTGCGCAAGGGCGGTAATACGCTGCAACATGCCGACATAAAGCCCGGACGCAGGCAGGTTCGACCAGCGCATATTCGCCGTCACATGAAACAGCACGTTCCAGCCTTTGCCGTTGCGGCTGGCGGTAACCAGGGGCGTTCCGTCCTCCAGTCCCGCCCAGGTTTTTGCAATCAGCGCCGCACCCGGTTGCGCCAGAATCTGGTGCGCCACGGTTACATCGGCGGGAACAGGCAGGCTGAAAAACGGGCTGGTTTCCGGAAATGGCGCCAGCTTTGCTGGCACATCCCACGATAGCGCACCGCCCAGTGCCCTTCCTCCCTGCCGCAGCTTCACGGGAATGAGATCATCGCTCTGCTCCACCATATGTGGACCGGCAAAGCGCACCAGAAGCCCGCCTTTTTCCAGCCAGTCTTCCACCAGAGCCTTGTCCGCGCCGACGATCCGTCCAACATCTGCAAGCACCAGCATCGACAGGGGCGCGGCCAATAGCGCGCCAATGGTTCCTTTGCGAATATCGGCAAACGGGTTCATCGCACGTTCCAGATAAAACAGGTCATCCAGCAGGGGCTGCGCCGCCTCACTTCCCGCACCGGAAACGATGCCGACCGTGCGCCGTTTCCAGCGGTCATCCAGCAGCCAGACTGATGCGGCGGAATGAACCCCCGCAATGCGGATTTGCGTGACTGTATTGCGCACCCCCGTGGGTAACGTAAGCCGAACCGCGGCCTTTGTGTCGCTGGCGGCGAATGTAATGGGTGCGATGGCCAGAATATTTCCGTCTTCGCCCAGCGCATGCAACTCCGCTATTTGCGGTGCGCCTGCATGCGATCGCAGGACATTGATCTCGAAACCGTCTCCTGCGGATTGCGGTTCCAGCAATGCGACCACGGGCATGGATGGCGGATCGCGCAAAAGTGTCACCGGCCCCAGTGACGCCAACGCTTCGCTTAGCGCCTGATCCTCTTTGCTGGCCAGCCCATCGCTCAGCCAGACGCTGGTGATGTTGCTGCGCTGCATATCTGTCAGGGGTACAGCCGTCAGACGTTTTGCCGCCGCACTCCGGTCAATATACCAGGGTTTGGGCAGCAGGCTTGCCGCCACCGCCCGCGCCGTACTGGCCGTTGTTATCCGGGGCGGACTGGCGGCGGCATCCTCTCGCGCGGTGGTCAGCAGCAACACCTCACGGTTATGACGTTCGGCCTGCGCCAGCATGTCATCCATGACCTTGCGCCGGGCTTCCCATTGTGGACCCGACGCCCAGCCATCATCGATCACCAGGATCAGAACGCCATTCGTCAATCCTTGCGTAGACGGATTAATAAGCGGGCGCGCCAGTCCAAGTATCACAAGCGCCGCCAGCAGCAGCCGCAGCGCCAACAGCCACCATGGCGTATGTTCCGCACTCTGTTCCGTTTCACGCAGCCCCTGCAACAGGCGGATCGCGGGAAACCATTCCTGGCGCGGCGACGGCGGAACGGCGCGCAGCAGCCACCAGATGGCGGGCAAGGCGGCAAGGGCCGCAAGCATCCAGGGATATACAAATGCGATCGGGCCAAGATACAGCATCAGCGCCCCATACGGGTTGATCCCGACAAAAGCTGGTGCAACGCAAGTAGCGCCAGTTGCGGGGGCCGGTCGGTGCGATGATTGGCGAAGCTCCACCCGATTCCGCGGCACAGGGCGCGCAATCCGTCCTGATGTTGCTGAATGCGGCGATGATAGGCGCCGCGCAATCCTTCCGCGCGGCCAACCGTCAGGCTTCCTTCGCTCTGCATGCCTTCAAACCGCACCCGCCCGGTAAAGGGCAGGTCTTCTTCGGCGGGATCCAGTATTTGCAGCAGATGGCCCTCCACGCCCTTCGCGGCATAGGCATTCACGCAGGCCGCAGTTTCTTCCAGTGGCGACAGAAAATCTCCCACCAGAACCAGTCGGGCAAAACGCGGCAGCGGCAACAGGGGCGGCAGATCATTTTCACCCGCCGGTGAAAGCACCATGTTTTCCGCCAGACGTGATAATGCCGTGCGTCCCGATGCGGGCGGTTGTCCGCCGCGTTGCAATAGTCCAATACGCTCGCCCCCGCGCATCAATAGAGCGGCCAGCGCCAGGCTTAACACCAGGGCCCGTTGCTGCTTGGTATGCATTGCGAATGCCGAACAATAATTCATGGAGGGCGAACGGTCGCACCATAGCCACACACTTTGCGCGCCCTGCCATTCATTCTCGCGTACAAAATGACTTTGGGATTTTGCCGATTGCCGCCAATCGATTTTATTCGCGGCATCGCCGGGGCTGTATTGACGGAATTGCCAGAAACTTTCGCCAATACCCGAACGGCGGCGGCCATGTTCGCCGTGGGACAGGGTGTTTGCAATCTGATCCGCCTGCAGCATCAGGGCAGGCAGTGTCGTGGATAATGCGTCAGCGGACCGGCGCAGGAAAGTTACCTGGCCGACAGCATCCATTCCCTGAGCATTGGCCGCCATGGCGCTTTGATCCCGGCCTTTAAGTAAGATTTCCAACCAGTCGGTTGATCACGTCTTTAATGCTAACCCCATCGGCGCGCGCAGTAAAATTCAATGCCATGCGGTGACGTAAAATCGGTCCGGCCAGCGCCGCCACATCATCAATCGAGGGACTGTAACGGCCATCCAGCAAGGCGCGGGCGCGCACCGCCAGCATCAGCGCCTGACTGGCGCGCGGCCCCGGCCCCCACGCGACATGTTGACGAATTTCCGGCGCGGCGGCGTCATCCGGGCGCGCGGCGCGCACCAGGCGCAGAATGGCGTCAATCACGGTTTCGCCCACCGGCAAGCGCCGCACAAGGCGCTGGGCGGCGCCAAGCTCGCCATCATTCATCACCTGTTCGGCGACAGCCTCTTCGACGCCGGTCGTCGTCAGCAGCATGCGCCGTTCGGACGCCGCATCGGGATAATCCACATCGATCTGCAACAAAAAGCGATCCAGTTGTGCCTCGGGCAAAGGATAGGTGCCTTCCTGTTCCAGCGGATTTTGCGTTGCCAGCACATGGAATGGCAGTGGCAGGTCATAGCGCTGTCCGGCCACGGTGACATGATGTTCCTGCATCGCCTGCAGCAGGGCCGACTGGGTGCGCGGGCTGGCCCGGTTGATTTCATCGGCCATCAGCAACTGGCAGAATACCGGCCCGTGGATGAACCGGAAGCCGCGTTTGCCATTGGCAGTTTCTTCCAGCACTTCCGAGCCCAGAATATCGGCGGGCATCAGATCGGGGGTGAACTGGACACGGTTATTATGCAGCCCCAGCACCGTCCCCATGGCCGCCGCCAGGCGGGTCTTGGCCAGCCCCGGAACACCCACCAGAAGGGCGTGGCCACCAGACAGGATAGTGATCAGGGTCTGGTCGACCACTTCATTCTGGCCGATAATGACCCGCCCAATGCCTTCGCGGACCCTGGCGATTTTATCGCCGAGCTGGGCAATTTCCCGCTCAATCTCCGGGATTATAGTTGTGGAAGCTTCGCTGACATTATGCATATGAATGACTATATCCCAATAGAAACCCTTGGCGCATCAAATCATTACATCTTATTTTCCATCATAGCGCTATTGTGAACGGCATTGAAGAAGGATAGTCCTGGGATATGAGCCAAACCAGCCCCGCCAGCCCCGCCGACCTGTTTCGGGGGATTGAGCAGCAGATATGGTCCCGCGCCAAACGGGGGCCCGCCCCCGTGGACAAGTGGGAGCCGGATTTCTGCGGCGATATCGACATGCGGATCGCCCGCGATGGCGTTTGGTACTATATGGGATCGCCCATTGGCCGTGTGGCGATGGTGCAGATGTTTGCTTCCGTGCTGCGCCGGGACGCGGATCACAACTATTATCTCGTCACCCCGGTGGAAAAAGTCGGTATCCGGGTCGATGACGCCCCCTTTGTGGCGATCGAAATGAAAGTCGAAAATAAAGGCCGGGGACAGATTTTGTCGTTCCGCACCAATGTCGATGACTGGGTTACGGTGGACGCCGCCCATCCCTTGCGCGTGACGCTGAAGCCCGAAACGCTGGAACCTTCACCCTATGTGCTTGTACGCGGACGCCTCGAGGCGCTGATCAACCGGGCAGTGTTTTACGATCTGGTTGAACTCTGTGTAGATGAACCCGTTAACGGCACGGATATGTTCGGTGTCTGGAGCAGCGGTATTTTTTATCCCTTTATGCCGTCAGATCAGGTGGGGCAAAACACATGCGCGATTTGATCCGTGAGCGCCTGCGCGTCACGCTGCCGGACACGCTGGTGCATCCGGAAATCATGCCGCCTGCGGATAAAAGGCATGTATTGTCGGACATCACAGAATTTCGTCTTGCGGCTGTGCTGGTGCCGATCATTGACCATCCCGACGGGATGACCGTGTTGCTGACGCGGCGCCCCGATCACATGAACAAGCATGCCGGACAGGTGGCGTTTCCCGGCGGTCGCGTCGATCCAACGGATGCGCATCCCGTTGCCGCCGCACTGCGCGAGGCCGAAGAAGAGGTCGGGCTTCCAGCGCATCATGTGGAAATCGTAGGCCGGCTGGATGATTATCATACTGGCACCGGCTTTCAGATCACCCCGGTCGTCGGCCTTGTTACCCCCGGTTTTGCGCTGAAGGCCTGCGATAATGAAGTTGCTGAAATTTTCGAAGTGCCGCTGTCTTTCCTGATGAACCCGGATAATCATCAACGCAAGGAAACCGAATTCAAAGGCAGAATGGCGCAATATTACGCGATGCCCTACAAGGACTATAATATCTGGGGCGCGACGGCGGGCATGCTGGTGAATCTGTTTAACAGGCTGTATGGATGATGCTGCGGGTTGTCCTGATCAACATTGCATTATTTGTGCTGCCGCTCGCCTTATATGCGGCATATTTTTACGCCAGAGAACGCAATCAGAATGCCGTTGCGGTAGAATGGCAGAACATGCCCCTGAGTTACTTGCTGCAAGCCGGTCTGGCGCTGATCGTGATTGGCATGCTGGTCACGGCCTATGTGGGCGGCGAAGATGCAGGCGGCACCTATGTGCCCGCGCGAATGGAAAACGGGAAATTGATTCCCGGCGAGGTAAAGTAATGAGCAATGACAGACTTCCGATGATTGGCTGGATCATGGATCCCGATGTGGTCAGGGTCATGCAGGCCTTGCTGGCGGGCGCGGGCGTCGAAGCGCGTTATGTTGGCGGCGCGGTGCGCGACACGGTGCGCGGCGCCATGCAATATGGCATGAAGGTCGATGTCGATATTGCAACAACGGCAACCCCGGAAAAAGTCATTGAGCTGCTGAACGCGGCCGGCCTCAAGGCGGTGCCCACCGGTATTGATCATGGCACAGTAACGGCCGTTTCTAACCATCGCCCGGTTGAAATCACCACCTTGCGCCATGATGTGAACACAGATGGACGGCGTGCAGAGGTGGCCTATACCACAGACTGGGCAGCGGATGCGGCGCGGCGTGATTTCACCATGAACGCCATCTATGCGGATATGGATGGCGTTCTGTTTGATCCGCTGGGCGGCCTTGCCGACGCCAAAGCAGGGCTGGTGCGTTTTGTCGGCGATCCGGATGCCCGCATTCAGGAAGATTATCTGCGCATTTTGCGTTTCTTCCGGTTTTACGCCTGGTGCGGAAAAGGCGAAATGGACCGCAATGGGTTGCAGGCCTGCGCGCGCCATATGACCGGCCTGACGAAATTGTCGCCGGAGCGGATCGCGAAAGAATTACTGAAACTGATTTCCGCCAGCAACCCCATGCCAGCCCTGCGGCAAATGGCGGCCAGCGGGATTCTGACGGCGGTGCTGCCGGAAGCGTGCAATCTGGAACGCCTGAACGCCCTGATCGAAATTGACGCCATGACGTTTTTTGAGGTTGATCCCATTTTGCGTTTTGGCGCGCTGTTACCTGATGACGGGGCAGTTGCGGCTGCGGTTGCGACCCGATTGCGGTTATCGAATGCACAGCGTGACCGTCTGGTTGCCATGCTTTCCGCCACCTTGCGTGTGTTTTGTTATATGTCGGTGCGCGAAATGCGCCGCACCGCATACCGCATGACGCCCAAGGTCATGCGCGATGTGGCCATGCTGCGCTGGGCGGGCGATGTGAAGCGCAATCATAATGCGGTGCAATGGCGCGCCCTGCTTCCCATGATCGATAGCTGGAAACCGCCGGTATTGCCGCTGGACGGGCATCACGTAAGGCTGGCGGGCGTTCCGGAAGGCCCGCAGATCGGAGCCGTTTTGCGCGAGGTCGAGGAATGGTGGATCGATGCGGATTTCACCACGGACGAATATTCACTGATCGAGCGCATGAAGGCCGTGGTGCAGGCGACGGTATTATAATGCCTGGAGTTATGTTTTGTGATTTCAGCAGGTCGCTGAAAAACCCGCCCTATACGAGCTTTGGCAGCACGTCCTTCGTGAACCTCAAGAATGAATCGTTGCTC
>DAIOWE010000029.1:0-21808 GCA_036758605.1 Pseudomonadota bacterium | reverse complement strand
CGTTCCTGGGCTTCAATGCTGAGGGTGGCGACAGGGCGGGCATCGAGGCGGCGCAGGCTGATGGGTTCGCCGGTTTCAAGACAATAGCCATAGCTGCCATCATCCAGACGCTTGAGCGCCGCATCGATTTTGGAAATCAGTTTGCGCTGCCGGTCACGGGTTCGCAATTCAATCGAGCGGTCGGTTTCATCCGAGGCGCGGTCTGCGATATCAGGATGCTGGGCGCTCTCGTTTTGCAGATTTTTGAGCGTTTCCCTGCTTTCCAAAAGAATATCTTCTTTCCATTTCAGAAGTTTGAGGCGGAAATACTCCCTTTGCCGTGGATTCATGAACGGCTCGGTCTCTTTTGGACGATAATTGGGAGAAAGCCTAGTCGCCATATCCCTTACTCCATGTGACGCTTCCAGATGTAAAATCGGCGCGAGTATATGTTTACCCGAACCCAGTATCAACCTATGTAACTAATAAATAATATATTGCTTTGGATAGCTCAAAAGCGCCTGAAAACTGCTACAAAGTATGAAAAATGCCGTTAAAATGCGACTTTGGACATTTCCAGCTTGGCCAGCTCGACTTTGGCCCGCAGCTCAATATCTGATAAAATAAGCCCGAGGCGGGGATCAAGGAAGCCCTCGCGCTTTACATTGCTGAGGGTCAGCAGGCGGCGCAATTTATGCTCGGGCAGCACCCCGATCAGCAGGCCGTGCCGCACATCATCCAGCAGATCCAGCATTTCTTCAGCGCGGTTCAGGGTTTTGCGCTGACCACCCCCCTGATCATCAACTTCCTGAATGCTGAGCAGGGAGCCCACAACCGAAACCGGGCCTGCCCCCGACACAGGCTTGGCCCCACCGGTATCGTCCGCCTGATCAAGCGAAAAACCCGCGCCATCACCTGCGCGCGATACATTCTTACGCCGCACCGGCGTTGTATCAATTTTGCCTGATCCGGTAATTTTCATCTTCGCTCATGCCTCTCGCTGCAAATTAAGGCGTTTGTCCTTAACAAATCCTGAAACACCCCCGGATGAGGTGGCCAGAACGGCAGATATATCATTTTAGCGGCAATAATTGCCGCGCCGACACCTGCTGGCGACGGAAAACCCACGCAATTCCAATGTTTTATACTGGCATGATTTTCGCTTATCCCACAGAGCCCGGCAGAAGATCCGTGGCCCCCAGGGATAAAATTATGCAACGGTTTTCAGTTCGATATTCATTTTCCTCCAGAATTCAGCGGCATGCCGGTCAGCTTGTACGGCTGATTGTCAGCATCTGCCTTGTTCTGGCCGTGAGCTTTCCACAAGCTGCGTCTGCCTCGCGCATCAAGGATGTCGTCGATTTTGAGGGTGTGCGCAGCAATATGCTGATCGGCTATGGCCTGGTGGTTGGCCTGAACGGCACCGGGGACTCGCTGCGCAATGCCCCCTTTACCCGGCAGAGCCTCGAATCCATGCTGGAGCGGCTGGGGATTAACACCCGCGGCGCGACACTAAACACGAATAATATTGCGGCCGTCATGGTAACCGCCAACCTGCCCCCCTTTGCCGCCCAGGGAACCAATGTGGATGTGGCGATCAGCGCCATGGGCGACGCCAAGAGTCTGCGCGGCGGCATCCTGCTGGTCACACCGCTGATGGGCGCCGACAGTGAGGTTTATGCGGTGGCGCAAGGCCCCGTTTCAGTGGGCGGTTTTTCCAGCGGCGGGCAAGGCGCCAAAGTCACCAAAGGCGTGCCGACCAATGGCAAGATCGCCAATGGCGCCATTGTCGAACGCAGCATCGAATTCGCGCTGGCCTCTATGTCGGTGATAAAACTTTCACTGCGCAATCCTGATTTTACCACCGCACAACGGATCGCTGGCGCTATCAATGGCCGAATGGGCAACCCAATAGCAGAGATGATTGATCCGTCTACGGTAAATTTAACGGTACCGGAAAATTATCCTGGCGGGATGGTGTCTCTGATTACCGATGTGGAACAATTACAGGTCACACCGGATCAGCCGGCCACCGTGGTGATCGACGAAGCTTCCGGCATCATTGTGATCGGCAAGGATGTGCGCATCAATACGGTTGCGATTGCGCAGGGCAACCTGACCATCCGCGTCACCGAAACGCCGCAGGTCAGCCAGCCCGCGCCCTTCTCAAAAGGTGGCAAGACAGTGGTGGTCCCGCGGACGACTGTCGAAGTGGATCAGGGCGAGGATAAAAAACTCGCCCTGCTGAAGGACAGTATCAGCCTGGAAGATCTGGTTAATGGCCTTAACGCCCTTGGCATCGGTCCAAGCGACATGATTTCTATCCTGCAGGCGATCAAGGCGTCCGGCGCCTTACAGGCTGAAATCGAGGTGATGTGATGGCGGGATTTTCAGGCATTGACGCAAACACAGGACTGATGGCGCTGCAACAGATGCGCGCCGGTCAGCCCGAGGCCATGGCGAAGCGGTTAAGCGCCCAGCAGCCAGGCGTCAGGGATGCCGCCGCCGCCCGCAAAACCGCCAATGAATTCGAGTCCATGTTTTTGACACAGATGCTGGAACATATGAGTTCGGGCATCAAGACAGATGGGCCCTTTGGGGGCGGCCAGGGCGAAGAAATGTTCCGTTCCCTGCTTAATCAGGAATATGCGGGCATGCTGTCAAAGCGCGGCGGCATCGGCATCGCCGATCATGTCTATCGTCAAATTCTTGCATTACAGGAGGTATAGGACATGAGCAATACAGCACCTTCCATACAGGAAACCGTTGCCGTCGATCCTCTGGGCACATCAACCCTGGAGGCGCGCGTGAACGCCATCCTAACCTTGACACGCCAGCTAACAGACCTGATCAATTCTGAAAACACCTTGTTACGATCACGCCGGGCCGCCAGCCTGCGTGAAACAGAAACAGAAAAAACCCGGCTTTCATCGCTGTATGCGCGCGAGATGCGCGCCATTCATGCGCGCCCGGAATTACTGGCGGGTATCAATGCCAGACAGAAAGAAATGCTGCATGGCGCATCCGTAGCATTCAAGGCCTGTGTCGTGACCCAGGTCCGTATGCTGGCCCGTATCCGCGCCGTAAGCGAAGGACTGGTAGTGGCAATAGGGGAAGAATTAAGCCGCATGCGCAAGCCCATGATCAGCTATAAAAACCCCAACGCAGCAATGCATAACAGAGGTGCGGCCACGGCGCATTCGCCAGCGTTTGGTTTTGACCGGTCCATCTGAATAGTGCCATAACGGCACAATAATGACAGCAGATGTTCCATTACCACGCCTGACATTCGTACTTGGCGGAGCAAGATCAGGTAAAAGCGCCTATGCCCAGCGGCTGGCGGAATCTGCCGTTCGTGCCGATGGCAGTTCGCCGGAACTTATTTTTGTGGCTACCGCCGAGGCCGGTGACGATGAAATGACCGCGCGCATCGCCCGCCATCAGGCTGATCGCGGGCCGCGCTGGCGCACGATAGAATCCCCCCTGGAATTAAGCCGCACGCTGCAGGAGTCGGCCGACCCCGGACATGTGATTGTGGTGGACTGCCTGAGTTTATGGATAAGCAATCTTATGCATGCCGGGCGGGATACGGATCAAGCGTGTACAGAATTATCAGATATTCTTGCCCACTGTGCCGGTGCGGTGATTTTGATTTCCAACGAAGTCGGGCTTGGGATCGTACCCGATAACGCGCTGGCGCGGGCGTTTCGCGACCATGCGGGACGCATGCATCAAAATATCGCCGCACAGGCGGATCGTGTGGTTTTCGTGGCTGCCGGGCTGGTGTTGCAGTTAAAATAGGCAGCGTACAATTTATTGTTACCAATATTTCGTCTGTCAACCTATTGGTAATGGCCAAATTACATCCTACCTATTGGCCTTGAGCCGTCGGCTTCGGTCATGCTTTTGGGGCCATGCTTTTGAATTTGTGAATAACGGATTGGGGGATTATGCGCATAGCAATTATTGGCTCCGGAATTTCCGGGCTGGGCGCTGCATGGCTGTTACACCATGCTCACGACATAACCCTTTATGAAGCGGAAAACCGGATAGGTGGTCACAGTAATACAGTAGATATCGATTATGACGGCGAACAAATTCCCGTGGATACCGGGTTTATCGTTTATAATGAACGTAATTATACCAATCTGACTGCGCTGTTCGCATTTCTAAACGTAAAGAGCGAAGCCAGCGATATGAGTTTTGCCGTCAGCACCGGCGGCGGAAAACTGGAATGGGGAAGCGATAGCCTGAACACCGTATTCGCGCAGCGGCGCAATCTGTTACGGCCCCGGTTTTTATCCACGCTGATGGAAATCCAGAAGTTTAATAAAAATGCCCCCCTTGATCTGAAGCGTGGCGCACTGGATGGGCTAACGCTTAACGCTTATCTGGACCAGAATGGATATTCAAAAAACTTCCGGAGCAATTACCTGTTCCCCATGGGGGGGGCGATCTGGTCAATGCCGGAAGGCGGGATGCCGGGATTTCCCGCCGAAAGTTTCGTCAGCTTTTGCAACAATCATTTTTTGCTGTCACGCGACCGGCCACGCTGGCGGACCGTCAGTGGGGGAAGCCGTGAATATGTGAAAAAAATCACCGCCCCGTTTGCGGACCGGATCCGCGTCAATTCACCTGTGGTTCGGGTGAACAGGACTGGCGACCAGGTTCTGGTCCAGGACGCAGGCGGCCAGCAGACATTTTTCGATCATGTGATTATCGCTGCGCATAGCGATCAGGCCTTGCGCATGCTGGAAATGCCGGACCGGCTACAGCGTGATATTCTGGGGCATGTCAACTACGCGCCGAATATCGCCTATGTGCATCGTGACCCCGCATTGATGCCGCGCCTGCGCAAGGTGTGGTCAAGCTGGAATTATATTTCGCGTGATAAAGTGAATTCCCAATTATCCGTCAGCTACTGGATGAACCGGCTACAGAATATCAACCCTGACAGGCCAGTCTTTATCACGCTGAATCCCGATACGTCGCCAAAATCCAAATTGACCTTTGCTGCGATAAAATATGATCATGTGCAATATGACATGAACTGCCTGCGGGCCCAGCGGCGGCTTGAAATGATCCAGGGAAAAAATAATATCTGGTATTGCGGCGCATGGACCGCGCATGGATTTCATGAGGATGGTCTGCGTTCCGGGCTGGCGGTGGCTGAAAAAATCAGCGGCATCCGACCGCCATGGGCTGAACCTGACTCTGCTGCATACCGCGAAGCTGCCGAATGACCGGCGCCGCATCATTGCCTGACGCCGCGATTTATTATGGCCATGTCATGCATTGTCGGCTGCGGCCTTTTCGCCATCGTTTCGTCTATCGTGTGTTTTCACTGTTTGCGGATATTGACGCACTGGATGCGCTGGCGGCGCGCACGCCGTTTTTCTCTCACAACCGGCTTAATCTGTTCAGCCTGATGGATAGGGATCACGGCCTTGCAGATGGATCGCCGCTGCGTCCGTGGATAGAAGCCCTGTCCGCCGATGCCGGCATAAATCTTGGCGGCGGGCGTATTTTCATGCTCTGCTTCCCGCGCATGTTCGGTTTTGTATTTAATCCGTTGACAATATTCTTTTGCTTTGATGATCAGGCCCGCCTGCGCAGCATTATTTATGAGGTCCGCAATACATTTGGCGAGAAACACCCCTATGTTGCCGCCATTGATGGCGTTCCATCACCGGATGGGCTTATCACCCATCAGCGCGACAAAAATTTTTATGTGTCGCCATTCATTGATATGAACATGACCTATACTTTTCGATTACGTATGCCCGGAGAAAAACTGTCGGTTATGATCCGCGAACACGCGCCGGAGGGGGAGATCCTTATTGCAACACTGACCGGAGAAAAGCGGCCATTTAATTCCCGCACCCTGATGAAGGCCCTATGCCTGTATCCCCTGATGAGCCTGAAGATCATTGTGGCGATTCATTTTGAGGCTTTACGGTTGTGGCGCAAGGGTGCAAAATTCATTGCACGGACACCTACCGCCGCCACATAACAGCGGAGCAGCAATATGCCATCCAGTATATCTGATATGCCCCCCAGAGATGCGGCCGGGGATATTGTCCGGAAGGTGACCCGCAGGGACATTGCGGGGCTTGCCGGTCTGAACGGCTGGATTCGGGCGGCGCTGGCGATCATTGCCAATATTACTCATGGCAGCGTGATTGTCGCCTTGCCGGATGGCCGCAAATTCAGGTTTGATGGCGCAACGCCGGGAGATACCGGCGTCATCCTGGTGCGCGATATCCGTTTTGCCAAAAAACTGCTGCTTGGCGGTGGCATCGGATTTGCCGAAGCCTATCTGGATGGGCAATGGGATACACCGGATTTGCGAACCCTGCTGTGCGTCATCGCGCTGAACAATAGCAGCATTGGCGCCAGGGCGCATGGAAACTGGCTGTTCACCCTGCTGCAGCGGATACGCCACAGCCTGCTGCAAAGAAATACGCGCAGCGGTGCGCGGCGTAACATTGAGTATCATTATGACCTGGGCAATGATTTTTATGCCCTGTGGCTTGACGCCAGCATGACCTATTCTTCCGCGCTGTTTCAAAACGCCAGCGAAAGCCTTGAGCAGGCACAGCATAATAAATATCGCGCATTGGCCAAACGGATTGGCCTGGCGCCTGATCATCATCTGCTTGAAATCGGCTGCGGCTGGGGCGGCTTTGCTGAATTTGCAGGCAGGGAAATTGGCTGCCGGGTAACGGGGATTACCATTAGCCAGGAACAATATGATTTTTCAAAAAAGCGTATATTTGAAAATGGGCTTTCTGAAAAAGTTGACATTATCATTCAGGATTACCGTGATTTGTCCGCGCAATATGACCGCATTGCATCGATTGAAATGTTCGAGGCGGTGGGTGAAACCTACTGGCCACAATATTTTTCCAAGTTGTACGATAGCCTGAAACAGGGTGGTCTGGCCGGATTGCAACTGATCACCATTGCCGACCGGTATTTTGAAAGCTATCGCCGGGGCAGCGATTTCATTCAGCGCTATATTTTTCCCGGCGGCATGCTGGCCAGCCCTTCGGTCTTGCTTGCGCAGATATCCCACGCTAACTTGCGGCTGCAGGAACAGACATCGTTCGGTCTGGATTATGCAAATACACTTCGCCGCTGGCATGAGAAATTTCAGATTAAATGGCCGGAAATTGAAAAACTTGGTTTTGACGCCCGCTTTCGCCGCATGTGGACCTATTATCTGGCTTATTGCGAAAGCGGGTTTTTATCGCGCAACACAGATGTTGTACAAATGACCCTGGCCCGCGCGTGACAGCATCACCATCTCCCGGTGGACCGGACGGGCCGACGCCGCCGCGTCCGCTTGGCATGGGCAAATATATTGCCTATGGCGTACCGGCCCTGCCGATCGCCGCATTTGCTGTGCCGATCTATATTTACATCCCGCCCTTTTATGCCCAGGAACTGGGTATCAGTCTTGCCGCCATTGGCACAGTGCTGACAATTGCCCGGATACTTGATGCGCTTTCGTGGCCGGTGATCGGCATTCTTTCTGATCAGTTGAATACGCGCTGGGGACGGCGCAAACCATGGATCGCCATAAGCGCGCCATTCATTCTGATTGCGGCAGTGATGCTGTGCATTCCGCCGTCTGGATCCGGCAGCCTGTATCTTTTCGCCTGGAGTACAATGATCTATCTCGCTTCCTCTGCGCTTACCTTGCCACACAGTGCATGGGGGGCAGAGCTTTCAGGCGATTATCACGAACGCTCACACATTGTAGCCTGGCGTGAAGGGCTAACCGTCGTTGGCACGCTGATCGCCACCGTGATTCCGTCATTTATCATCAAGTATAGCGGTGATGACCCGCAGCTTCCGTTGATAGGCATTGTTGTTTTTGCCGGCATCATGTTGCCCCTGAGCATTCCGTTCGCATTGCGCTACGTGCCTGAAACACCGGCGCTCCGCTTTCGTGAAACCGGCTGGCGCACGGGGCTGCGGATTGTATGGCGCAACCGTCCATTCAAACTATTGCTGGTGGCTTTTTTGCTGAACGGCATTGCCAATTCGCTTCCTGCAACCCTTTTCCTGCTGTTTGTTACCCATACGCTGCATGCCGCTGAATATCAGGGAATATTGCTGTTCGCCTATTTTGCGGCAGGCATCATATCGGTTCCAATATGGCTTATGCTCACGAAACGATATAGCAAGCACAGGGTTTGGGGTGCCTCCATGCTATGGGCTTGTCTGATTTTCATGTGGGTGCCCTTTCTGGGGCGGGGGGATGTCCCGGCATTTCTGACGATCACCATTCTGAGCGGAATTGGCCTTGGTGCCGACATGGTGCTGCCTGCCTCGATGCAGGCCGATGTGGTGGACGCGGATACAATTGAAAGCGGCGTCCAGCGGACCGGCCTGTATTTCGCCATGTGGGGCGTCGCGACCAAACTGTCGCTTGCGGGCGCCGTTGGCATTGCTTTTCCATTGCTGGGCTATATCGGCTTTGACGCACAGGCCATGAATAATGACGCGCGTTCACTGCTTGGGCTTGCATTGCTCTATAGCATCGTGCCGGTAGTGCTGAAAATATTATCCGCCCTGCTGATCTGGAACTTCCCGATTGACGCCGAAGGTCAGGCGCGTATCCGGCAGGAAATTGAGCAGCGCAGCACCAGCGGGCATCTGGTATAGCAGGTCAATCAATCAACGCCTGATAGGTCAGCACTTTCATTTCCCGGCGCAGGGGATAGCTGGAAGAAGGCATCAATTGCGTCAGCAGCATGCCGATCAATTCTTCGCGCGGGTCAATCCAGAACATGGTGCTGGCCATGCCACCCCAGGCATATTCGCCCGGTGTCCCAATAACCTGCGCCTTCGAGGGGTCAAGCATCACTGAAAAGCCCAGGCCAAAGCCGATGCCGTCATAGCTGGTTTCGCTGAAAACGGCCTGTCCCATGCTGGTCAGATCGCCCCCCGATGGCAAATGATTGCAGGTCATATATTCCACCGTCTTGCGCCCCAGCAGCCGCGCGCCATCCAGTTCACCCTTATTCATCAACATGCTGCAAAAACGCAGATAATCCGCCGCCGTTCCCACAAGACCGCCGCCGCCCGATAAAAATTTCCGCTGCTTCAGATAGCGGCTGGTCGCGGGTGCATCCGCCACCTGCAAACCGCCATCCTTGCGTTTGGAATAATTTGTGGTAAGCCGCCCGGCATCCTTTGCTGGCACGCTAAAGCCGGTATCAGTCATGCCTAGCGGATCAAAAATCCAGGTACGGAAAAATTCATCCAGCGGCTGACCGGAAATTACTTCAACCAGATGGCCCAGCACGTCCGTGGACATGGAATAGTTCCAGCGCGCGCCTGGATGAAACTGCAACGGCATTTGTGCCAGCCTGTTCATGAATTCTGCCGTGGATAATTGCGTTGTGCCGCCATCAAGTTCATTCAGGCGATACATGGCGTCTACCGGCGACGTGCCCATAAAACCATAGGTCAATCCAGACGTATGGGTGAACAGATCACGGAAGCTTATGGGGCGTTCCGCCGCAACGGTCTCCGGCTTGCGCGCTGATCCGCCGGTGTAAACCTGGGCATTGGTAAAGGCGGGAAGATAGCGGCTGATGGGATCGTCCAGTTGAAAGCGGCCCTCTTCATACAGCATCATGGCCGCCACCGAGGTAATGGGCTTGGTCATGGAATAGATGCGGAATATGGCGTCCGGCGCAAGCGCCATGCCCGCCTCAATATCCATTTTCCCACGACTGTCCAGATAGGCCAACTGCCCCTTGCGGGCCACCAGTGTCAGGACGCCGGAAAGTTTTCCGTCATCAATATATTTCTGGAAGTGCGGGCCAATGCGCGCCAATCGTTTGGAACACAGGCCAACACGCTCTGGATCGGTGCTAACTTTGAACATAATCTTCCCGGTGGTGATTCCTTTAAACTATTCTAACTGAAACCCGCAGCAAACCAAGGGCCGGTCATCATGGTAAAGCAGTCCCCGAAATTATCCAGAAAAATTCTGGTGGTGAAGCGCCGTGCACCCATGGGAAGCCAGCCGGGAACCCTTATCGCTGATCCCGCCGCCCCTGCCCCGATCATCCGGATGATCGCTTATGACACCGCCGCAACAGAAGATACGCTTATTTCAGACACAAGGATGCTGCGCAAAAAAATGGCGCACAAACGCGGCGTGACCTGGATAGACGTTGCTGGGCTGGGCGATGTGGTCGTATTGCAGGAAATTGGAGAAATATTCGGCCTGCACCGGCTGGCGCTGGAAGATGTCATCAATGTGCATCAACGCCCCAAAATTGAAGATTATCCAGATCACACCTTTATTGTCATGCAGATGTCCGAAGTCACCGGAGAGTTTATTCCAGAGCAGTTTTCCATTTTTCTGGGGAAAGATTTTGTCCTGAGCTTTCAGGAAAAGCCAGGTGACAGTTTTGAAACGATCCGTACCCGGCTTAACCAGGAAGGCAGCCGCATCCGAAATGAAGGCGCTGACTATCTGGCCTATGCGCTCATTGACGCGGTCACGGATTCATATTTCCCGATATTGGAAAATTATGGCGAGGCCATTGAACAGCTGGAGGATAAAATTCTTGGCGTCACGGACATAAACGCCATTCACGAACTGCATGCCATCCGCCGGAAACTCATGCTGGTCCGGCGCGCCATCTGGCCGCTGCGCGATGTGCTGAATATTCTGACGCGCGAACGCTCGCCGTTTATTTCAGAAACCACGCGGGTCTATTTTCGTGATTGCGCGGACCATTGTTTTCAATTGATCGACATTGTGGATACGGCGCGCGAGCTGGCCGGGAATATTACCGATCTGTACCATTCCGGCGCCAGTGTGCGGATGAATGAAATCATGACGGTGCTGACCATCATCGCCACCATTTTCATACCGCTGGGATTTATCGCCAGCCTGTACGGGATGAATTTTGACCGGAGCGTATCGCCCTGGAACATGCCGGAGCTTGGCTGGCGTTACGGCTATCTGTTTTCACTTTCCCTGATGGGGGCCACCGCCGCTGGCCTGCTGGGATATTTCTGGCGCAAGGGCTGGATCGGACGGCGTAAGGGGCGTTAAAGCGCCCTTGCCACCGCATCGCAGAATTCAGTCGTGCTCGCCTTGCCACCTTGATCCGGGGTTAGATGCCGGCCTTCCGCATAGACCTTTTCAACGGCCTTCACCAGGCGCGCAGCCTTTTCATTGAAGCCCAGATATTCCAGCATCATGGCCGCCGAAAAAATCGTTGCCGTCGGATTGATGATGTTCTTGCCCATAATATCCGGCGCCGATCCATGCGCGGATTCGAAATAGGCATAATCCTTGCCGTAACAGCCGCTGGGACAAAGGCCCAGGCCGCCGATCACGCCGCCCGCCGCATCGGAAAACAGATCGCCATACAGATTGGGCAACACAATCACGTCAAAAGCGTGCGGATTGATGATCAGCTTGTGCACCAGATCATCGGCCAGCAGCGAATCAAAATGCACGTCGGGATATTTTTTCGCCGTCTCGCGCGCCACTTCCAGAAAATAGCCGTCGGCAATGGGCGAAATATTATGTTTGGTGCCGCTGGTGACATGCGGGCGTTTGCCGCTGGCCGCAGCGCGCTTTAACGCCAGCTCACAGGCAAATGCCGTGATCTGCTGCGTACAGGCCTCGGTAATCACCTTCAGCGCATATTTTCCCTTGCCCATTTCCTGAACCGGCTTGCGGTGCAGACGGCTGACGAAATTAATCGGCGCCAGATCGGCCAGATCGCCTTCGACGCCCACATAGGTGTCTTCCATATTTTCGCGCACAATCACCAGATCAATGCCCTGCGGATTTTTAAGCGGGCTGTTGCAGCCCGGAAACCAGCGCGCCGGGCGCACATTGGCGTAGGTTTTCTTGCCCCAGCGCAGATGCCGCATCGCCCCCATGCTGGCCCCATTGGTGGAGCCGAACAGCGTGGCGTCCGCCCTGTCGATGGCGTCCTGCGCCATCTGCGGGAATGGATGGCCATGTTGCGCGATGCCCGCTTCACCCACCGGCGGGACATCCCACTCTATGGGAACATCCAACCGGTCGATCAGCGCCACAGTGGGATGAAACGCCTCGGGTGCGGCGTCTTCGCCGGGAATCAGCACGACCTTTTTGGAATTGCTGGTATTCGCCATCTGTTTTTTCCTTCCTGGTAATAAACAGGCCGCTGATAAACTTCTATTTTGTCATCCTGAGCGAAGCGAAGGATCCCCATCGGTGGAATTCCGGGCGGGAGATCCTTCGCTTCGCTCAGGATGACAACCAGAACGGAGATTACCCCGCAAGATTAAAGGCGCGCGCCGCATTGTCCCACAGGATTTTGCGTTTGGCGTCTGATGAAATCGGCTGATCAACAAGGCTTTTCATGCCCCAGGGGAAGGTGCCATCCGGGTGCGGATAATCGGTGTTGAACAGGAAATAATCCTCGCCCACCAGATCAATGGCCGCGCCCAAAGTGCGCTCATCGCCGCGCGCCGCGACAAAGAAATTCTGTTTGAAATATTCCGTCGGCGTCTTGAGCATATGAGGATGTTCCGCCTTGCCGGAAAAATCATAATGCTGCTCCATGCGTTGCAGCCAATAGGGGGTCCAGCCCGCATCCGCCTCCACATGCACGATGCGCAGTTTGGGGAAATGCTCAGCCACGCCAAACCAGATCAGCCCCGCCATCGCCGACATCGCCTCAAACGGATGCGCGAGAATATGCCCGGCCGTGTGGGATTCCATCCGGTCGCCATAGGAAGGAAGACGCGGCGAACCGCTGTCATGCAAACTGAGCGGTGTGTTCAGCTTTTCCACAACCTCCCACAGCGGCCAATTGTCTTTATGGTGCAGATTCCGGCCATGCACCGGATTGGGCCGAACATAAAACGACACGGCCCCATTTGCCGTCGCACGCTTTGCCTCTTCAATCGCCAGATCGGTCGCCTGAAGCGGCAACATCGCCGCCCAGCGCAGGCGCTTTGGATCTTTCGCGCAATATTCCCGGCTCCACTCATTATAGGCGCGGCAGATGGCGGCCAGCAGTTCCGGATCCCTGAATTCCCGGCCCAATATTTGCCCGCCAATGGTCGGATACATGATCTGCACATCGACGCCTTCTTCATCCATGTCCATCAACCGGCTCTCCGGGCTGAAGCGGGTGTCGCGGGCGCGCTTGAAACGGCGCATGGCCTTGTCCACCGCCTCCAGGAATTCCGGCGCATGCATGGGATAATGGCCTTCCTCCTCGGGCGGCTGCACCGGCTCGCCTTCCACGCAGAATAATTTTTTACCTTTATACTCGGCGGGTTTCGGCTCGCGCCCCTTGAACGGCGCATCGATATAATCCGACCAGACGGCCTGATTTTCCATCTGGTGGCAATCCGTATCAACGATCTTGTATCCATCACGCATGGCGCCTGTCTCCCATCTGCTCTATTCTTGTTAGCAGTATTTCATAGGTGGCGGGGCTTCCTGTCAAGGAGGATGGAGACGATTGAATTGCAGCCGGAAACGGTTCAAGCTCGAAAATAAATGACAGGAGGAAATCATGGCGCACAAAACCTGGCTGGAAGTTGCCGTTAATGGGCCATGGGGACGGCGGGTGCAGCCGCATCTGCCGGTAACCGTTAAGGAAATAGTATCGGACGCGCTGGCCTGCATTGATGCGGGCGCGGCGATCATTCATTTTCATTCCTATGACGAGAGCACCGGGCGGCAAAAGGACGATCCGGAGCTTTATGCCGCCATCGTGGCGGGCATCCGGGAAAAGAGTGACGCCATTGTGTATCCCACCTTGCCCGCCGATGAAAATTCGGAGATTGCAGGCACAAAGGGCGCGGCAGACCGCTTTGCGGCGCTGAAAGGGCTGGCGGACCGGGGACTGTGCGAATGGGGCGCGCTCGATCCTGGCTCGATGAATTTCGCGCATGAGCGGGATCTGAAAGCGGGCCGCGAGGGATTTTTATACGCCAACACAGCCGCCCATGTGCGCGCCGGTTTGCGCATTTCCGCCGAGCATGGCGTGCCGATGGCCTATGCCTGTTATGAACCGGGCTTTATCCGCATGGGCGCGCGGCTTGCCGCCGAACAGCCCGGCGCCGGACAGCCGATCTACCGGCTGATGTTCAGCGATCATTTCACCTTCAGCTATCCGCCGCGCGGCTATGCGCTGACCGCCTTTCATGAATTGCTGAAAGAAGAAGCCCCCAATGCGCCCTGGATGATTGCCGGGCTGGATGTGGACCATTCGCCAATTCTGGCGCAAACCGTGCAATTGGGCGGCCATGTGCGGGTGGGTCTGGAAGACGCCCGTCACGGCAGCCCCCAGACCAATATTCAGATTACCGAAGCGGCGGTAAAAGCCATTCATGCCGCAGGCGGTACGCTCGCCACCCCGGCGGAAGTGCGCGCGACATTACAGGCGGCGCGTCAGGCCGCCTAACCGTGCAAGTTAAACTGCTGCGGCTTGCGGTTCTCCATCGCGGCATCAAGGGTCGGCCCCAGTTCCGCTTCGTCTGTCACATAATAGCCCACGCCGCCAAAAGCTTCCGCGATGCGTTCATAGCGCGCATCATAGGATAACCCCTGTTGAAAGTTTATTATTTCATTTGCCTGATTTATTCATGCTGCACGAACACGCCTTCTTTGGCCAGGGCCTCAAGCTGATCATCGCTCAACCCAAGTTCGGCCTGTAATATGGAACGGCTGTGCTGCCCCGCCAGTGGCGCTGCAACAATCGGCACGTCGGAATCCGAAAGCCGGATGGGTGAGCGCATCATCAGGATCTCGCCTTTTTCCGGATGCGGCACCTTCTGAAAGAAATCGCGCGCCTGAAGATGCGGATCGGAGAACACCTCGCTGGTGTCGAATATCGCGCTGCACGGCACACCGGCGGCCCCCATCAGGCGCATGACTTCATGTTTGTCGCGCAGTGAAGTCCAGGCATTGATGATGGCTTTAAGTTCTTCCCAGTTCTTGAAACGCGCCGCCGGCTGGGCGAAACGGGGATCATCTGTCAGTTCGGGCCGGCCAATCACTTCACACAGCGCCCGCCACATGGCGGGCAGAATGACCACCGTGATCACATAATCATTGGGTCCGCCGCCCTTGCAGCGGAAAATCCCCGAGGGCGGCATGCCTTCATGCGTGCGGCGCCCGACGGGCGCCTGCCCCGGACCCCAGCTTGTCGCCGTCAGTGTACGGATGAACATGGTCATCACTTCATGCATCGACAGTTCGATCACCTGGCCCTTGCCGGTGCGCTGGCGCTGTACATAGGCCGCGGTAATCGCCAGAGCGGTGGTAATGCCGGTGCCGGTGTCGGCAAATGTTCCGCCGGTGGGGAACGGCGGGCCATCCGGAGGACCGGTCATCGAAAATATGCCTGCCGCCGCCATGGCCAGCGGATCAAAGCTTTTATAGTCCGCATAGGGGCCATCCAGGCCAAAGCCCTTGATGCGGGCATAGATCAGTTTGGGATGCGCCGCGCACAGGATCTCCGGACCCAGCCCAAGACGCTCCACCGTTCCCGGCCCCTGATTTTCGATGAACACATCGAAATTCGGCAGCATCTTCAGCAACAGTTCCTTGCCTTTGGGGCTTTTCAGATCCAGCGCAAGACCGCGCTTGTTGGCGTTGTAATTGAGGAAATACTGGCTGTCGCCTGGTCCAACGCCCAGCATCTGGCGCGCCACCTCGCCTCCGGGCGGCTCCACCTTCACCACATCGGCGCCCAGCCAGGCCAGCATCATGGCGCAGCTTGGACCGGCCTCCCACTGGGTGAATTCAAGCACACGCATGGTTTCCAAAGCGGGCATAGGCGCCTCCATCTATTATTATGGTTTGGGCCGTGTGGGCCAGGTACGCATCCGCAACTAACGCGCACAGTCTAGCACCCGGGCAGACCATTGCGTCCAGTGCTTATTTGTGCGCCGTTCAGCTTGCCGCCAGCGTCAAAATCAGCACCAGCGCACACAGGCGGCGATACAGCGCCAGCGCGGTGGAAATATCCGCCACGTTCAACGCCACCCGGCCTTTGCCAAAATAAGGATCGGGATGCGGGACGCCACCGCGCATTCCCGGCCCGCCAAGCCGAATGTTCAGCGCACCCGCCATAGCGGCTTCCGGCCAGCCTGCATTGGGCGAGGCGTGCTTTTGCGCATCCCGCCACGCCACTTTCAGTGCATTGAGCGGGCGGGCGGGCCCATAAAAAATGGCCGCCACAGCATAGAACAGCGCCGTTAAACGCGCGGGCGCCAGATTAAGCAAATCATCCATCCGGGCCGAAGCCCAGCCGAAATGCAAATGCCGCGCGGATTTATAGCCAACCATGCTGTCGGCCGTATTGACCGCCTTGTAAATCGCGATCCCTGGCAATCCCGCCAGCAGATACCAGAACAATGGCGCGACCAGACCATCCGACGTGTTCTCGCTCAGCGATTCAATCGCGGCGCGGCAGACATCCGTTTCGTCCAACTGACTGGTGTCGCGCCCGACAATTTTCGACAGTTCGCGCCGTGCGGCCTCTATGCCGTGATCACGCAAAATATTTCGCACTGCGGCCACATGCGTATGCAAACTGCGCCCCGCCAGCAAACTTGCAACCAGAATCAGTTCCCACACCCAGCTCATCGGCAGCGCATGCGCCAGCCACAGGCAAACCCAGCCCCAACCCGCCGCCAGCGCCACAACGCCAAGCAGCATCACCGCGCCAGAGGTCTTGCGCTGTTCGTCCGTATCGGATTCACGATTATAGCTACGGTCGGCAAAACTGATAAACGCGCCAATCCATGTTACCGGATGGCCGATCCGCCGGTACAGCCATTGCGGATAACCAAATATATAATCAAAAACAAGTGCGAAACCTGCTATCATGCCATCCTGCTTTTCAACTGGCGCCACCACATATGCAATCTGCTTTAACCGGACATGGCGGCGATCTAACCGCGATCCGCAGCGCTTTCCCCCAGGCGCAACAGCCATGGATTGACCTTAGCACCGGCATTAATCCGCAGGCCTATCCCATTCCGGAAATAGACCCGCGTGCATGGCAACACCTGCCTGATACAAAATCGCTTGGCAATCTTTATCGTTCGGCGGCGGAATATTACCGGGTTGATGCGGCGCAAATAACCGCCGCTCCCGGCACCCAGGCGCTTATCCAGTGGCTGCCTTTTTTGCGGGCGCAACAGCATGGCGCGGGTCGCATTGGCGTCACCGGCCCCACCTATGCGGAACACACCCTGTGCTGGCGCCGTGCGGGGCATGACGTCACACAGATTGATATACAGCGCATTGAGGATGCAGATTTTGATGTGATTGTGCTGGTCAATCCCAACAATCCTGACGGGCGCATCACGCCCGGCGCGGAACTGACCAGGATGGCAGCGCAATTGGCCATGCGCGGCGGCTGGCTGGTGCTGGATGAGGCGTTCATGGATTGCGATCCGGATAACAGCTTTTGCCCGTATCTGGACGCACACCCAAATGTTATCATCCTGCGTTCATTCGGGAAATTTTTTGGGCTGGCGGGGCTGCGGCTTGGTTTTGCGCTGGCCGCGCCAGAATTGATCGCCGGCATTGCCGTGCTGATTGGCCCCTGGCCGGTAAGCGGCATGGCGTGCGCCGTGGGAACACAGGCGTTGCGGGATCGCGCATGGATCACGCACACAAGCGCACGGCTTTCAAATGCCGCTGAACAGCGCAACGCCATGCTGGCGCAACAGGGACTGCGCATTATTGGCTCGCATCCCCTGTTCAGCCTGCTGGATACACTTTATGCAGATCACTTATTCACGCATCTGGCGCAATATGGGATTTATGTGCGCCGGTTTGACTCAATGCCGCACTGGCTGCGCATAGGCGCACTGCCGGACGATGATACAAGCACGCAACGCCTGATCCAATGCCTGCAAAACTGGCAGGCGCCAGAATAGGAAAATTACGCACTTGCGGGAACAATCAGCACCGGACAGGGGGCCGCCGCAACGAAGCGTTCAATATCTTCGCTGGCCGTGAATAGCGTAGCGGGTACGATAATCAGACCCGCGCTCAGGCCGCGCAAAGTTTGCGGCCCTTCATAGTTACGCTCAATGATTATTTCCTGTTGCATGGTGCGGGCGACATCCTGCGCCAGACGGACAAGGTTTCCGTTTCCGCTGCCGGGCGGTTCCAGCAGAACAACGGGGCCGCCGATGCGCAGCGGGGCCGTGCCTGCGCCACGCCATGGAAAATCGGCGGTGCGCAGCAAAAGCAAGTCCCCCGCCTCCGCCTGCGCGACCAGCGCATGCAATAAATGTCCGCGAACGGTGCGAAAACTATATTGGCTTCGCGTATGTTCGGCCAGCCTGCGCAAGGCATTGTGCATCTGCAGGGCGATAGCGCGCAATTCGCCCTGCATGCTTGTTGGATCAAGATTGCGGGTCTGACGGCTGGACGGCAGGATTTCGGCGGAGAATGGCAACCGCGCCAGATCCAGCAATTCCTGATCCTCGACAAACACGCCTGCAAGCTCCACCCCGGCCACCTGGGCGACCTGCGCTGCAAAATTGAGTACGCTGCGGCATTCCATATGATGATTGAAGCCAATCACCA
Source organism: Pseudomonadota bacterium (assembly GCA_036758605.1). Taxonomy (GTDB): domain Bacteria; phylum Pseudomonadota; class Alphaproteobacteria; order UBA11222; family UBA11222; genus UBA11222. The sequence continues at coordinate 3,216 of DAIOWE010000029.1, read as the reverse complement.
ACCGGTTATAGGGCGTCTTATGCGGTGGTTCCGGCGCGCGGCTCATTGGCGTTCTCCGGGGCGTTCTCCGGTTTCGCCATCCGCCGATTTACGCACTTTCACGAAGGCCGAAAGACGCGCCGCGACGCGGGCATTGATGCTTTCCGCCGGGATGCCGGTCAACACTTCTATCCCCTGATCAATGCTATCAATGGCATGGATATGAAAACGCCCCTCACGCACCGCAGCCACGACATCCTGGCGCAGCATCAGATGTTTTACATTGGCACTGGGGATCAGCACACCCTGTTTGCCGCTTAGCCCGCGCGCCTTGCAAATATCGAAAAATCCCTCGATTTTTTCGTTCACGCCGCCGATGGCCTGCACATCGCCATGCTGATTGACCGATCCGGTCACGGCAAAGCATTGCTGAATGGGCACTTCCGCAATCGCCGACAACAGACAGTATAATTCCGCCGAAGAAGCGCTGTCCCCGTCCACGCCGCCATAGGATTGCTCAAACACCAGACTGGCCGTTAGCGCCAGAGGGCTTTCCACGCCAAAACGTTCACGCAAAAAGCCAGACAGGATCAATACGCCTTTGGAATGCAGCGGCCCACCCAGTTCCACTTCGCGTTCAATATCCAGCACACGGCCCGCACCAATGCCGATGCGCGCCGAAATGCGCGTGGGCCGACCAAAACTCAAATCGCCAATGGACAAAACACTCAAGCCATTGATCTGGCCGATGCGCGCGCCATCCGTGTCGATCAGCACAATATCGCGGGTGATGGATTCCTGGCTTTTTTCTCGGATGCGCCCGATGCGTTCTTCGCGCATATCGACCGCCTGCTGCACATGCGCAGCGGTGATCAATTCCGCCCCCGCCTTGTGCGCCCAGTAGTCCGCCTCGCGCAGCAGATCGGCAATATGCCCCATGTGAATGGATAATTTTTCGGCATCCGCCGCATGGCGCGCGGCCTGTTCGATCATCAGCGCGACCCCGCCCGGGTCCAGATGGCGCACGGATTCAGCACGGCAGATGGCCGCCAACTGACCGGCGAAGGCGCGTTCGGATTCGGGTGTCCAATCGACCGTGCTTTCCATCTCCGCCACGGCCTTGAACAGGCTCTGAAATTCAGGGTCATGCGCCGATAGCAGATAATAGGTCAGCGCCTCGCCAAACAGCACCACTTTGGTGCGCAGCGGAATGGGTTCCGGCTCCAGCGAGATGGTACTGACCATGGAGAACATGTCGGCGGGGGATTCGATGCGCGTTTCGCGGTTCCACAAAGCGCGCTTTAACGTTTCCCAGGCAAAGGGCTGCATCAGCAGAGCGCGCGAATCGATCAGCAGATAGCCACCATTGGCCCGGTGCAAGGCACCCGGTTTGATCAGCATGAAATTGGTAATAAGGGCGCCCATCTGGGCAATATGCTCGACCCGCCCGACCAGTTGCTGCACCGTGGGTTTGCCTTCGTCCACCACCGGCGCGCCTTTGGTTTGGGAGTTATCAACGATCAGGTTTGCTTCATAGCGGTGAAACGGGTTTCCCAGCGGATTTTGCGCCATGCCGTCGCCACCTTGCTGCGCGCCGCCAGGCAGTTCCGAGGCTTCCTGCATTTCCTGTGACTGCACAAACATCTGCACATTATTGATGATATCCGCCTGCACCATATCCAGGTAATCACGCACTTCGGATATTTCAGAAAAGGCCGCGCGCTCTTCATCCATGATTTCACGCACGGCGAAATTGGCGAATTCACGGTTAAGTTCGCGCAGGCTTTGACGGCGCTCTTTTTCCAGGCGCGGCATCTGCTCGAAGGTCTGAACCATGCTGCGTTGCAGTTCCTGAATGTCCGCTTCGATCTGCCTGCGTTCGGCCTCTGGCATGGCCTCGAAAATTTCGGGCTTTACCAGTTCGTTGTTACGCACCGGCACCAGGGTAATCCCGGCGGGTGTGCGGATCACGCGAATGGATTTTTCCATGGCGCGATTTTCCAGAACCTCAAACGCCGCCTGCTGGCGGCCCTGAAATTTCTCGTCAATGGCGTGACGGCGCACGCGATATTCCTCGCCTTCAAAAATCGCCGGAAGCGCGGTGCGCAGTTCATCGACCATCTGCGACAGCGCATCGCGAAAGCGCACCCCCTGCCCCGCGGGCAGTTCAATGGCGTTTGGTTTATAGGGTTCCGCGAAATTATACACATAGACCCAGTCGCTGGGCGGCGGCTCGGCTGCGGCGCGCTGTTCCAGCAATTGACGGACCAGCGAACGCTTGCCGCTGCCCGGTTCGCCAAGCACAAACAGATTATACCCCTCGCGCGCAATATCTGCGCCAAACGCGATGGCGTTGATCGCGCGCTCCTGCCCGAACACCTGATCAGGCGCTGCAAGCTCCGCCGTGCTGTCAAAATCCAGGCAGCCGCTTTCACAACTGCGGCGCAGCTCCTCCGCCCGTAATGCGCCCACCCGTTTTTCAGATCTGCCGTTTTCTTTTACCATTTGGTTATTATCCCATACCGCTAACAATCAGGATATGATCCAGATCAACTCTAACAGTCTATCACTGGCGGAATAAAAAAACATGCAAACCCCGATCACAGAATTTGTCGAGGCCAATGGCCAGCGCTTTGAAGTGGATATGTGCGGCGGCGGCAAAAAACTGGCGCTGTGCCTGCACGGTTTCCCGGAGCATGCTTTTTCCTGGCGGCATCAATTGCCGATGCTGGCGGAAATGGGTTATCTGGCCTGGGCGCCGAATTTGCGCGGCTATGGCAATAGTTCGCGGCCTGTTGGTGTTGCGAATTACGCCATGGCGCATCTGCTGGCCGATGTGGCCGGTCTGATTGACGCATCCGGGGCAGAAGAAGTGATGCTGATCGCCCATGACTGGGGCGGTGTGATTGCCTGGGAATTTGCGCTGCGCAATATACGGCCACTGAAAAAACTGGTGGTGATGAATATTCCGCATCCAAAACTTTTTGCGCGCGGGATGCGGACCTGGGCGCAATTGAAGCGGTCCTGGTATGTGTTTTTCTTTCAACTGCCCTGGCTGCCGGAATGGGGCCTGGCGCGTGATGGCGCAAAGAGCATTGGTGATGTATTTCGCGGCATGGCGGTGGACAAATCCCGCTTTCCCCGCGAAGTTCTCGACGTATACAGGCGCAATGCGCTGCGACCGGGCGCATTGACCGCAATGATCAATTATTACCGCGCCGCCTTTCGCGGTGCGAA
>DAIOWE010000028.1:0-22979 GCA_036758605.1 Pseudomonadota bacterium | reverse complement strand
GCCACAGCACGTCGCGCCCGCGCATGCGTTCAAACCGGATCAGAATATCCTGCAACGTATTGTTCAGGGCATGGCCCATATGCAGGCTGCCGGTGACATTGGGCGGTGGAATGACAATGGAAAAGCTTTTTGCGCCGGGGGTTTGTCCGCAGCGGAACGCGCCCGCATTTTCCCAGGCGTCATAGATGCGTTGTTCGGCGTCAGCGGGCTGGTAATGTTTTTCGAGCATGTATTAAGGCCTGTTGGCGTAAAATGCGTTTGGTTGGCCTAAACGCAAATAGCGCCAGCGTCAACGGTGCAGGCGGGAGACGCGGGCGATTTCTTCCTGCACCAACCGCTCGACCGTACCGGGCAGATGCGCATCCAGCCATTGTTTCAGCATGGGGCGCAGCAATTCCTTGGTGATTTCCTCAAGTGTCAGGCCCTGGCCGATGCCGATAAATTTCGGCATTTCCACCACAAGCTGATTGAGCGCAGCGGCGGCCAGATTGGCCTCCATATCACCCATGATCGGCTCGGCAGGGGGAGTTGGCGCAATCGGGGGGGGCGGTGGCGGCGCCATAACCGGCTCTTCCTCGAAGACGGGTTCGGGTTCCGGCTCCTCAAGCAATTCGTCGATATCGGTGACGGTGCCGTCTTCATTGACCATTTGGGTCAATTCCAGCACGTCTTCCTGTACAGGTTCTGGTTCCGGCTCGATCACAATGTCGTCAAACGGATCGGGGGCGGGGGCCACGGGGGCGGATGGATTTGCAGCAGGCGGTTGCCTGGCTGCAACCGGGGCTGCAACCGGCGCTTCCACAGGTTGATCTTCATCGGAAATGATGCGGCGGATGGAGGAAAGGATTTCCTCCATTGTCGGCTCCGGCGCGCCGCCCGGCTGATTTTCGCTCATTCAGTCACCTGCAAATATACTCCGGGATACGAAGAACATCTGACGCGCTTTACTTGCTATTGGTGTCGGTTGACGGCGGACCATCAGTGGCTTCTGGAGCCTGCACACTGGTATCTGCACGGGTGCCGATCATTTTTGTACGAACCTCATTGTAATGCTGTAGCGGATCATAGGCTGCAACGGCCAGCCCCAGTTCACCAGCGGTAAGGTTGCCGGTTACGCTCAACAGGCTATAGGCGGCGACGACCTCGTTGCGCCGCGAACGTACGAGGGCCACGCGCGCGTTCAACAATTCCTGCTCCGCATCCAGCACGTCCAGGGTCGTGCGTGCGCCGACATCGGCCTCCTGGCGCACCCCTTCCAGGGCGATTTCATTGGCCCGCACGGCTTCCTTGTCGGACACAATACGCGCACGTGTCGAACGCAGACCTTCCCAGGCGTTGCGAACGCCTTCGATGACCTGACGCCGGGCCTGGGCTGCTTCCAGCCTGCGCTGGCTGTTGATTTCGCGCGCCTGACGAACGGCGGCATACTCCGCGCCGGATTGATATAATGGCACCTGCAATAAGGCTGTTATTGCGGCTTCGTCCTGCTCAAGCCCTTCTGCGCCGACATCGTTCACAACGCGCGCACTGGCTTCCAGCGCCACCGTGGGCAATAATTTGCCGATTTCCACTTTTACAGCATGGGCAGAGGCGCGTTCCGCCTCCAGCGCCGCGCGCAGCTGCGGATTACGATCGAGAGCTTTGGTTTGCGCTTCCTCTTCGGTTAGCGGAAGGGGCGGGAATGGCGGTGGCGGCTCAAGCCCGGCGGGCTGATGCCCAATGGTTTTTTCATAGGCCGAGTTGCTGGCGATCAGCGCGGCCTCAGCGGCGGTAAGATTGGACACGGCGCTGCTCAGGCGCGCTTCGGACTGGGCGACATTGGTGCGGGTGATTTCGCCCACGCGGAAGCGGTCCTGGGTGGCCTGCAATTGACGTGTCAGCACTTCGACCTGATTCTTGCTCAGATCAACCACGGCCTTGTCACGCTGCACATCCATATAGGCGGTGATAGCGCTTAACAGCACCGATTGTTCGGTAGATAGCAGTAATTCACGGCCCGCCATTACCCCGGCTTCCGCCTGACGGACGCTATTCACCGTGCGGCCACCACGAAAGACCGGCTGACTGAGTTTGATTTCGCCGGTGATGGGTGAAATCTGCCGGTCGTTACTGATGCTGCGGTTGGCCGCTCCGACGAAGGATAGCGGCTGTTCGGTGCGAATCGCCTGTCTGCCATAGGTGCTGGACACCGTAACCTGCGGCCGCCATCCGGACAGGGCCTGGGATACGGTTTCATCCGTGGCGCGCAGGGCGGCGCGCTGCGCATCCAGAACCGGACTGGTTTGATAGGCCGCCGTCAGGGCCTCCATCAGCCCTTCGGCATGGACAGGGCTCGTTGCTACGCTGGACAGCAATATAGCAACAAACCCGACAACCCGGCCGCGCCCGGTTGCAGACCGCAAATGCCCCGATAAAGTCAACAAATCACTGCTCATGGTGTAAATACTCGTAATTGCGCCAATGCGTCTGTGATAAAGCATCCAGCCCGTGCCAATGCAAACAAAACCCTCATCCTGGGGATTCTAGACGATATAACCCCCCATAAATACACTTAATATTGGATGAAGGTTAATAAATTGTCCTTAATCCATATAGGCCTGTAAAGCCCTGGATTTCAGGCAGCTTTTTCTACCTGGCTGAAAACCGGGATAGCCATGCGCTGATTTCGGCGTGGGTGGCGAATATTCTGTCGGCGGCGCTTATGACTGTCGCCGGATCGCCAAAACGCACCGCCGCCCCAAGGCCCGCCGCCCGGGCCGCCGCAATATCGTGTTCGCTGTCCCCGATCAGCAGGCTGGCGGGCATATCCAATGAAAAATCCCGTGCCGCCTGTAACAGCATTCCGGGTGCGGGTTTGCGCCAGTCCGACTGTTTGCGATATTCCCCCACGCCATCGGGGTGATAGGGGCAGTGATAGACAGCGCTCAGGGGCGCGCCCTCAGCGGCAAATCGGTCCCGCATCCAGGCGGTCAGATGTTGAAAATCCGCCTCGGTATAATATCCACGTCCAATGCCCGCCTGATTCGTTACAATGATGAGCAGATAGCCAAGCGCATGCGCCGTACGGCACAGATCGAAGACGCCATCGACAAAATGGAATGTTTCGATCCTGTAGGTATAGCCGGCGTCGATGTTAATAACGCCGTCCCGATCCAGAAACAGGGCGCGTGGCCGCATTGCTAGCTTCCTAGAAGTGCGTCAAATTTCGACATTTGCGCCGCCCAGCTATAATGCGCCAACACACACTGGCGCGCCGCCTGACCTAATGCCCGGCCATCAATTTCTCCCAAGGCGATCTTGCAGGCCTTGTCTGCAAAGTCCTGGGGGTCATCGGCCACAATCAGATCCTTGCCGGGGATTGCCGTAATGCCTTCAAAAGCGGGCGATGCCGTAACAATCGGGCGCGCCATCGCCATGGCTTCGAGAACCTTGTTCTGGATGCCACGGGCAATGCGAATTGGCGCGACACTAGCTGCGCCATGCGCAATATAGGGACGCACATCCGCAACCCGGCCAGTCACGGTAATTCCCGGGCGATTGCCAAGCCGCATCACATCAGCAGACGGATTGGCCCCGACGATCATGAATTGCGCGTTTTTTATACGCGCACAGATATGCGGGAATATCGCATCTGCGAACCAGTTTACCGCATCAATATTGGGCCAGTAATCCATGGTGCCTGTAAACACGAAGTGAGGAATTGCGGCATCATATAGCGGCGTATAATGCTGTTCCGGCGTAAAATATCCGGCATCAACGCCATTGCCAATGGCGCGCATCTTTGCCGCGCTTTCTGGCGCCAGCCCCTGAAAAAGGGCGGTTTCCGGCTCGGTAACGAAAGTTCCAAAATCCGCAATCCTGGCCGCAGCCCGGTCGCGTTCCAGCACCAGGCGGGCTTCGCGCTGATACAGCCATCGTTTCGGTCCCTGCATGGTTGCCGCATATTCCCGAAACTTGTCTGAATCGACATCCGTATAGTCAATGATAAGGCGTTTTGGCCGATGCGGGTGATCAAGAACGTAGGGAACCATATTTGACGAACAGATGACCGCTATTTCGGGCCGCACCTCACGCAGCACTTTGTCCACCCATTGCGCCAGGTCACGCCGCCAGAAATAGGCGAAACTGAGCGGCTCTCCTTGTAATAAACCCCGGAAATAAGCAAGTTTTGCGGCCGGACTATCCATCAGCCCAACGAAGCTATCCGGACATAGGCGTTGTAATTCGCCGATATATTGACGGTCATCCGGATCATCTATCAAACAGCCCAAATGCACCCGACATTGCTGAGACAGATGTTGCAGAATACGAAACTGGCGGATTTTTTCCCCCTTGATCGGCGGAAAAGGCATCCGTTGGGTAAGGAGCAACACGTTTCTCATCGGTGGCTTTCATATGATAAATTCGAATCTGACGATAATATTACCAGACAAAACAATGTTTTCTTAATGCTCTGATGGTTTATTGTTACAGATCGCGCTATTTTCAGGCGGGATGCCTGTGCATTACTGACCAAATCTACTAAGCCTGCTATTGGAATCAGATTATGAATTTTGCCGATACGAGCAGGTCTGACCTGTCACTCACGGGAATAAGGCGGCGCCAAATCCTATCACTTGTAATGCTGTTTGTGAGTGTCGTCATTGTAACCGCACTCACCTGGCAGAGCGTCACGAACATGGTGTCGCTCTGGCTGAACAACTCGGCTTATAACCATGGTCTGTTTATTTTACCTATCGCGGCTTTTATGGCCTGGGAGCGGCGGGAGCGGCTCACAGGGCTGGCATTGGAGCCCTATTGGCCAGGCCTTATTCTGATTGCCGGATTTGCCTTTGTCTGGCTGTTTGCGCGCGGCGCCGCAATCATGGAAGGCGAACAGATCGCCTATGTCGGTATGTTGCAGGGACTGATGCTTACGGTGTTGGGCCGCAGGATTTTCCGCGCGCAACTATTGCCGATTCTGTATTTGTGGCTACTGGTCCCAACGGGTGGCTTTCTGTTGCCTGCCCTGCAAGGTGTCGCCACCTGGCTGACCACACAGTTTTTGCAGTTAACAAATATTCCCTTCTATGTAGAGCAATTTTATTTCCAGCTTCCGGTCGGGCTGTTTTTCGTAGCCCCTGGCTGTGCGGGCCTGAATTTCATACTGGCTGCATTGGCGCTATCGATCGTTTATGCCGATCTGATGTATGTTGGCTGGCAGAGAAAAATTATCTGCATTCTGAGTTGGCTAGGTGTGGCGGTACTAGCCAACGGGATCCGGATTTTTGGCATTCTCTGGCTTGCCGAAATTACCGACAAGCAACTGACGATCGTTGATGACCATCTTTTGTATGGTTGGGGCTTCTTTTTCATCATTCTGATCGGGCTGATGTATGCGGGGCGGCGTTTTTCCAATATGCCGTCAGTGTCGGCGAATGACGGGGTCAGGGACTGGCGCCCCACGGCGGCGGCGTCCATTGGCAGCATTGGCGCGGTTACGGCGCTGTCCATTCTGATTATTTCATCGGTGACCGGCTATGGACTTGTGGCGTTTTCAGACGGGGTGCGTTCGCAGGGGCTCGTTCTTGGCGTACCTGAAAATGCAGGCGAATGGCAGATGACTGGCGAACTGGGCTATGCGCAAAGCGCATTTCCCAACGCGGACGCCCGTAATGTGTGGCGTTTTGAAAATGCGGGAACGGAATTAAATTTATTTGTTGCTTACTATGCCAGCCAGTGGGACGGACACGAAGCCGCAGCAGACAATAATAATATTTTTGGCGATGTGGACATAAAAATTATTGGACGAGCCAGCCCGGCCATACTGTTGAATGGCGTGCCCGGCCAGGTGCAGGAGGAAACGGTTTCCGGTGCGCGCAACAACCTTCTGATTTGGCGCTGGTATTGTGCGGGTGATCATTTCACCGCAAACAGGCTGAAGGTGCGGTTGCGTGCTTCAGCCAGCAGGCTGTTGTTGCGTGATAGCCGGGCGGCGGTCTTCACGCTGTTTTCTCAGGATAGCAGCGGCGCGCGTGAGAAAATGACATCCCTGATGCAGGCAATCGCTACCGCGAAGCCTGGTTTTCGTGTCGTCGATGTGCAGGGAAATACAGTCAATAGCGCTGGCTGCTGGTAAGTTTCAGCCAATGCCCCGGATGATATAAGGGCCGATCATATTGGCCAGGGCCAGTGGCATGCGTTGCCAGGCCTTGATCATCAATTCATATTTGGGATTGGTTGGATTGGTGTTTGGCGGTTCCCCGCCATCAGGCAAATAATAGGCATGCGTGATCGGGACCGGCGTGAAGCCCCAGTTTTTTTTGAAATTGTATGGGCCAGTGCCTATTTTGCTGCGGCCAAAATCAAATATTGTGCAGCCCCGTTCCCGGGCGCGGCGCATCAGGCGCCAGTACATCAGGTCATTCGATCCATATTGACGCGCAGCAAGGGCGCCGCCGGTAAAGTAAGGCAATACGGAATCGCGAAAATAAAAACTCAGTACACTGCTCATCGGCTGCCCATTGGCGGTAATGGTCAGGATGTCACAGCAATCCGGGCCAAACTCCTGCAGTAAATTTACGAAATATTGCCGACTTTGCACAGGAGTGCCAAGCCGGTGCACGCTGGCGGAGAACAGCCTGAAAAAATTGTTCACATCGGTTTCCATGACGCAGTCAAGATCCGCTTCAATGGCCTTGCGAACCACGGCGCGCTGTTTTCGGGGAATCTGTTTCAGATTGTCTTCTTCTTTTGCCGCAATATCCCAGGAGAACGAGTAATAAAGATCATCGCGCCTTGCCCAGCCATCGGGTACATGCGCGGCGCCCCGGTATTCGACATGCGCCGCGCCGAGATCCTTGCACAGGCGTTCCGCATGCTGGTCAAGCGCGTGGCGCGCGGTTTCATTCGATGCGGCTGCGCCTCCGCCAACGGTAAAAGCGGTAGAGATCAGGCCGGATCCAAACAGCCTGCTTTTGACATGTATCAGCGGCAAAATTCCCTGGATTTCGCCATCTGATTCTGCGAACAGGTAATAGGCCTGTTGCCTGAAACTTTTCTCGATGACCCTGCGCCAGCCAGCCTTGTGAAAAAAAGTTGCATCGGGGCAGGTAGTAACAAAATTTTCCCAGGCGGCCTCACTGGCGGCATCCAGATTTTTAATTTCAATCATTGGCTTTTAGCACTGTCCCGGAATTTAATAATGCGGCATACACGCGGTCAACCCGATCCCATGCAAAATCGTTCAACAGTTGCCGCAGGCGCGGTTCAGTTCGTGAGAGATTAAGATAGTGGCGTATCCGGCTTTTGAGTGGTGCCCCCGTTATACGCGGCTGACCGGGATCAATTTCCCAGGGATGCATATAATAAATGCAGGGCAGGTGATCCGTACGATTTACACGTTGCAATCCCCAGCGAAAAACGGGGTAGGGCAATAACCGGAAAAATCCGCCGCCGCCAAATGGCATGTTTCTACCGAATAAATGCACAGTCGTAATGGGAATTTCCGGGATGGCTTCGTTTGGGCACGGATAAAATGGCGCGCGCGGCGCATCAGGAAGCCCATACAGATCATGCTGCACGGGATTAATGCTTGACGAATACCGGTAACCCTCTTCCGCCAGAATATCAAAAGCCCACATATTTTTGGCGCCGATGGAAAAGGTCGCCGCGCGGTAACCCGTAACCGGAACGCCACCTGCATCTTCCAGAATCGCCTTGGCATCGGATATATCACGGCGGAATGCCTCGGGTGTTTGTTCATCGGCCCTGAAATGCGCCATGCCATGGCTGGCTACTTCATGGCCTTCATTGGCCATGCGCCGGATCAGGGGCTTGCAACGCTGCGCCACCCAGCCAAGCGTAAAAAATGTCGCCTTGATATTTTCCTGCGCAAGCATATCAAGAATGCGATTGGTGTTGGCGGCAAAACGCCATTCCAGTGTTTCCCAGTCACTGCGGGCAACCTGGCCGTCAAATGCCTGCACCTGAAAATAATCTTCCACGTCAATCGACATGGCGTTGCATAGGCGCCCGCGTACAATCGGCGCATCAAAATGCGGAACGCGATATGGCGGAATGGCAGGTTTGACGGGGCTTGCAGTCATGCTGGATTAATCCCGGCGTGTAGTATTGGCAATGGCGAGGGACATCATTTTCAATAATTTATCATTGCGTTCCAGATGGCGCTCCATATCATCGAGGCGCCGTTCAATTTTATTCAGCAGATTATTGTAGCCATCCATATTGGGCACTGTCATGGCCTGTTCATATGCGGGCATGGATAGTGTGCTGGAAACAGCGCCATTGACATGTCCGGGCACGGCCACGACGGCCAGCCGTTCGGCTTCCAAATCTGTGGCAACGCTTTGGACATCATCCGCATCGATAAGATGGCGTTCCTCAATAAATCCGTATAAAAGAACGCGCGCGCACAATGTATTGATCCGGCGTGGCACGCCGCCGCTGTAGGTGTATATTTCCTTGAACGCAGCATCGGAAATCACGGGATCATCTTTCCAGCCTACGGCCTGCAGGCGGTGCGATACATAGTTGCGCGTTTCATCCTCGCTGATCGGGCCAATATGATAGGAGGCCAGAATACGCTGGCGTAACTGATCGAACTGCGGCATGCCAATGGTTGTGCGGAATTCCGGCTGTCCCACCATGATGATTTGCAGGACGGCGCTTGATCCATACTGAAAATTTGCGAACATGCGTAATTCTTCGAGCGCGGATATGGATAAATTCTGCGCTTCATCAACGATCAATACGGCGCGTGCGCCGCGTTTGTGAACTTGCACAAGGTGGGCTTCCAGATCGTGCAATATGCCAGCCTTGTCCCGGTCACCTGCATTGACGCCGAAACTTATGGCCGCCATGCGGACAATGTCATCACCTTCCAGCTTTGTGCTGGTCATATTGGCGGCAACAAAGTTCGAGGCGCCGTCCATCTGCGCCAGCAAATGCCGGATCAGGGTGGTTTTTCCCGAACCGACTTCGCCAGTAATAACGATGAAGCCTTCGCCCTGGCTAAGGCCAAATTCCAGATGCGCCATCGCTTTTTTGTGGACGTCACTGCCAAAGAAAAAGCGATGATCCGGCGTTAGCTGAAACGGCAGCGCAGAGAGGCGGTAGAATTCCTCGTACATATTGATACCTGGATAATGTGAGCCAGATCAGTCTGGCCAATAGTTCATAACGCCGCAACGGTGATTTGGTCTTGTGAAGCAACCTGGAGAAATCTACCAGTAGAGCCTGAAAATTCTCTAAAATATTGGTCCTGGCGCGGAGGGGAGCAGAAAAAAATCCGTTTTTCCATAATAATATCGGGAAGGCCGCTAAAATTGGGCGTTAATGCTGATACTCACCACATTCTCTGAAACATCACCGCTAAAGCCATTTTTGCGCGTTAGATAGGAATAGCCAAGATTGGAACTCAATGATTCGCCAAGCTGATATTCAAGGGTTGCGTCGCTTTGATAGCGTTCGCCACCATTGTTGCCATTCAAGCTGAGCGGCCCGGTAACACCGGTAGCGGTTGTCCCCCCGCCATTCAGAGTGTCCGAATAAGAAAGATCGAGGTTTCCCGAAAGGCGGGGCTGCAAACGCCGGGATAGGCCAAGATTAACGCTAAGCTGATCTTCTTTCGACGTATTCTGAGCGGATTCACGGCTTGACAGATCAGCGCTTAAATTAATGGTGTTTCGGCCACGTGTTCCAGTCAGGCCAATCTGGACCAAATCTTCCCGGAATGATCCATTATTTAACCCAAAGTTTGAATCGCCAGGATTTCTAAAGCTCCCGGAGAACGGATCCACCAACCGGCCACTGTCATCGACAATTAATCTGTTTAGCTGGTTTAACCGGCTTGAGGTTTGTGTCTGGACAGATTGCGAGACTGACGCATTCAAGACGTAAAATGATGAAATCTTATAGGTGAGGTCTGCCGAAATATTCCCCTCGCCAAATCTTTTGCCATACTCGGCCCGCAGATCGATCCTTGGGCCTGGCTTTACATGAAAGCCAAGGGAGCCTGTTGCGCCACGGTTAGACAATGTCGAATCCGTATCGCCGACATCTTCATATCCGGCCCGCGCAATAATCGCCAACTGCCGGATAATTTGATATTCATTGATCCAATCAACCCGATCTTCCGTCAGTTTGTTTCCGATCTTGCCCTTGCGGGTTGATTTTTCTAATATTAGTTGTGAATTAAAGCTGGAAAAATAGCGTCCGGTATCCAGCGATAAAGAGATGTCATCACTTTTTTCATTTTGATTTTGAAGCCGGTTTGGGTTGGTTAGTCCGGGTTGTGTGGGGAGCACAGGCAGCAAGTTCGCCGTCCCCGCCGCAGGTTTTGAATATTTCGATTCCGAATGCCGGTATTCGAGCGTGGCTTCCAGCAGGCGGCCAAAGCGGTTTACCAAACGCGGCGATATCTCATAAAGTAATAGCTGCGCACGATTTGATGGCAGATTGCGGTCTATTGCCGATTGGTCCCCGTTGCGTTGCGTAGAGGTTTCGCTCAGGCTGACGCTACCGTCTATAAAGAAATGATCCTTGAGCAACTCAACGTCGCCAGTGCCTAACGCCTGCGGGCGAAGGCCGTTCAGCCCATCCGTGTCGAGGTAATAATCGTGAGCGGCACCGAGGTTCAAATTCAGGCCTACACGCGCGCCAGAAGCTGTAAAATTGAAGTCAGCCTGGGTTTGCGTGATCAGATCAGCTTCCGCCCCTTCACTGGCAAGCAGAACATTGTCTGTGTAACTTTCAGTGACATCCACGCTGGGAGTGATTCGAAGGGTGGCGCCGAATGCGGTTTCAGGCAGCGCTGCCGACAATAATACCGGCGCAAGCAAGAAAAGCCAGAATCGCAGGCGCCAACCAGTCCCAAAGCGTCCGCTTTGAAGGGGCGAGATCATTTTATATTCATCAGACCTCAGCATTTAATGCCCACATCATTTGCCCCGCCCTTGCATTTCACCTGTCACCCACTTAATGTGACGCTGCCGAGTTGTTATCCTTCCTGAACGGAATCATCAAGAAAATCAAGCTATTCTTGGGGCAATCTCACCTGTCCGGGATTTACCACAGGCGCAACATGAAGGCATGAATTTGCACTATAATCTAGTCCCCTTATCCTTGCCGTAATAGCCATAATACCCAAAGCCACCTGCATCCTGATAACGGCATTTGTTCAGGATCAAACTGACATTCTTGCAGCCGCTGACGAGCGCAATGGTTTCATCAATGGCCTGACGCTGTGTTGATTCTGATTCAACGACGATGACGACTTGCCCCACATGTAACGCCAATACGCTGGCTATACTGCTGGCAAGGGCTGGAACCGTATCAAAAATGATAACCCGGTCGGGATAGCGCCGGGCGACATCATCGACCATGTCGATCATGCGCTGGCTTGCCATTAGTTCGGTTTCCATAGAGTGGCGCTGACCGCAAGGGATGACGGAAAAATTTGGAATATTGGTGCGCAAAATGACATCAGAAATCGACAGGCTGTCGCCGGCAAGGACATCAAGTAATCCAGGTCTGTTCTTGATGCCAAGACGCTCTTCCATATCCTGGTTATAGCTGTCGGTATCAATCAGCAGCACGTTAAGATCTGGCTCAGACGCAATGCTCATACCCAGGTTAATTGCGGTGAAGGTTTTACCTTCAGCGGGCTTTGCGCTGGTAATCATAATTACATGGCTTTTGGGGTCCTTTACGCCTGTGCGGGGAAAGGCATTCAGCAGAAGCGGGCGCTTGATTACACGAAACTCTTCAGCGATGCGATTGCTCACGCCCTCTGGCGAGACATAGCCCTCGAGATAAAGTTTGCGGACATCGATATGTAAAAATTTTGGATCGTTGGGATCAGCGGGTGGAAGCGAAGTGAAAGCGGCTTTTACGGGCGGCGCAGTGGTAGCAGGCGCCCGCAGTTTTTCATCGACCAGCGGGCCGGATTCCGGCAGGGTGATACTGTTGACGGGCGCCGAAGTGATCGGGGCTGCTGGCGTCGGCGGAACTGCATTACCTGAAGCAGCACGAAGCCGTTCTGCAACACGCTGAGCCAGGTCGAGCCGTTTGCTGTCATCAGACATTCTATACCAATCCACTAAATAATGAGAAAACCGCACCATTACCCAGTTTGACCAGGCGTGGCCCCAGCAGTGTCACGATTGCAAGAGACACCACAAGACTGCCAGTGGCGAGTCCGAACCTCCAATAATCCCTTCGGATCTGAAGTTCTTCTGCGGCATTGCGAATTAAACTTATCCTTCCAAGTACGGGCAGTCCAAATGTTGCGCTTAACTGGGCGCTGGTAATAAAGCTGTCATTGAGAGACGCCATTAAAAAGGCGACACCGCCACCGACGCCGAGCCCCGCCAGGAGAGAAAGGACGTAAAGAATTGACCTCTGCGGTGAAGATGCAACGATAGGAAGCTGCGGCGGGTCGATCACCCGGAACTGTACTGCGCTGGTCGACGCCTCTTGCGCCTGCGAAATGCGTGCTGATTCACGACGCGCCAGCAATTGCTCGTAATTGCCCTTAAGCACGGAATAGTCCCTGTTCAAATCAGACAACTCGGCTTCTATGCGCGGGGCGGTTTGCGTAAGTTCCCGATCTTTTTCAATCCTGCGCTCGGCCTCGCTGACCCTGCGCAGCAGGCTGGCGACATTTGTCTCGGTGTCAAGCACCTTGATTTTAATGTTCTCATAAAGCGGGTTAGGCGTTCCCGATGTGACATTGGAGCCCTGCTGGGCCTTTTGTTCCTTTAGCGCTACAAGCAGCCGTGTCTGGGACACAACGTCGGGATGTTTCTCCGTATATTGCAGCCTTAAATTGTCGATGCTTTGCTCGACTGCTGCAATTCGGGAGTCAATCGTAATGCCACCTGGTTGTTGTGAGGCAATAAGTTCCGGGATGGCTGCCAGTTGGCGGCGCAACTCATCGCGCCGGATTTCCGCATCCTGCAATGCCATTTTGGCTAATCGTAATTCCTCATTGTCCTCTTCAAGCTTGCCAGCAAAAGTTCCGGCCTTTCCTAGAAACAGGGCGTTTTTCGTCATGAATTCAGCCCGTCTCTGTTCGGCTTCCTGCAATTGGCGTTCATATTCGGCGATTTGCTTTTCGATAAATCCGCGTGCGGACTCCATATCCTTCCGCGATTGACCAAGATTGTTTTCCACAAAAATAGTTAAAAGCGATTGCACGACCGACTGCGCCTGCCGCGGATTTGTATGGCTGTAGGAAATTCTGAACAGGTTTTTCGTCTGCGCTGTGATGCTGATCGTCGACGCCAGATTCGCAAGCAGCGCCTCAACCTCTCCGGGGGTTGTTGCTGTGAGATCAAGATCATTCATGCGCATGACCTGCTCCAGATTGGGGCGGCTTAGCAGGGTGCGCTGCATGATCATGATTTCCTGATCAAGATCGGTTCGTACAGTCAGGCCACTCAGAAGCGGGGCCAGAAGGCTTCCTGTATCTACATAAATCCGGGCCTCAGATTCATACTTGTCCGGAAGTATGATGACCATGCCCCAGCCGACAATGCTGACCGTCCATGCGAGCGCCAAGGATATCCACCTGTAACGCCACATTGCTTTGGCATAGCGGAGTATTTCTGCATAGATTTCATTCATGAACGCAACCGTGATTAATAATTCAGGAAGCTATCCGCCGATGGACGGTCGGGCGGGCAATCAGCTTGGGCGAACGGACGGGGTGAAATGCATACCCCATCCGGTGGCTGAGGCATCAGAACCAGCTTTGGGGTACGATCAGCACATCGCCCGGCATTACAGGAACATTGGCGGCCACATCGCCATCCCTGATCAGATCATCAAGCCGGACGCGAAACGATCCCTGCCCCTGGCGGACCAGCACGGCGCGGTTGCCCGCTGCAAAATCAGTCAGGCCACCAACTGCGATCATTACATCCAGCGCGGTCATATGTTCATTGTAAGGGATGGCCTGCGGATTGGTAGCCTCACCAATCACCCTGATTTGCTGATCATAGGGACCAACAAACTCGCTCATGATCACGGATACAACCGGGCTTTGCACATATTGCTCAAGCTGTTTTTCAATTTCGCGCGCCAGCAGCGTTGGGGTCTTGCCCGCAGCCTGCAAATCTTCAATCAGCGGCACGGTGACCTTGCCATCTGGACGCACAGTGACGGATGTCGTCAGCTCAGGATTGCGCCACACGAAGATCTGCAAACTATCGCGTGGGCCAATAATATAATCCGGAGACGCTTCTGCGGATGTGTTTCCAGCACTGGTGGCATCGGGCATGCCCGAACAGGCGGAAAGCATGGCAAACAGCGCCAGACCGGCGGCAAGAGCCAATGGACGTTTGAGACCTGAAATAAACAAAGCAATTCTCCCCAGCACGAAGTGACACGCGATTAGGCCATAGCCCCGGCGGAACCGTCCGGCCCAAGCATTAACTTTACCTATGCGAACGCCAAGTCAAGCAATTCTGTATGGTTAACCTGACAGTATCTCACAAAAAAAACATAATATGAAAAACCATAAAAACGTAAATATTAGATTAGAGCTTGCAGATGGAAGGGTTAAGTTGCCGTTAAGCTGAATAATGGAACGCCATCGGTCGGAGTTAAGGAGGCGCCGGGGGTGCTTTGGTCGTATTAAAGTCCCCGACCGTGTTGTTTTTATCACAAAATGCGATACAGGGTGCGCCTCTGGACTTTGGTGGGCCATTTTTCAGGGCCTCCTGAATACGCTCCTCAGTCCAGAAAGTTTCCTCTTTAGCCTGATTTCCCCTTGTTTCATGCTTGAGAATGGCTCCCAGCGCCGCTTCCGGGGTCGTATTGGCAGGCGCGACGGGGTTTACGGGCGCAGATTGTTTCGTATCCGGCACGGTTTCAGATGGTTCTGCAACAGGCGGGGTTGTAATCTTCCTGGTCGTGTTTTTTTCTGATGTTGCGGCCTGGCGATGGCCAGCCGGGGGGACGGGTTCCTGCGGCGGCGCCAAAGGCCGGGTCCGGGCGGGAGCCTCGCCAATTTTCAGTTTGCCAGACTGGATCTGATCAATGGTAGCCAATTCGGCAGAAATCTGATGTTCAGCCAATGCAATCCATGAATTCCACCGCGCGGCGAACGGGTCAGGCCACATCATGTACGTGCCGCCAAGTGCGAAGGAAATTGCAATCAGTAAGCCAAACAGTTTCCGCATGGCCCGATCATTATTGGTGAGCTATAACTTTCATTGTATCAAAAAATGAGCGGCCCGTAAAATAATCCCTTTAGCGGGGCCAGCGAACGATGTGGCCGGGCAGATCATCAATTTCTATTCCGGTTTCGTTTACGCACCGCCCAAGCACCGACTTTCCCAGGCGGTGCACGGCCCCGCGATCCCCGCATTCCAGATAGTGCCATTGCGGCAACGGCTTGCCATCTGCAAGCAGACGGTAGGCGCAGCTTGATGGCATCCATTGTTTGACGCGATCTATGTTGTCAGGCGTCAGCGTGACGCAATCGGACACACGTTTTTGCCGGTTGGAATAATCAATGCACCTGCATTTTTCTGCATCCAGCAGGGCACAGGCGACATCCGTGTAATGAATTATACCGGTATCCTCGTCTTCCAGCTTGACCAGGCAGCATTTGCCACAGCCATCGCACAGCGCCTCCCATTCTTCAGGGGACATTTCCCCGAGGCGCTTGTTCCGCCAAAATGGCTCAGTGCTCATGACCTCTCACTGCGCCGGGAAAAGTGTGTCGAGAAATTTGCCAATATTATCTGTCGCATGGTGAATATGCAGGGCGTCTGGTTGCGGATCGGGGCCGCTCCATTCCGGCTTTCCGCTTGCCCAGACGGTGGTCATGCCCAACTCGAAGGCCGGTAGCAGATTTTTGACACTGTCATCCACCATGACGGTGCGGTTTGCCTGAATGCCGGAAGCCATCACCACATGGTGATAGGCGTCCGCGTGCGGCTTTGGCACATATCCTGTGGCGGCTATATCAAAAATATTCTCAAAATGATGTATTAGCTTCAGACGGTTCAGCACATTTTCCGCGTGGCGCACCGTGCCATTCGTAAAGATGATTTTGCGTCCCGGCAGCCTGGACAAGGCGGTGTCCAGACACGGGTCATAGGCCAGCCTGCTGACATCAATATCATGCACAAACTCCAGAAAGGGCTCCGGCGGCATGCCATGTTCGGACATGAGGCCGTTCAGGGTTGTGCCATGGCTGGCCCAATAGGCTTTTTGTATGGCCCGGGCCTCCACCGCGTCAATGCCAAGAAAGCTGGCGATAAATGCCGCCATGCGCTGATCGATCTGGGCAAAAAGGTCCGTATGTGCGGGGTACAGCGTATTGTCGAGGTCAAACAGCCACGCCTCGGCCTGGGTAAGCTTTTGGGGATTATGGGGCAGGTTCAATTGGGGCATGGCGCGACCATCGTCCCCCGGCGGGGGCCTGTCAAGCGTTGGATAATTAACACGTAATCAGGCGTTAACCCGGATATGCGAGGTTGCCCCTGAAAGTAGAGTTTTACACAAGACCAAGTGAAAAATATGGGTGGTCAGTATCCAATCCTGTCTTCGGCGTTCTGGCGGCGCCCTGGCGTTGCCAGAGAGGCAGCCGGGGAAGAAATTTATGGGCTGGATGCGCGCGCCCAGATTGCCGCATTTCCAGGCCCTGCCATGTTACTTGCCGCAAGTGGCAGGGTTTTGGCCGCCAATGAACAGGCGGCTCGTCTCATCAAGGCGCTGGCCGGGGATCACGCCCAGGACATTCGCGTTTTACTTGCCGGTGTGTCCGCGACGGGCCGCCCGGCGGTTGGACAAATCTTTCTGTCATCGGATCCAATAACCGGTGAAGCGCAGGCATTGTTTTACTTAACGGCGATAGCGCTTGATCACTCGGATCAGCACACGCCAGAAGAACGCAGGGTCATGGTCCTGGGGCGCGACGGCAGTGCAGAATACGCCATGCGTAACGCATTGATCGATTCGCGCGATCTTTATCGTGATCTGTCCAGATGTTCATCTGATTTTTCATGGCAGACGGATGAGAATGGGGCCTTCACCTTTGTCAGCGCCAAAGGCGCGCTGGGATACAGTGCGCAGGCGTTGAATGGCCGTCGCAGTCAGGATTTGCTGGAGCAGTCTTCGCAATATTCACAGGAAAATCCTTTTATCGCGCGTACGCCGGTAGAAAATATTGAGATTGCAGTGCACGACGTCAACGGCGATATCCGTTATTGCCGCGTCGATGCATTGCCAGTTTATGATAAGAAAAATCAGTGGCGCGGCGCGCGCGGCGTCAGCAGTGACATCACCGAGGCCAAACTGCATCAGCAAGCGCTGGAATTCATGCGCCGGCGTGAAACTCAGGTCCGGGCCATCGTCGACGCCACGCACCGCACCCTGAATTCGGAAGAGGCGTTTTCGGATGCTGCGGACATTTTAGCCAGGGAGGCTGGTGCAATTCACTGCGCTATTCTGGTCCTGGATACTAATCAGCGTGTCCGGGAACTCGGAGCTTCCTCGACAGACATTGGCGCGTTAATCCCGCCTGATGTAATTCTTCGTGGCCTGAAGGGGGACGCAGCCTGCGCCAGGAACGGCGCCCAGCCAATCAGCCTTATCGAAGGCCATCGACGGCATCTGGTGGTGCTCACAACTCATGGCGGCAAGCCTAATGGGGCCATCTGGCTGCTATTTTCTGAAAACCCGGCCCTGCCTGCCACAAACCAGCTTGCGCAACCCATGGCGCCGGTCAGTTCCCTGGCCGAGTCGGTTGCCAGCCATATAGGCATCGCGATTGCCCATGACAACCAGATGCGCCGTCTGGCCGAACTGTCGTGCACGGATGAATTAACCGGTTTAATGAACCGGCGGGCCTTCATGGAAAATCTGAGTCAGCGCCATGCGCACCTTTACCGTAGCGGCCGCAAGGGCGCGCTGCTGTATATTGATCTGGATAATTTTAAGCCGGTCAATGACCGGTTCGGTCATGCAGTGGGGGATCAGGTGCTGAAGGAATTCGCGAATATCCTGCATGGCCATAGCCGCGTTGGCGATCTTGGCGCCAGGCTTGGCGGCGACGAATTCGCCGTCTGGCTGGAAGATACGGATGCGGGTGGCGCTGTAACCAAGGCCCGGCATTTGATGGCGGAAACAAAATTACTGCATAAGCTTGCAGGCATCGCCAGTGACGCAGACATGCCGGAATTAGGCTTGTCCATTGGTATTTCAATCGCTGATCCGGGTTTTCGCGAACAATTACCGCAGCTGATCAAGCGGGCCGATGACGTGATGTACCAGGTCAAGCGGCAGGGCAAAGGGGGGCTGATGGTTGCCCCGGGCGGGCCGTATGAAAAAAACAGGCATTCAAGTTAAAAGATAAAGGCGATGCTATGCTAAAAAAATTACTCAGCCAGCTTCCTTTCGGAAAAAAGCTTCCTGAAAATCTTGAATATGAAACCGCGCGCCTGGTTCTTGAAAAAAATCATCTGGCGCAGCGCACGGAGCTTGCGAGAAGGTCTGATTCACCACCAGAAATGCTTTACTATCTGGCCAGCGATGAATCGCCAAATGTGCGGCGCGGGGTGGCGAAAAATCCGCATACGCCGATACAGGCTGATGAATTACTGACGGATGACAAAGATGACGAAGTGCGTTGCGAACTGGCGCGTAAAATCGCACGTCTCGTGCCAGGGCTACCGCAGGATGCGCAGGTCAGGCTGCGTGAACAGATGGAAGCCATACTGGAAAAATTGGCGGATGATCATTTGCCGCGCGTCCGCCAGATCGTTGCCGAAGAAATCAGGCATTCGGATAATGTGCCAAAACGCATAGCGATGCGGCTGGCGCAGGATCTGGAGCAGGTGGTTCGCGCCCCCATTCTGGAATATTCGCCACTGTTATCGGACGATGATCTGTTGCAGATCATGGCCAGCGGCATTGTCAATGGGGCCATGGCGCCGATTGCCAGGCGCCAGCATGTCAGCGAACCGGTGGCCGACGCCATCGTTGCTTCGCTTGATGTATCCGCAGTGGCGTCACTGCTGGCAAACAAGAATGCGCAAATCCGGGAGGAAACCCTGGATGCCATTATTGATCAGGCGGAAGATATTCACCGCTGGCACAAACCTATCGTGATGCGCCCCGAACTTCCACTGCGCGCGGTCCGCCGTGTGGCGGGCTTTGTCGCCTCATCGCTGCTGGGTATCCTGCTGGAGCGCGATGATCTGAATCTGGATAAGGACACAACAGAAGTGTTGAAAAAAGCCATCCGTGAACGCATCAATACGGAAGAAACGCTTTCAGAAACAGATGATTGTTCAACAGGGTTGAGCGCGCGTCAGGCATTTGATGCGGGTAAGTTGACAGATGCTGACATCGCCGCTGCCGCCACTGCCCATCGCCGCGAATTTGTTATTGAGGCGCTGTCGTTGAAATCCGGAATACCGGAATTGTTGACCCGGCGGATTTTCGATGCCCGCAGCGGCAAGGCAATAACCGCGCTGGCCTGGAAAGCGGGTTTGTCGATGCGCACCGCGCTTGAGGTGCAGAAAACCACAGGTCATGTGCCGCGTCCGGATTTGGTTTTGGCGCGTAACGGGGTTGACTATCCGATGGATGCAGAAGAAATGCGCTGGCATCTACAATTTTTTGATGTTCCCTTGTAATTTACCCCCCGCTTGAAGCATCATCGCCTCATATAAAACGAGTATGAGGCAGCGGGAAAAATGGACATTAAGGGCAAAGTCGCAATCATCACCGGATCGGCGATGGGGTTGGGCGCAGCAGTCGCGGTAAAACTGGCCGCGCGCGGCGTTAATGTCGTAATCAACTATTCCAAAAGCGAGCAAGAAGCGAACGAGGTGGCGGCCGAATGCGCCGCGCTTGGTGTGGAAACACTGGTTGTAAAAGCGAACATTGCCGATGACGCGGATTGCAGGCGCCTTGCCAATGAAGCGCTGCATAAATGGGGCCGCATCGATATTCTTGTGAACAATGCCGGCACATCGGTGTTTGCCGACCACAGAAATCTGGATGCGCTGTCGGCGGATGATTTCCATTATATCTACGGACTGAATGTTGTCGGCCCTTATCAGATGACGCGCGCCGTGACACCAGCCATGAAGGCGGGCGGCAAGGGCGCCGTTGTAAATGTGTCGTCCATTGCCGCTGTTGTGGGCATCGGCAGTTCGATTGCCTACGCCGCATCAAAAGGCGCGCTGAACACCATGACTTTATCTCTCGCCCGTGCGCTTGCCCCGGAAATCAGGGTCAATGCGGTGTGTCCGGGCTTTATCGGCACCCGCTGGTTTTCGGATCGTCTGGATGCGGACGGCTATCAGGGCATGCTGGATACGCAGCGCAAGATTACACCGCTGAAACGCGCGGGAACGCCCGATGATATTGCCGATGCAGTGGTGTTCTTCTGTGCCGAGGGGGCCGAGCATATTACCGGTGAAACTCTGATCACGGATGCTGGCATGCATCTGAACATGGCGCCCCTGACGGCGCGCTAAGGTGGAGGATCGTCCCATGCCGCACGATGACTTGAAAGTGGAAATCTGCCGCGCGATTGAGGCGATGCGGGGGCCACTTATCAAGGTGTCGCGCGCTATTCACGCCCGCCCGGAACTGGCGTTTCAGGAATATTATGCCCATGAACTTCTGACGGCCAGCCTGCGCGATTCCGGGTTAAGCGTGGGATCATCCGGCGCCTATGGTCTGGAAACGGCGTTTGAAACGCAGTTTGGCGCGACCGATGGCCCTTGCGTCGCGCTGCTGGCGGAATATGATGCGCTGCCGGGTATTGGCCATGCCTGCGGACATAATCTGATCGCAACATCGGCGCTGGGTGCGGCTCTTGCGCTATATGGCGTTGCGGCGATGCTGCCGGGCAAGGTCAGATTGCTGGGCACGCCAGCGGAAGAATCGGGCGGCGGCAAAGAGCTGATGATCAGACAGGGCGCGTTTGCAGGCGTCGACGCCGCGATGATGATCCATCCCGCCGGCATTAATCTGGCGACAATGCCGACAATCGCCTGGTCGGAAGTGAAGGTTTCCTATCATGGTGTTTCGTCGCACGCATCCGCCATGCCGGAACGTGGCGTCAATGCGCTTGATGGGTTGATCACAGCCTACAACGCAATCGCCATGTTGCGTCAGCATATCCGCCCTGACGAGCGCATTCACGGCGTCATCCTAAAAGGCGGCGATGCCCCCAACATTGTGCCGGAATTTGCCAGCGGCCATTTTTATGTGCGTGCAAAGAATATGAAGGCGCTGGATGCATTGCGCCCGCGGGTCATGGCCTGTTTCGAGGCTGGCGCGCGCGCCACGGGCGCCTCGCTGACAGCTGAATGGGGCGATGTTGATTATCTTGATCTAATAACCAATTGGCCGATAGCCCGGCATTATCAAGCTAACGGCGAAAGTCTGGGGCGTGTTTTTACCCCGCTGGAAAAACTGCCCTCGAGTGTGAATGGCAGCACGGATATGGGCAATGTCAGTTATCTGGTGCCGTCCATCCATCCAATGCTCGCTTGCGCGCCGCCGCACGTGTCGATCCACAATCCGGAATTCGCCAGATATGCAGGCAGCGATAGCGGCGACCAGGCGGCCATTGATGGCGCGAAAACACTGGCCATGACCGTTTTGGATTATCTGTTTGATGGTGATTTGCGCGCAGAAGCCCGGCGGGCATTCGAGAAGTCGAAACAGATCGCCGCGATTGAGCGGGCGTCCGGTACCGGAACGGCTGAATGAATTTACCGGCCTTCAACCTCCCGGCTTTGGCATGGAGGCAAGCGTGCCGTTATATTCAGGCAGGCCCGCAGCCGCGCGATCCGCAAACTCCTTGTTCTGCGTCATGTCGATCCTGGCGATTTTGGGTGTAATGTGACCGACGAAATTATTGTTACGTACGCTTATCGTCCCGAAAATGTTTGTCCTGTCGCTGAATAGCCACCTGCAGCAGCGCGCGGCGTCGTCATAAATGATCCAGTTTTTTTCGATTAATATCTCGTGCACTCCCCCTGAGACAGCGCGTTGCGGCTCATCTGCATAAGCTAAAAAATTATGGTTCTGTGTATTCGGACCAAGCTGTAACACGCTATTTCTAACGGTTAGCTTCCCGCCACCATAGGCGTTGATAGCCGCGCCGGAACCGCCTTCCAGCGCCGCAAGCACACTGCCTTCGACAAGGGTCTCCCGCGCCCCTGTCTTCAACAAGTGACCGTCGTCAGCCGCAAGAATGTTAACATTGCGTAATATCGCTTTTGCGCCGCCATTGATGTATATGCCATGCGCTTTCCCATTTTTGCCGTGACCTTCAAACGTAGAATTTTCGATGGTGATCACGCCGTCCAGATTATTTGCGCCTCCCAGAATACCGTTTTCACTGTCGAGACAGACAATATTCCTGATTAGAAGCGTATTTGCCATGTCGGCAACCCTGATACAGGCGCCATTCAGTGATGGCACGGAGATTTCACTGATCTTCAGGCCATGTATCTCAACGTCACGCGCACCGACAATAATGGCGGCTTTCCCTTTGCAGGCGAGCCTTTTGAGATGCGCACGGCTTCCGTCCGGTGCAATTTCTCCAATCAGTTTGATTGATTTCTTAATTGCGATGCAATCAAAATACACCCCAGGCTTGACCGTGAGGGTGCCGCCTTCTTTCAGCATGGCCACGGCGTCGGCAAATTTCGATGCGTCACATCCGGTTTCGCACATGCTGACCTGCATCTTATCGCGGTTCCTGGCGGGTCTGGCATTGCTAACTGGCGTATTATTGACACTATTGGTGGGGGTTGTGCGGGCTTCCAAAACCCGTATGCGGGCTTTTGTATCAGCCATCTCTGTTTCAAGTGCGACAATCCGTGACGTGACGGCTTCCATGGCCTTGTTGATCTCACCGCGCAGGGAGATGAGATCGGCTTCGTTCACCATCCTGGTGTTTTTTGCGCCCATTTGTTCGCGGATTCGCG
>DAIOWE010000027.1:19543-22982 GCA_036758605.1 Pseudomonadota bacterium | reverse complement strand
ATCAGGCCGCCAATAATTACAATCGCCAGCGGCGCATACAGCCCCGATCCCGACAGCGCCAGCGGCAGCAGACCGCCAATAGCGGTGGCCGATGTCAGCACCACGGGCAAAAAGCGCAGCTCGCCCGCGCGTTCAACGGCTTCCTGTAGCGGCAGACCTTCGCGGCGCAACTGATTGGTGAAATCCACCAGCAGGATCGAGTTTTTGATCTCGATGCCGATCAGCGCCACCATGCCGACGGCGGCGATAAAGGAAAGGCTGTATCCGGTGATCCATAATGCGGCAATGCCGCCCAGAATGCCCAGCGGTATGACGCCCGCCACCACCAGCGAAGCCCGGAACGAGCGGAACTCCAGCACCAGCACCGCAAGAATGCCAAACACCGTCACCAGTGCTGCGATGGGCAGGCCGGAAAAACTTCTTTGCCGCGCTTCGGCGTCGCCGCCCAGTGATAGTGTATAGCCCAGCGGCAAGGGCTGGGATTTCAGAGCGTCCAGAATTTCCTCGCTTAGTTTTTCGGGCACATATCCGGTTTGGGCATGCGCCGTGAGAGTGACCACCCGTTCGCGGTTATAGCGGTCAATGCGGTTTGGCCCGGCTTCCAGCACCGGATTGGTCACCAGGCTCAGCGGCGTGGCGCCGCCCAGATTGGTACTGACATAAATGCGATCCAGCGCATCCAGGGCATGGTGCTCTCCCATGGGCAGGCGCACCATGATGTCAAATTCATCGCCATCCTGTTCGCGGAATTTACCGGCATTATCGCCGCGCAACGCCAGGCGCACAGCCTTGTCAATCTGGCCTGCGCCAATGCCGATCAGCGCAGCCTTTTGCGTATCAATGCCAAGATTAAGATCGGTGCGGTCAAAGCGCATCGGGTTTGAAATATCGCGCACACCCTTAATGTTTTCCATCACGCCGGTGACACGTGCCGCAATGTGTTTCAGCACGGATAAATCCGGCCCGCTTACGCGCAGCACGATGGGCGCCTCGATCAGCGTTCCGTTGACGAAAGAGCGCACCAAAATTTCCGCGCCCGGATAGGCCTTGAGACGCGCGCGTATGCTATCCAGCAGGGTCGGTGTCGTGCGGGGATCATATTCATGCAATTCGACAAAGGCTTCGGCCACATTGGCGCGGGCATTATCCGGGTTAAGATTGTAATAAATTTTTGGATTGCCATGCCCCAGATTCGACATAACCCATTTGACCTCGGGAAAAGCGCGCAGGGTTTTATCCGCAAATTCCAGCGCTTTTTCGGTCGCGCTCAGTGCGGCGCCATCCGGGGTGGTGATCTGTACCAGAAACTGCCGTGAATCCGACGCCGGAAACAGGCTAAAGCCCACCCGGGGTATCAGCATTACACTGCCTGCAAACAGCAGAGCCGCAAGCGCAATGGTCATTTTGGGCCAGTTCAGGGCGCGGTTCAGCATCGGGTTGTAAAAGGTCTGAATGCCACGCGTCAACAGCCGCAACACCACATTGCCGTCATGCGATTCATTTTCGGACAGGATGCGGCTGGACAGAAAAGGAATGATGGTCAGCGACACAAACAGCGAAGCCAGCACCGCTGACACTACCGCAGCAGGCAGCGAGACAATGAAACGCCCGGCTGCCTCGGGCAGAAACATCAGCGGCAGGAATGCAAAAATCAGAGTTGCGGTACAGCCCATCACCGCGACAGAAATTTGCGATGTTGCAGCAATCACAGCCTCAAGCCGCGCTTTGCCCTCGCGTAAATGCCGCGCGATATTTTCCACCACAACAATGGAATCATCCACCAGCAAACCAAGCGAAAGGATCAGTCCGGCGACGGTGATCTGGTTTAACGAAAATCCAAACAGATGCAAAATCGTAATGCTTATCGCCAGCGATAGCGGGATCGAAATCATTACGACGGCCGAGGCGCGCAGTCCAAGAGGCAGCAAGGTGAGCAACACCAGGCCGAGTGCGATCAGAAAATCATCATACAGGCCGCCCAGGCGGCGCTGCACGCTTTGGGATTGATCAAAGCCGCGTTCCAGTTTGATGTCGCCCGGCAGGGTTTTTTCAAATTTATCCAGTTCCGCATATATTGCGGCGCGCACCTTGAAGATATTCTGTCCGGCTTTCTGATTGGCGCTGACAAATACGGCGCGCTGTCCATTATAGCGGGTCAGATGGGTGGCTTCCTCATAGGCCCAATCCACCGTGGCAATATCGGCAACCTTGACCATTTTGCCATCAAAAACGCCCACAACCGTGTCCCGGATTTCCTGCAAATCCTCAAATCCGCCGGTTGCCTTCAGATTGAATCGCCGGTCACCCGCATGGATAGGGCCGCCCGGTATCTCGGCATTTTCCGCACCGATGGCTTCGCTGACGCGGGTAACGGGTATGGCCAGGGCGGCAAGCCGCGCCAGGTCAACGGATATACGCACCTCGGATTTCGGCACGCCCCAAATTTCGGTTTTCCAGATTCCGGGAACACGTTCAAGCCGGTCTTTCAGCGCCTCGCTGATATCGTCCAGTTCGCGATAGGGCGCAGTTTCGCTGACCAGCGCGATCTGTACAATATTGGTCAGCGATACATTGTATTTCTTGATTTCAAAACGTTGCAGGCCGGACGGCAGGGATTGGCGCAGCGCATCCATCTCGCGCTGCACGTCGTCAAATTTTTTCTCCGGGTCGCTTGTGCTCCAGTCAAATTCCACGGTGACGCGGCCAATGCCGTCCTGGGCGATGCTGCTGAGGATTTTTACATCGTCCAGCGTATTGATGGCTTCTTCGATAGGGTCTACCAGCAGCTTTTCCACGTCCGCCGGATCTGCGCCAGGCAGCACGGCGGTAACAGAAAGTACCGGCAGCGGAAAACTTGGATCCTCAGAGCGTGGAATGAGAAAAAACGAATTTACGCCCAGGGCCGCGAGCAGCGCAAAAATGACCAGTGTAAATTGCCAGTGGCGAACCGCAAATGTGCTGATGTTCATTGCAGCGCGGCAAGGTCTTCGGTAATGCGCACACTGGCCCCTTCGTGCAAATAGGCAGCGCCTGCGGTTACGATAACGCTATCCGGGCTCAGGCCTCCCGTGACCAGGATGTTTTCGCCCCGAAGCCTGCCAACGGTAAGCCTGCGGCGCGCCACCTGCCCGGTTTGCGGATTAACCAGGAATACGCTTGCCTGTGCGCCGTGGCCTTCGAGTAAGGCGCTGGCGGGAATGCTGACGGCGGCGGCGTTTGCGCCAGCCGTTGCAGGCTGTATCTGCACCCGCCCCATAAAGCCACTGACCAATGGGCGGTCAGGCTCAACAAAGCTGATCTCGGCCTCAAAGGCGCCGCTGCGCGGATCGCTTTCCGCCGCCAGACGCGACACCTGACCCTTCATTTCCGCCCCGTCAAAGGCGTCCAGACGGATAATTGCCGGGTCGCCAATTTTCACGCGCGCCATGTCCCTGTCGCT
>DAIOWE010000027.1:0-19443 GCA_036758605.1 Pseudomonadota bacterium | reverse complement strand
CCAGACGGATAATTGCCGGGTCGCCAATTTTCACGCGCGCCATGTCCCTGTCGCTAAGGCCGGCTTTCAGCACAAAGCTGTCCGCGCCGCTGCTGACGGTCAGGATCGGGACGCCAGGGCTGACGATCTCGCGCCCATCCGCGTGGCGCGCCAGTACGACGCCAT
The DNA here is from genome assembly GCA_036758605.1 of Pseudomonadota bacterium. Taxonomy (GTDB): domain Bacteria; phylum Pseudomonadota; class Alphaproteobacteria; order UBA11222; family UBA11222; genus UBA11222. The sequence continues at coordinate 19,278 of DAIOWE010000027.1, read as the reverse complement.
CCGCAGGGGCGGTGATATGGGCCAGACTGCGGTCAAACTCAACCGCGCGCTGATCGGCGCGGGCGGCATCCAGTGCGGTGCGCGCATCCGCCACATGCTGGGCGCTGGCATAGCCCTTTTGGCCCAGTGGCGTCAGCCGGTCCACGTCACGCTTGGCTTTTTCCACCGCCAGAGCGGCGCGAGACGCACGCGAATCAATTTCGCTGGTGTCAAGTTCGGCCAGTATCTGGCCTTTGTGGACACGATCCCCTTCATCCACCGTGACCGAACGGATCATGCCGCCAATTTTGAAGGCGAGTTTGGCCTCGCGATCCGGGCGCACAATGCCATAGGCGCTAACCGCATCCGCATCCGGGGCCGGTTGCGCCATCGCCACCTGTACGGGCACCCGATTGTCTATTTCAGCCACCGCCGCCGGTTCTTGCCCCGGATAGATGGCAAAACCACCGCCGGAAAGCAGGCCAACAACAATCAGTGTCCGCCATCGGGAAGTGGCCTGGTAAGGGGTAAAACGATGCATATCAAATCCTCAAAAATTAATTAACAAGCATCAGAAGATGGCAGGCAGTATGTGTTGTTAATATGAGATGATCAATCTTTTACAGTTGCTTGACGGCTTCAATAGCTGTTGACAGCATTGTTTAAAATGATAGTTTGGTCAATAGTTAATTATTTTACATAAATTCTGTTGGGGGTGTTTATGCGTTCGAACATTAAGGGGGAAGGCGCCCGGCGACACCCGGTGGTAATTTTTGGCGGGTTTGGCATGAAGCGCGCCCATTGCACCCGCCTCGCCAGGCTTTACCGGCGCCTGGGCGCTGGGGATATATTGGTGTTGGATCATCCGCTGCACAAGATGATCGTTCCTGCATTCGGCGACCGGCAGGCGCGCAAGCTGGCCGCGTTTTTTGCATCCGCCGGTTATGAGGATGATGTGACGGTGCATGTATTTTCGGGTTCGGTTTTTCTGGCGGGCCGGATATTGCGTTATTTACCCGAACAGACGAAAAACGCCATCAAATCGGTGGTTTTTGAATGTTCACCGATGGATTGCAGGTCGGAAAATTTCAGCCGCTTTGTTGCCTGGCGGTTTAATCGAACGCACAAATCCTATTTTTCGGCGCCCTTCGTTTTATTGCGCCCGCTGGTTGGAATCACCCGGCGTTTTGAGGCGCAAATTCGGGAAGGGCGTTTTTTGATTCCCCCCATGGCGGCGTTGCATTTTATTCAAAGCAGTAACGATCCGATCATTGATCCAGCCTATGTGGACGCCTATCGCAAGGATTTGGATGCGCGCGGCTATCGCACTTCGGGAACCGTGCATCATGGCGCCAGGCACTGCCGCGCCATCACGGATTGCGCACCGGAATATCGTGCGGATCTTCGCGCTTTTCTCCACGCGCAATGGGGGATTGCGCAGAACATGGCCGCATAAGACCAACAAAATCCCGTGTGAAAGGCTGAACGGCGAAGCTGAACTTGCGCACGCGCCCGCATCCGTCCAGAATGCCTGTTGAATATCGTAATATGAAACAGCAGCAGGGAGAACGATTATGGCGTTGGACACACAGGTGGCGGCATTACTCGCACAGCTTTCAGCGAATCCGGACGCGCCGGGCCTGGCCGATGTGCCGCCAGAAGGCGGGCGGGCCATGTTCCGCGCGATGGGGGCGATGCTGGACGCCAAAGACGTTCCCATCGGCAAGATTGAAAATCGCAAAATTCCGGGGCCTGCCGGTGAAATTCCCGTGCGCATCTATACGCCGGTTGATGCGGGCGCGGGGGCGCTGGCGTGCCTGGTCTATTATCATGGCGGCGGCTGGGTGATTGGCGATCTGGACACCCATGAAGGGGCGTGCCGCCTATTGGCCAATGACAGCGGCTGCCGCGTGGTGTCGGTGGATTATCGTCTGGCGCCCGAACATGTGTTTCCGGCCGCGCCCGAAGATTGCTATGCCGCCGTGAAATGGGTGGCGGCAAATGCGGCGCAGATCGGCATCGATCCCAAACGCATTGCCGTGGGCGGCGACAGTGCAGGCGGCAATCTCAGCGCGGTTGTCTGCCAGATGGCGCGCGATGCAGGCGGTCCGGCGATTGCCTTTCAATTGCTGATCTATCCGGCTACCGATATGGCGTTGCAGACGCCTGCAAGAAAAGAAAACGCCGTGGGCTATTTTCTCGAAGAAAAAACCATGAAATATTTTTACGATCTGTATGTGCCAAAGGGTACGGACGAAAATGATCCGCGCCTGTCGCCCCTGCGCGCAAAAAGCCTTGCCGGTCTGCCGCCCGCCTATGTCATCACGGCGCAATATGATGTGCTGCGCGACGAAGGCCGTCTGTATGCGGAGAAATTGCAGGCCGCAGGCGTGAAAGTGAAGCTGGTGAATTATGAAACCATGATCCACGGCTTTTTCACCATGGCGGGCTTTATCAACGCCGCAAAACCCGCAATTGCCGACGCCGCAAGGGCGGTCAAGGCGGGACTGGCGTAAAGCGTTTCTCTACCGCCGCGATCTGGCGGGCGCGCTCGGCGGCGTCCCAGCCTAGTTCGTGGGCCATGATGGCGGCGGCATTTTCCAGCGCCGTCGCACCGGGATGGCCCAGCGTACACAGCCCGGTGCGGCGAAACACCGCGTCTTCCAGTGACAGCGCCATTTCATGTCGCGCCGCATGGCGGATTTGCGCGCCAATTTCCGGCAGATGCGGGGCAAGCGGCATGGCCATGGCGGCGTCTTCGGCTATCAGGCCGGTAATTTTATCCATGTGCGTTCCGTAGGCGCGGGCCAGATGTTCAACCAGCGCCGTGTCCAGAGATGGCTGCTGTTTGCAGGCGGCGCCGGTGAATGCCGGGAAATTTTGCATGGCGCCGGGCAGGGGCGTTGATGCCGTGCGGCACGCAATCGGGTCGCGGCCCAGTTTGCGAAACGCCAGATCAACCACCTGTTCCGCCAGGTGGCGTGATGTGGTCCATTTTCCGCCCAGCGCCGAAATTAATCCTGCGCGGTTTTCTTCTTTGGCATGATCGAAAATTTCCGATCCACGGCTGGCGCCATAGGTGTTGCTGTTGGGCTCGGCCGCGTCCGCCACCAGGGGCCGCAGGCCCGCATAGCCGTGCAGCACATCCTTGCGGGTCAGTTGCGCCCGCGGCAGGCCGCGATTAACCTTGGCGAGAAGTTCGGCAATATCATTTTCGGTTACAGATAATTTATCAGGATCATCTGTGTACGGTGTATCTGTCGTTGCCAGAATGGAGTGTCCCCGCCAGGGCAACACAAAAAAATGCGCATCATCGCCGATCACGGCAATGGCATGGCGTGACAGTGAACGGGTGATTAAATGAATGCCCTTGGAGCGTTGCAACCTAATCGCATCGGGCTTATTTGCTACAACAACAATATAATCCGCCCACGGACCACCGGCATTGATGATCAAACTGGCGGAAATATTAAATTTCTGTCCGTTCAGTTTGTCCTGAACATGGACGCCGTTAATACGGCCCGGTGTTCCATTCAGGCGCATGGCCTGCGCATAATTGGAGATCTGCGCGCCATTGGCCACGGCGCCTGCCAGAAATTCCAGCGCAAGGCGTTCAGGGGTGTGCATCTGGCAATCATAATAGCTCAGCGCACCGGCGGTAGCTGCGCCTTCAAGTAATGGCTCAGCCGCCACCGCCTGCGCGGGCGACAGCGCCCCATGGCCCGGCAGGCGTTTGTCCGCGCGCATCCCCCTGTTGCGGTCAAACGACAGCAGGTCGTACAGCACCAGTCCCGCGCGCAATGTCAGGTGCTGCATACGCGATGCGCCAGGCAGAATGAATTGCAGCGGCATTACCATATGCGGCGCAATGGTTTGCCAGATGCGCCGCTCACGCAGGGATTCCCGTACCAGCCCGAATTCGAAATTGCGCAAATATCGCAGGCCGCCGTGAATAAGCTTGGACGAGGCGGACGTTGTCGCGCTGGCAAAGTCGCCTTTTTCCAGCAGCGCGACGCGAAGTCCGCGCAAACTGGCGTCCCAGGCAATGCTGGCCCCGGTAATGCCGCCGCCGATGATAAGAATATCAAACGGGGTGCGGGACATTTCAGCAAGATTTCTGTGCATCCAGCGTCCCCTATAAAAAAGGCCGGGGAGTACCCGGCCTTTTTGTTGTTCTGTGAACGGATAATTACGCCTTTTGCAGGATATGCACGATGCAGATAGATCCCGCGCCCATCATATGCACCAGGCCGGTGCGTGCGCCTTCGACCTGGAACTTGCCCTGTTCGCCGCGCAACTGGCGGGTGGCGTCCCAGACCTGCGCAAGGCCGGTCGGGCCGCCGGGATGGCCGCGCGCGATCAGGCCGCCATCGGGCGAGAAAGGCACCCTACCGCCGAATGTGGTTTCGCCATCCGCCAGCATGCGGTCGCCTTCGCCAGCGCCGCAAAAACCAAGCAGTTCATAATACATAAGCTCCTCGATCGGGAAGGCGTCATGCACATGCACAAAGTTGATATCCTTTGGCCCAAGTCCGGCCTCTTCATAGGCCAGTTTGCCGGTGATTTCGGTGGAATAGGATGGTCCCACCACCGCACCCATAAAAATATGCCCTTCGCCATAATGTTCAGACTGGGATTGTGACGCCAGCACCTTGATCATGGGGCGGCCATTGGCATGTTTTTTCGCCCAGGCTTCGGTAGCGACAATCGCACTCGCCGCACCTGCGCCACTGGCGCAAGCCATCATCGCGGTATGGGGATAGGCGACCATATCGGAGGCCAGCACTTCTTCGGCTGTCACCACATGATCGGCGCGACGCTGGGCCATGGGATTATGGCGTCCGTGATTCCAGTTCTTTGCCGCAATCTTGGCGAAGGTTTCAATCGTGGTGCCTCTTTCATGCATCCGGCGCTGTGCCCACATGGCGAAAAAACCGGCCGGCAGCATCAGATTTTCCATGGAAGGCAGTTTTTTCTTGCCGGGCAGGCCCTTGTTCATGGGATTGCCCATCAAGCGCATATCGTCATAGCCGATGGCCATGGCGACATCGGCCTGACCCCCGGAAACCGCCCATACCGCCTCGCGAAACGCTGACGAACCAGTTGCAGAGGCGTTTTCCACATGCGTGACGGGAACCCCCGTCAGGCCCAGATCCTTGGTGAAACCAATACCTTCCATCATGCCGCCGCCGATGTAACCATTGTAAACCGCGCCCACATCACGGAATTTGACGCCCGCATCTTTAATGGCGTCCATGCCGGCGGTAAAATACAGATCGCGCTTGGGAATATAGTCCTTGGAGAACCGGTGCATCCCTACGCCGATAACGTAAACATCTCTATTCATTGTATTATTCTCCTAGGCGGGAACAAATTTGAAGCTGCAATACTGGGTGCCGTCTTCGTCTGTTACGACGGGATTTGGCGCGAGGCGCATTTTCATGCCGATTTTCCAATCGCCCATTTTACCATCAATCGGGGCCTGGATGCGCACACCTTCCGGCAGATCGATCTGGCCAACGCCATAACCGGCCACTTTTTCGCGGCTGCCCATTTTCGGCATCATGATGAAAGACCAGGAATACAGCTCGCCAACAGTTGACAGCTCAACATCCTCAACCGGCTCTGACGTTACAGGGCATAACTTACGTATTGGGAAATATGTTTTATTCGCAGCCTTGCTGTACGAACCAATAAGGCGGCAGGGCAGCTCCGGATTTTCCGGGATGACCATATAGCCCTCTTCCAGGGGCACCATCTTTGCCATTTTGTTCCTCTCCACTGATCGTTATTATCGCTCTGTATTTGTGATCGCGGTTAGCAACCAAAATGTCAAGATCATTCACGTCCGCAGATGCGCACTACTGACAGAGTTCTATATGTGCGTGAAAGCAGACAAACACACGGGATCACGAATAGTTCTACTTGCAACCTTCCCTGCTTTTCATGATAAGAAGGGGGTGTGGGGGTCAGGTTGTTCATATTTCTGACGTCTAATAAAAATAATTTGCAATGGCAATAACAGGCAGGTCATGCCGGTTACCGATAGCAGGTGGGGAGAAGGATCGTGAAGGGTATTGAGAATTTTGTGTTCCGCTACAAGGCGGTGATACTTTCTGCCTTATTTATATTGACGATTTTTATGGGTTACTTCGCGTCCAATTTGCGGATGGATGCAGGCTTCAGGAAGATGCTGCCCATTGGCCACGAATATATCGACACATTTTTTCAATATTCAGAGGCTTTTGGCGGCGGCAACCGCATTCTGGTCGTCCTTGAGGCTAAAAAAGGCGAAATCTGGACTCCGGATTTTCTCGCAACCCTGAAAAAGGCTACGGACGATATCTTCTTTATTCCCGGTGTCGCGCGTCACACGGTGACGTCGCTCTGGACGCCGAATACCCGCTTTATTGCCGTAACAGAAGATGGCCTCGAAGCAGGCGACGTGATTCCGGCCAACTTCAAGCCAACGCCGGAAGGCATCAAGAAAGTTCTCGATAATACGCTACGCGCTGACCTTGTGGGGCGCCTCGTCGCAACAAACTTCAATGCCGCAATGATCCGGGCGGAATTGCTCGATTTCAATCCGGAAACCAAGGAGCGGCTGGATTATTTTGATGTAGCCTACAGGCTGGAAAATGAAATCCGGGCCAAATATGTATCCGACACCGTCGACGTAAAAATTATCGGCTTCGCCAAGCTGACGGGCGATATTGCCGACGGCGCCAAAAGCGTGGTGACATTCTTTATCGTCGCTTTTGCCCTTACCTGCATCATGCTCTGGCTGTATTGCCGCTCTGTCCGTTTGACTTTGGTTACGGTTGCGGCTTCGCTCTGTTCGCTGATCTGGCAATTTGGTTTATTGAATCTCATGGGATTCGGCCTTGATCCGCTTGCCGTGCTGGTGCCATTCCTGGTGTTCGCGATTGGCGTCAGCCATGGTGTGCAGCAGATCAACATGGTCGGCGCTGAAATTGCTGCCGGACTGGATAAGGAAAAAGCGGCCCGCGTAACCTTCTCCTTCCTGCTGCGTCCGGGTGCGGTAGCGCTGATGACGTGCCTTGCAGGCTTTGGAACGCTCTACATCATTCCGATCGGGATGATCCAGGAATTGGCGATCACCTCGTCCATCGGCGTGGGGCTCAAGATCGTCTCCAACCTCGTCATGTTGCCGCTGCTGGTGTCCTATATTGCGCCGGGCCCGGAATATGGGCCCAAGGTACAGCGCGCGATGGATTCGCGCGCGCGCGCATGGCCCTTTCTGGCCAAGATTGCCTTGCCACGAAATGCTTTTATCTTCATCGGTTTTTGCATCGTGCTGGGGATTATTGGCTTCGTCCAGGGATCCAAACGCCAGATCGGTGACGTGCATGCGGGTGCAGGCGAGTTGCGCCCGGATTCCCGGTATAATTCTGACAGCCGCTTCATCGCCGAGAATTTTGGTCTTGGCCTGAATGTTCTCACGATTATCGCCGAGACGCCGAAAGCGGCCTGTATCGATTATGGCGTGATGGATTTTCTGGACCGGCTGGCCTGGGAAATGCAGAATGTTCCGGGTGTTGTGTCGACGATTGGTTTAACGGCCATCGCCAAAAACGCCAACGCTCTGTGGCAGGAGGGGCATTTGAAAATGCAGGCCCTGCCGCGCGCCAGCAGCGCGCTGGCGCAGGCGACCTCCGGCATTGAAAGCGGCACGGGTCTATTGGATACGCAATGCGCCATCCTGCCAACCCATGTCTATCTGGCGGATACCAAGGCCGAAACCGTTAAGCGGGTAGTCAAGGTGGCGGAGACATTTATCGCCAACCCCGCCAACCAATCGGACGATATTAAACTGCGCATTGGCACTGGTAATGTGACCATTGTTTCTGCGACCAACCAGGTGGTGGAGCATTCGGAAATTCCCATGCTGCTCTATGTATATGGCGTGGTGATGATCCTGGTGATCTTTGTGTATCGGGAATGGCGCGGCGCGATTTGCTGCGTGGTGCCGCTGGTGCTGTCAACGATTATCGGCAACTGGTTCCTGAACGGTGCGGGTATCGGCCTCAAAATCTCGACGCTGCCTGTGCTCGCGATTGCGGTGGGTATTGGCGTTGATTACGGCATCTATGAATATAACCGGATGCAGCGTTACATGCGCATGGGCGTATCCCCGCACGAGGCCTATTTGCAGGCGCTGAACGATGTGGGATCGGCCACCATGTTTACCGGCGGCACGCTGGCGATCGGTGTGTCCACCTGGATTTTCTCTGAACTGAAATTCCAGGCTGATATGGGCCTGCTGCTGACCTTCATGTTTATTGTGAACATGGTTGGCGCTATTACGCTGCTGCCCGCGATGGTTGCCGCGCTGGAATATCTGTGGCCGCTGAAGCGCAAGCCCCTGACCGAAGAAGAGGCGCGCGCCATTTCGCGTATGCATTAAAATAAAGCGCACAAAAAAGGCCCCGGAATTTCCGGGGCCTTTTTCATGAGCACAAGGCGTGCTCTAACCCTTGAGCAGCTTGAACACCCGGCCTGTGCCGTCATTGACGCTTTCATAGGTCACATGCTTGCTGAAATCGCTGATCCTGTCCCAGTTGGCGGCGACATCATCGACGCTGACCGCGCCGGGGATTAGCATGCCTTCGGCTTCGATGGTTTTTACAGCGGCGAAGAAACCCGCACCCGCAGTGATGATGGCGCCGGTTGGCGCGTCCTCGCTCAGCATGAACAATACGGCAGGCGTCACCAGTTCCGGTTTCAGCGCCTCAAGCGCCTGGGGCGGCATGATGGATTCGGTCATGCGGGTGGCGGCAATCGGGGCCAGCGTGTTCACCTTGATGTTATATTTGCGGCCTTCCTGCTTCAGGGCATTCATCAGGCCAACCTGGCCCAGTTTCGCGGCGGCGTAATTGGTCTGGCCGAAATTGCCAAACAGTCCGCTGCCGGACGTAACCATGACGATACGGCCATAATTCTGTTCCAGCATGATCGGCCATACTGCCTTGGTCACATAGACTGCGCCCATCAGATGCACATCAACGATTAGTTCGAAATCTTCCAGCGACATTTTCGAAAAGCTTTTATCGCGCAGAATACCGGCATTGTTGACCAGCAGATCGATGCGGCCATAGGCGTCCATGGCCTGCTTGACCAGATTTTCGACGCCCTTTTTGTCGGTGATGCTGGAGCCATTGGCGATGGCCTGCCCGCCCGCCGCCTTGATTTCCGCAACAACCTTTTCGGCGGCGGCGCTGGAGCCGCCGGTGCCGTCAACACTACCGCCCAGATCGTTGACCACGACCTTGGCCCCAAGCTTGGCCAGTTGCAGCGCATGCGAACGCCCAAGCCCGCCGCCCGCGCCGGTAATAATGGCCACTTTTCCATCAAATCTGATTGTCATAGAACTATCCTTTCCTGCTGTAAGACCTGTTTTTGTTGATCAGATGGGCTATTCTTTGCCCCACTGGGAACGGGAGGTCAAGCATTGCGCTGGTTTCCGATCATGGAGCCTGTCAATTCAGAATGAAGAAGAAAGGAAACTATCGCCATGCTGCTATATGATTACCGCGCCGCGCCCAATCCGCGCCGGGTGCGGATGTTCCTTGCGGAAAAAGGCGTCACCATTCCCACGGTGCAGATTAACCTGATCAAGGGGCAGCACAGGCTGGCAGATTATATGGCCAAGGATCCATTTGTACTGGTGCCGCTGCTGGAACTGGATAATGGCAAACTGCTGGGGGAATCGGTTTCCATCTGCCGTTATATCGAAGAACTGCATCCCGCGCCGCCGCTGCTCGGGCGCGACACGGAGGAACGCGCATTTATCGATATGTGGTCCCGGCGCGCCGAATTTGAATTGCTGCCGTCCATCGCGGGGGTGTTTCGCCACGGCACGGAAATTGGCAAGGCGCTGGAACCCGATCAGATTGCAGCCTGGGCCAGGGCATCCAAAGCGCGCGCGTTGCGGGCCATGCAGATCTTCGATGATGTGCTGGCCGGCCGCCGCTATGTTGCCGGGCCGGATTTTTCCATCGCGGACATAACGCTGCTCTGTTCGATTGATTTCGGCGCCAATACCGGCGCCGTCCAAATGCCGGACGATTTGCAGCATCTCAAACGCTGGCACGGCGAAGTATCGGCGCGGCCAAGTGCGGCGGCCTAAAGCCCAAACGCTGCTGCTATCAGTTCATAAGAGCGCACGCGGTCGGCATAGGCATAGGTGATCGTCAGTAAAATATATTCATCTACGCCGTGTAACGCGCCAAGCGCATTCAGCCTGTCGCGGCATTCTTGCCCCGTGCCGGTAATGCCGCGCGACTGGATGCTGTCATACAGGCCGCGCTCGGAAAGCGTGAAGGGGTGCGCGTCCACCTGTTCCGGGCTGATAAAACGCCCGCGTGATCCCAGCAGCAGTTGCGTCACCCACAGATTGCGCGGCTTGGCGATGTGTTGCGCCTGCTCTGTTGTGTCTGCGGCCAGGGCGTTGACGCCAAGCGCCGCGTAGGGTTCGGCAAGTTGCGCCGATGGCTGAAAGTTTTTGCGGTACGCCGCCACCGACTGTTCAGACTGTTCCGGCGTAATGAAATGCGCATGGCAATAGGGCAAGCCGAACCGCGCAGCATACAGCGCGCCCTGAATGCTGGAGCCGAGCATCCAGGGTTCGGGTTGCGTGGCCACTAGCGGCATGGCGTGAATGCCCTGATAGGGATGCCCTGCGGGAAAGTCATCGGCCAGAAATTGCTGTAATAATTCGATCTGCTGCGGAAACACGTCGATGGGATAGGCTTTGGGCCCCGGTTGTAGCGCCGCACTGGTGCGCGGGTCCGTGCCGGGCGCGCGGCCAAGGCCAAGATCTATGCGGCCAGGATACAGCGCCTCCAGCAGTTTGAAACATTCAGCGACTTTCAGCGGGCTGTAATGCGGCAGCATCACCCCGCCCGCGCCGACGCGCATATGCTTCGTTTCGCCCGCTATCCTGCCGATCAGAATTTCGGGCGCCGATCCGGCAAAGCTGCTGGTATTGTGATGTTCGGCCACCCAATAGCGGTGATAGCCGAAACGCTCGCAGGCTTTGGCAAGATCAACCGTCTCGGCCAGCGCCTGCGCGGCGCTACCGCCATCGCGGATTGGGGATTGATCAAGTACGCCAAGTCTGGTCATCTCTTGCCTATTGCTGGCGCAGGGCGCGCGCCACGATAAACGGAGACGCGCTGCATACTATCATAACCGCTGAAAATATCAGCAAGGCGTCTGACGTGTGAAAAACATCCTGTAAAAAGCCGCCAAGCCAGGTGCCGATTGCCGAGCCGAGGCCGCCGCACATACTGATCGCGCCATAAATACCACCGAAATTCGGGCCTGCGAAAATCCGTGAGGCCATGGCCGAAACCGTCGGGCCACGCGCACCCATGGACAGACCAACGCTGATCACCAATATGGGAATGGCGATGGGTGAGGGGTAATATTTGATCAGGAACAGGCCACCCACGGAACTCAGGCTTAGTACATAACTCAATAATACTGCCGGCCTGGGCCCGATGCGGTCCCCCAGTACGCCAAAGCCGATAACGCCAAAGGGACTCAACAGGCCAATAAAGCCAAATGCGGCGGCGGCGTGCACGGGCGCGATGCCGGTTTCGATCATGAAACTGACAGAGTGGATCATGATGCTCATTACCCCGGCGCCGGCAAAGAAAAATGCCGCCGCCATGTCCCAGAACGCCATGGTGCGCAGTGCGCGTTTCAGCGTCCACACGTCCGGGCTGTTTATCGCGGCATGATCGTTTCTGGGTGCGTGGAATTGCCGGTAATGCGGATGTCCGGCACGGATTTTGCGCCATGGCATCAACAACAGCAACGGGATCAGTGCAACGAGTGCAATGGCGTAAATCTGATAGGTGGCGCGCCAGCCATAAAGCCCAATCAGCATTGCCGCGACAGGTGAAACAATCAAGGTGCCGACGCCGCTGGCGGAATAGATCACCCCCATCGCCGCGCCAACCCGGGCATGATACCAGCGGTTGATCAACACCGCCGCAGGCACCGGCCCGATACAGGCAATGGATATGCCGCCCATAACGCCAATGGAGGCGTACAGCATATATATATTGTCGGCCTGAGACGCGATGGCATAGGCGCTGGCGAACAGGGCAAGCCCGGCGGGATAGAGTATGCGCGGCCCCAGCCGTTCCATCAGGGTTCCCGTAACCGGTGACATCAGCCCGGAAATCAGCAGTGCGACCGACACAATACTCGAAACCGTCCCGCGCTCCACCGACAGTTCCTTCTTCAGTGGCAGTAAAAACACTGAAAAAGACAGGTTCATTCCCGCCGCCAGCAGGGCCAGCGTGAAACATATGGCAAGCACGGCGCCAGCGAGCAAGGCTGGCCGGGGGACCGCCATGTCTGAGGGATTAGTCATGATTATCCAGGAAAAGTTCAACAATACAGGAATTGCCGGGAACCTACTCGTATGGATGATGTAAGGCAACCCGTCCAGGCGCTTTGACGCTGCCGCCCGGCTGTGCGAAAATGCACGCCAATCATAGGGAGGGACTGGATATGAGCAGACAAAAAACCATTCGCATTGGCGGTGCCACCGGCTTTTGGGGCGATACGGGCATGGGCGCGCAGCAACTGGTGCGCGATGGCAATGTCGATTATCTGGTGTTCGATTATCTGGCGGAAATCACCATGTCGATCATGGCCCGTGCGCGGACGAAAAATCCGGAACAGGGATATGCGCTGGATTTCGTTTCCGGCGTGTTGCGCGGCATTCTTCCCGAAGTGGCGCGTCAGAGCATCAGGATTATTTCCAATGCAGGCGGTGTTAATCCACTTGCCTGCGGCAGGGCGGTGCAGGCGCTGCTGGATGAGCTGGGCCTGAAGTTGAAAGTCGCCGTGGTAACCGGCGATGACATTCTTGACCGCGCCGACGCGATGCGCAGTGCGGGTGTGAAGGAAATGTTCAGCGGCGCATCCATGCCGCCAAAACTGATGTCGATGAACGCCTATCTGGGTGCGCCGGGCATTGCGGCGGCGCTGGCCAAAGGTGCGGACATTGTAATCACCGGGCGTTGTGTGGACAGTGCGGTGACATTGGGGGCCTGCATCCATGAATTTGGCTGGAAGCTGGATGATTATGACCTTTTGTCGGCGGGCAGTCTGGCAGGCCACATTCTGGAATGCGGCGCCCAGGCAACCGGCGGCATTCACACGGACTGGCACCTGTCGGAAGACTGGGACAATATCGGCTTTCCCATCGCAGAAATATCCGCTGATGGCAGCTTTGTCATGTCGAAGCCGGATGGCACGGGCGGGCTGGTCAGTTTTGGCACGATTGCCGAACAGATGCTGTATGAAATCGGTGATCCACAGGCCTATCTGTTGCCCGACGTAACCTGTGATTTCTCAGCCGTGAAAATCGAGCAAACCGGCAAGGACAAGGTGCGCGTCAGTAACGCCAAAGGCCTTGCGCCTACGGATAGTTATAAAACATCCGCAACATACGAAGATGGTTTCCGTCTTGGCATGTATCATACCATCGGCGGGATTGATGCGGCCGCGAAGGCGGAAAAAACCGGCGAGGCGATATTCAAGCGCTGCAGCCGCATGTTCCGTGAAATGAATATGGCCGATTTTACCGAAACCAGCATTGAGGTCGTGGGCGCAGAAGCAAGTTACGGCCCGCATAGCCGGGCGCGCGGCGCGCGGGAGGTGGTGTTGAAACTTGCCGCCAAACATGAAAACCCCAAGGCGCTGGATATGCTGGTGCGCGAGGCGACCTCGGCGGCGACAGCAATGGCGGCGGGCACCTGCGGGCTGGCGGGTAACCGGCCAAAGGTGTCGCCCGTAGTGCGGCTGTTTTCCTGCCTGACGCCCAAACGCGATATTCAGGTGGCCGTGCATATGGGAAATGAAATCATTCCCGTCGAGGTGCCGGTAAATGGCGGATTTGATCCCAAAGCAATCATTCGCCCGTCTGGTGGCGATGCGTCGGCGCAATCGGCGCAAATGACCGAAGTGCCACTGGTGGCGCTGGCCTATGGCCGCAGCGGCGACAAGGGTAATCATTCCAATATTGGCGTCATTGCGCGCAAGCCGGAATATCTTCCCTATATCCGCGCGGCCCTTACGGAAAAATCCGTCTCGGAATATTTTGCGCATATCCTGCAAGGCAAGGTGCACCGCTTTGAAGTGCCCGGAATTAATGCGCTGAATTTCCTGCTGGAGGATATTCTGGGCGGCGGCGGCGTCGCCAGCCTTCGCAACGATCCCCAGGGCAAGGCGTTTGCCCAGATGCTGCTGGATTACCGCGTGCCGGTACCGCGCCAGATGGCGGAAGCGGCAGGGGGGCTACGCGAAGTTGCATGAAAACGGTCCCAAGCCGGGAATTGGGTAGGCTTTGGCGGTGCGCCACAGCGGGGCATCTGGCCCGGGGCAGGCATTCTGGCGGATGACGCCAGAAGCATGATTTCTCTGGTACGCAAGGCGCACGGGGCGCTACCATCCGTCAGGCAACAAAAGGCGTGTTAACCTCATCTTAAGAAATATTTTCCATAATGTGCTGTTAGTTGCGTTATGAGCCAAAGCTTACCTCGTCGGATTCGTCTTGGGGATGAACCGAAGAAGACTTAGGGGCGACTAGATGGTGGATGGACAGCCTGCGCCGACGGCAGGGATAAAAGAGAAAATAATGGCCTGGTGGAACGGCTATGATTCCTTGACGCTGGCAGCGCTGGATGACTATAAGCGCGCCTTTCTGCTGTGGTGGAGTGGAGACACAGAGCCCAGGGCCAGCGATGCATCCATTAAAGATACTCGTGGCGGGGCACGGGTTGCTGCGCCTCCCCGCAAGAAGCAACAGCAGGATATCAATGCCCGCGGTATTGTGTCGCAGGCGCTGTGGGGTGAGGGAAATCTTTGCCCCGGCCCCGCTGAGTTTATCAATGAATCAACGGCCAGGTTAGGGCTGACATCGGAAATGAGCATGCTGGATCTTGGTGCGGGCCTGGGCGGCCCTGCGCGTGCCATCAGCTCGGCTTATGGCATATGGGTTAGCGCTTTTGAAGCTGTTCCAGAACATGTGAAGGTTGGCATGGAACAATCCGTTATGCACGGTATGGGCAAGAAAGTCCCGCTTGCCCATTATGCGCCTGAAACCGTGGAGCTTCCAAAACGAAAATATGACTGTATTTTTTCGAAAGAATTATTGCATCACGTTCAGGCAAAAAAGCGGCTGATTGCGGAAATTGAAGCCGGGTTAAAGGCGCGCGGCCAGTTTTTTATCATTGATTATGTCGTTACCGACAAGGGCAAAGCAAGCCCGCGCATTGCGGAATGGAACGAGGCGGATGAAGAGGCCAGCCATTTCTGGAACAAGGAAGAATATACAACAGCATTTGCCGAGGCGAAACTTGATCTGCGGGTTACCGAAGATCAGACGGCACGC
The DNA here is from genome assembly GCA_036758605.1 of Pseudomonadota bacterium. Taxonomy (GTDB): domain Bacteria; phylum Pseudomonadota; class Alphaproteobacteria; order UBA11222; family UBA11222; genus UBA11222. The sequence continues at coordinate 3,860 of DAIOWE010000027.1, read as the reverse complement.
TACTGCCAAATGATTGCAGAAGGTTTTCGCAGTTTGAGAAAAAACATGGATAATTTGCTTTCACAGGAGACAGACCCTCACAGGCAATCTGAATTGCGCCGGGCGCTGGCGTTTGAATCCAATCGTTGGGCCGTGCGCGCCGAAGCGCTGCAGTCAGGGGATATTGCCGTGCTGCGTTTTAGCGGCCTGAACCCGCTGCAGGCCGAAATCCGTTAATTACCGAAAAAGTTCAGTTCCACTTTTACACCATCCGGATCGTGCACAAAAATCTGGCGCACATTGAAATCCGGAACGGACATTTCAGAAAATTTGATTCCGCGCTTCTGTAAATTCTCCTTCATGCCTTCGAAATCGGTTGCGCGGAATGCGACATGATCAATGGTTCCGGCGCCGCTTTTTTCATTTTGTTTGATCCCAACCAGGTGCACGACAGCCTTTTCACCGCAGTACAGCCATGCGCCAGGGATACCAAAATCGGGCCGCTTGCCATTGTGAAGGCCAAGCACCTCTTCATAGAATTTCACCGAACGGTCAAGATTACCGGTAAAGATGTTGTAATGGTCGAGATCGGTCAGGGCCATGGTTCGCTCCTCCGTATGATTCAGTTATATTGGCTACTTCGCAGCCAGCCAGCCAGCCAGTTTCACCGCTTCATCAGAATCATACAAGAGGCAACCGAATAAATTGACAAGTTGTCAGGGCTTGCGGCAGGTGATAATTCATACAATAGGCTGAACGATATACCAGCATATTGTGGCGGTACAATATGCGGAATTTTCATACCTGCCACCGGTTATGACGCCGGATAAAAAAACAAGAGGAAACAATCCGGCATGCTCAATCGCGTAGAAGACGCAGTATTCAAACTGCGCATCCCAATTCTACTGGCGCTGCTGCTGCTGACCCTTGTTACCGGCTATTATGCGGCGCAGTTGCGCTTTGACGCCGGTTTCATCAAGCAGTTGCCGACCGATCATCCGTTTATTGAAACATTCAGGGAGTATCGCGATAAACTGCCGCCGCCCAATACGATCATCATTGGCGTGCATCCGCGTGAAGGTTCAATCTGGACCGTGGATGCGATGCGCAAACTGAATGAAGTCACGGACGCGGTTTTCTTTTTGCCGGGGGTATATCGCGGATCGGTGCAGTCGCTCTGGACGCCGAACACACGGGTACTGGAAGTCAATGAAGAAGGCTTGCTGGCCTATAATGTTATCGAGGCTGATGTAACGGTAAAAAATCTGGATGAGAAAAAAATCGACCGTATCCGCGACAATACGCTGCGCGGCGGTCATGTCGGGCAACTTGTGTCGCATGATTTCACAGTTGCATCAATCAAGGCGAACCTGAACGAAATCGACAATAAGACCAAAAAACCGCTGGACTATATTGATCTGTCCAGAAAGCTGGAAACTGAAATCCGGGATCGCTTTGAAGACGATAAATATGAAATTCATATTGTCGGTTTCGCCAAAATGATCGGGGATATTGCAGAAGAAGCAAAGAATGTCGGCGTGTTTTTCCTGCTGGCCTTTGTGCTGACGACTATTGCGGTCTATATCTATGCGCGCTCTGTTGTGCTGACCTTGCTCGCAGTATTTTGTTCGCTGATATCTGTCGTGTGGCAATTTGGGCTGCTGAAGCTGTTTGATATCGGTCTTGATCCACTGGCGATTCTGGTGCCGTTTCTGGTCTATGCTATTGGCGTCAGCCATGGTGTGCAGCAGATCAACCTGATGTCGGCGGAAATTTGTGCGGGGCGCGATAGTGAGACGGCAGCGCGCGCAACCTTCAGCCGCCTGCTCGTTCCGGGCGTTATGGCGCTGGTTACTGCCCTTGTGGGATTTTTGACGCTGTATCTCATTCCCATTCCGATGATCCAGGAAATGTCGATGATGGCGTCCATTGGCGTGGCGCTGAAAATCATCACCAACCTGTTCATGCTACCGATTGTGGCGTCCTATTGCAGATTTGGACCGGCCTATGTGGCGCGCATTACCCGTGCGCGAGAAGGCCGTGCGAAAGCGATGCGCTGGCTGGCGCAGATTGCGCAGCCCCGGACAAGCACCATAACCCTGGCGATCTGCGTGGTGGTTTTTGTCGTATCGGTTATGGCCACCCGTGACCGTCATGTGGGCGATCTGCATGCGGGTGCGCCAGAACTGTGGCCGGAAGAACGCTATAATGTGGACACCAATCTGATGGTGGAGAAATTCTCCATGAATCTTGACGCCTTCATCATCATTGGAGAAATGCCAAAACTTTCGTGCATCGATTATCCCGCGATGGATTTGCTCGACCGGTTTACCTGGCATTTGCAGAACACCGAGGGCGTCAAATACGCCATGTCGCTATCGACACTTGCCAAGCGCGGGCATGCGATATGGATGGAGGAAAATCTGAAATTCCGGGCGATGGCGCGCAATGCCAGGACCTTCGCCTTGACCATTGGCGGGGTTCCCCCAAGTGGCGGCCTGCTGAACGAGGAATGCACCATGTTGCCGGTGATCGCCTTTACCCTGGATCACAAGGCGACCACCATCAAGCGCGTGGTCGCGGCAAGCAAGCAGTTCATTGCCGATAATCCGATGGAGGGCGTGAACTTCCGCCTGGCATCGGGCAATGTGGGCATCATGGCTGCAACCAATGAAGTCATTGCCGAAAAGGAAGTGCCGATGTTGATCGCGGTTTATATCGCCATCATTGCGTTGGTGATTTTGGCCTATCGCGACTGGCGGGCGACGATCTGCTGCTGCGCGCCACTGATACTGGCGACGTTCATCGGATACTGGTTCATGTCGTGGCAGGAAATCGGCCTGAAGGTTTCAACCCTGCCGGTGCTGGTGCTGGCGGTGGGCATCGGCGTGGATTACGCCTTCTATATCTATAGCCGCATGCAGGGCTATCTGGAGGCCGGTATGGATATTGCCGACGCCTATGCCCAGGCGTTGCAGGAAACCGGCATGGCCGTGATATTCACCGGCGTCACATTGAGTATCGGCGTATCGACCTGGGCGTTTTCCGCGCTGAAATTCCAGGCCGATATGGGCATGCTGCTATCCTTCATGTTCTTTATCAACATGGTCGGCGCGGTTACCGCATTGCCAGCCCTTGCGGTAACGCTGGAGCGCTGGTTCCCGCGCCGCCGGAAAGTTGCAGCGGGGGCTTAGCCCCCGAACGCGGCTTTCATGCCGGCCTGCATTTCTCCCAGGATTTTGGCGATGTGCGGGTCTTTGCCGATGGCAGCCCAATAGGCGGCAACTTTTGGATAACCCTCCAGCGGGTTCGGAACATCAAAGCGCGGCAGGATCGTTGTGACGAACAATAACGACGCGGCCAGTGCGCCATCGGCATGGGTGAGTTGTTTCGCCGCGGCATATCCACCTTCGCCGATCAACGCTTCCAGGTCTTTCAAGGCGGTGCGCAAATTCGGAATGGCTTCGGCGACGGCTTGCGCAGAGATTTCCCTGCCGAACAGTTTGAAAATTAGCGGCCTTACAGCAGGCATAATATAGAGATCCGATATGCGTGCGATCAGCCGCGCCTGCGCCCGGTCGCGCGCATTGGCGGGGCGCAGACTGGGCGCCGGAAACATGTCTTCCAGATATTCACAGATCACTTCGGATTCCGGCAGGATGGCGCCGTCATCCAGTTCCAGCGCCGGAATTTTGCCGATGGGATTGATCGTCCTGAAGGCGTCCGTGCGAAAACCGGGCGGATCAGCCATTTCCACATTCAATCCCTTGACATTGCACAGCAAACGCACCCGCGCGGTGTATGGCGACAAATATGAGTTATAAAGCTTCATTCTGGCGATCTCCCTGCATTAGTATGGATGCGTAAGGTGCACCGGTTTG
>DAIOWE010000026.1:0-23075 GCA_036758605.1 Pseudomonadota bacterium | reverse complement strand
ATGACCAGGGCATCCGCCAGCCCGGTAACGCCCAGTCCGATGCGGCGTTTGGCCAATGCCTCGGCGCGCTGTGCAGGCAGCGGGAAATGCGCAATATCAATCACATTATCAAGGGCGCGCACGGCCATCCGGACCAGCGCGTCCAGTTCCTCCAAATTAATTTCCGGGCCGTCACCAAACGGATCGCGCACCAGCGCCACCAGATTGATGGAGCCCAGCAGACAGGCCCCATAAGGCGGCAGCGGTTGTTCACCACAAGGATTTGTAGCCATGATGGTTTCGCAATAATGCAGATTGTTGCGGGCATTGATGCGGTCAATAAAAATCACGCCGGGTTCGGCATAGGCATGGGTGGCGCGCATGATCTTGTCCCACAGGGCGCGCGCCTGCATGGTTTTGTAAAGCACGCCGTCAAAGCGCAATTCCCACGGACCATCCGCCTTGAGAGCCGCCATGAAGGCGTCGCTGACCAGCACCGAGAGATTGAACATGCGCAATCGCCCGGGTTCCTGTTTGGCGACAATGAAACGTTCAATATCTGGATGATCACACCGCAGCACCGCCATCATGGCGCCGCGCCGCGACCCCGCCGACATGATGGTGCGGCACATGGCGTCCCACACATCCATGAAGCTGACCGGGCCGGAGGCGTCTGCGCCAACCCCGTGCACGGGCGCGCCTGCGGGGCGCAGGGTGGAAAAATCATAGCCGATGCCGCCGCCCTGTTGCAGGGTCAATGCGGCTTCTTTCAGATGTTCGAATATGCTACCCATATCGTCCTGGATCGCGCCCATGACGAAGCAATTGAACAAGGTGACGGCGCGGTCCGTGCCCGCCCCGGCCAGAATGCGCCCTGCGGGAAGAAACTTGAAATTCTGCAGGGCATGATAAAACTGCTCCGCCCAGTGATCGCGATCCGCATCGGCCTCTGGCATCGCCATGGCATTGGCGACGCGGCGCCAACTGTCGTCCGGCGTAGCTTCAATAGGCAGGCCCCGCGCCGATTTCAGGCGGTATTTCATGTCCCAGATCTGCTGGGAAAAGGCGGCCATTGGTTCCGTCATCTGCTGAGCCTTTTTGCGACACCAGGCCATATTCTAAAAGGGGTCATCTTAAGAATCAAGAAAAATGTTCATGTTATGTTTCAGGGGTAGTTAATAGTACATATTCACCCCGTGCCCGGTTTGCGCGGTCAGGGAAAAACCCGATTTCGTCAGGAACGCTGAGGGCCAGAAAGGTTCGTAACAGCGTGGCCTGCTTCCGCCAGCAGCCGCGCGGTGGCAGCCTCGATGCGTTCCTCCAGGGTGGCCATGAAATCGCGCCGGTTCAGGCCGGGCGCGATGGGGGGTAAAAATTCCAGCACGATGGCGCCGGGCGGGCGCAGAAATTTTCGCCGTGGCCAGAACAGGCCGGAATTCAGCGCGGCGGGCACACAGCCCACCCCAAGCTGGTGGTACATTGCGGCAATGCCGGGTTTATATTCCAGTTTTTCCCCCACTGGCGCGCGGGTGCCTTCGGGGAAAATCACCAGACTTTTACCAGCGGCGATACAGCGTTTGGAATCAGCGATCATTTTCTTGAGCGCGCTGGCATGGCCATCGCGGTCAACGCGCACCATGCCGGTGCGGATTGTGTACCAGCCAAAAAACGGGATCAGCCCAAGTTCCTTTTTCAATATATAAACAGGCTTTGGCAACAGGCTGAGAAAGATGATCGTGTCCCACATCGACTGATGCTTGCAGGCGATCAGTGCGGGGCGATTCGCGGTTAAATATTCCTGCCCACGAATTTCGATGCGAATATTGCAAATTCGGCGCAGCCCGATATTCACAAGCTGCGACCATAGCCGTATCACCCGATATGTGGCGGGTTCAGAAATCAGCATTGCTGGTGAACCCAGCACAGCCACCAAAGCGGTCATTGTATAGAGATAGATATTAAAGCCGAGAGAGCGCAGCCATAGCATCATGCCAGCCGCCCTCAATCCAGAACCGCTAGCGCGCGCAGCACAGTCAGGCGGGCTGTCAGCATGGTGATCAGCGCAGCCGTTAAGGGCGGCAATGCGGCAAGTATATAATCAACGGGCCCCAGAGCCATTCGTCCCATCCAGGGGGCCGGATCATCGCCGGTGAGATACAGGATCGCGCCAATTGTCAGGACAACCGGAACAAGGCCAATAAGCACGCCAATGACGCCAATGCCCAAAAAATGTTTCTGGAACTCCCCGGCGACAAAACTGTTATGCGCGCCGATCAGATGCATCAGCGCAACCAGTTCGTTCTGGTTCTCCAGGCTGGCCCTTGTGGCAAAGATGATCACGGCAATGGCCGCCAGCGAGATCATGGCGACAAGCGACCAGCAGATCAGCCGCGCACTTGTCGCAATCGATTGCATCTGCTCGCGCCATTGCCGGTGATCGTCAATTTCAACGCCAGGAAACTCCGCATCCAGCCGCTTGCGCAGACTATCCAGATCGCCGTCCGGGCGCAGTTCGACATCAATCAGCTGCGGCAAGGGCAACTCCTTGATTGCAGCGCTTTGTCCCAGCCAGGGCGCAAGCAGAGCCTCCATTTCGGATAGTTCCAGCGCGCGCGCCTGGGCGACGCCAGGGTGATCGCGCAATACGCCAAGAACCGATTTTACCACCGCATCGCCGCTAACACCGGATTCTGGTGGAACCTGAACCGTCACAAGCTGCTCAATCTCCGTCGCCCACTGGCCGGTGGCCCCAATCAGCGCCAATCCGCCCAATATGGCCAGGCTGGCCAAATAGACATTGACCGCAATGACCAATGGTAACAGGCGGGATCCCAGCATATTGCGGGGCAGAATTTTTGAATGGGGAATAATCATCAGCTGGCTTTCGCCCTTATCGGGGGCAATTGGCGCAAGCGGCCGCCATCTTCCAGCTGCAATTCGCCGGCATGATGGCGGTGGCGTTCCAACAGCCCCATGTCATGGGTTGCGATCAGCAGGGTTGCCCCCTGCCGGTTAAGTTCCATCAGCAACCCAAGCAAACGCTCGCCGATTTCCGCATCTACGCTGCCGGTGGGCTCGTCTGCCAGCAATAATTGCGGGCTGGCAATGACGGCGCGGGCGATGGCTACCTGCTGCTGCTCCCCACCCGACAAAAGTTCCGGATAGTGATTCAGTTTATCGCCCAGCCCAACCCAGTTGAGCAATTCTTCCACATCCCGGGTATAATCCTGCGCGGCGCGCCCTTCTATGGCCAGGGGCAGGGCGACATTTTCAAACACCGTCAAATGGCTGACCAGACGAAAGTCCTGAAACACCACGCCTACGCGGCGGCGAATTTCGGGCAGTTCGGATGCATCAAGCTGGGAAATATCCTTGCCGAACATCTCCATATACCCGCGTGAGGGGCGGTGCCCAAGATAAAGCATGCGTAACAGACTGCTTTTACCCGCGCCACACCGGCCCGTAAGGAAGTGAAAGCTTCCCGCCGCCAGGGTGAAACTGATATTGCTCAGAACTTCCGGCCCGTCTGCATATTGCAGGCCCACATTTTTTACCCGAATCATCAGGCGCCCTCCTGCCTCAAACATCGTTACGATAGTCCATTTGAGGCTTTTTGCGAACTGTCCGCTGCATAATCAGCCCTGTAAAATACGGTGGCAGGCAGCTATGCTTGCGTAATCTGGTCCTGCCAGCCTATACAGGATTTTCAAATAGATACGCGAAACTGGATGATTCTTACCTGCTCTTCTTGCGCCACGCGCTTTCTGGTTGACGCAGCCGCGATTGGGCCGGCCGGTCGGCATGTGCGCTGTGCGCGCTGTCAGCATGGCTGGTTTCAGGAACCGGCTGTTGATTTGCCGCGTTCGGTGCCACCTGAAGCAGGCACAGATACAGATAGGGCATCCGGGCAGGATGCCAGGCCGTTTGCGGACATGGTCACGCCTGCGGCCCGGCCAACGCCACTGCGCCGTGGCGCCAATCTGCCCGCAATCCCGCGCAAGTCCAGCCGAATGGCGGGAATAGTGTCATGGGGCGCATTGGCGGTGTTCGTGATCAGCCTGCTGGGGGGCGGGTATGTTTTCCGTAACCAGATCACCCATACCTGGCCACAGGCCGCAAAACTCTATGTGGCGCTGGGACTTGATCTGCCGCTTCATCAATTGCGGCTTACAGATGTCTCCTTCGCGCAAGGCATGCAGGAGGGGCGCCCCGCACTGACTGTCAAAGGCATGATCAGTAATGACAGCGGCGCCGAAATGGCTGCGCCGCGCGTACTTGTGAAATTACGCAATGCTGCGGGCAGGGACATATTCCAGTGGATCTATCAATTGCCCGAGCCCGTCCTTGGCGCAGGGACCAAAGTAAAATTTGAAACCAGCCTGGCGGATCCGCCCGGCGAAGCCCGCAATCTGGAAGTTACCTTCGCGCCTGGGGGTTAAATGTGCTGTTTGGAAACTTTTTACCTGTATTAACGCACTGTTAATAATTGCCCTGCTAAAAGATTGTCTACAGGCGCTACGAATCGTGGCTCAAACTGTTAGCATCCAAATATCGCAAGGCATTTCAGAATGGCAAAAATTCTTGTTGCAGAAGACGAACAATCCGTTCGCGAGTTGCTGACCATTGCCTTGCGCCGCAAAGGGCATGAGGTAATGGCCGTTGCAGACGGATCAGAGGCGCTTGGCGCATTATCCGCCGGTCGTTATGACCTGCTATTGACGGATATCGTCATGCCGGTTGTGGATGGCATTGCTCTGTCGCTAAAGGCCGCGCGGGACAACCCGGACATGCGCATTCTGATGATGACGGGATATTCGGCGGAGCGTCAGCGCGCCTATAATCTGGAAGAGCTGATCCATGATGTAGTTTTGAAACCCTTTACCATGGATGAGATCAGCAAAGCCGTTGATTCGGCCCTTGCCGCGTAATACCAACGGCCCTATGCCCTTATCTGTCATCCTGAGCGAAGCGAAGGATCTCCCCGAAATGGATGGGGATTCTTCGCTTCGCTTATTGGTACCTGCATCTTCAGGCAGAATGACACAACGGGTCTGTTCATCGGGCCGTTGGTATAACACACACCGTCAAAACATTTTCAGCAACCGGTCAATATAGTTCAGCTCCTCAATCGGACGGCGGCGTTGACTGGCGCGTAGTTCCAGTTCGCGGCGAATTTGCAGGGCGCGTTCAATGTCGAACTGTTCAGGCAGGGCGGTACCCCCGGCGGAATCGTTGGCCATGGAGCGGCCCAGCGGATCCTTGTCCTGTCGCGGCGCGCCATTTTCATCGCTTTCACCGTTTTGGGCCTGGGCTTTGGCGTTCTCCTCACGCAATATTTTAGCCAATGCGCCTGCGCCTGTGCGCAACTGGTCCATCGCCTGGCTTTGCTGCCCCAGCGCTTCTTCCGTCTCCCCCTTGCGTAATGCCTTTACTGCATCCTGCATGGCGCGTTCTGCACGGCCAAGCGCGTTTGGGGTGTTTTCTTTTGAAGACTGATCAAGTCTGCCTTTCAGATTATCCACGGCGCCGCGCAGTTTTTCCTGATCGCGGGCAAGGCTGCCTTCGCCGCCGCCTTTCTGTTCGCGCTGACGGTGGGTTTCGTCCTGCAATTGCTGTTGCTGGCGCATCATATTTGACAAATCTTTCAGCGCGTCTCCATACAATTTTTGTTTGGGGCTTTGTTGTCCGCCAGCCTGACCAGGGCGCATATTTTCCAGCAGGCTCTGCAATTTTGAAAGCATTTCCTGGGCTGCTTCGCGCGCGCCTGACTTGCTCAGTTTTTCAATTTTATCCAGCATCGCATCGAGATCGGATTTGTTGATCGTTTCGGAATTTTCCTGCCCCCCATTCATTTGCTGCCCATCGCCATCCAGTTCCTGTTCGGTCATGGCCTGCACATAACGTTCCAGGGCTTCACGCAACGCCTGGGTCAGGCCGGCAATTTCCTCATCGCTGGCGCCATCGCGCAATGCCTGCGTGAGCGCTTTTTGCAATGCGCGCATCTCGCTGCCGGCAATCGACAGATCGCCATCTTCCATCCGCAGGGCAAGCTGCCACAATAAATCAACCACCTGTGTGCGGGCATCATCATTGCCATGTATGTGTTTGATCCGGTGCCTTGCCACGCGCATCGCCAGGTAAACTGGCAATTCCGGCGTGAATTTATCCGGGTACAGACTCAATGCGTCCAGCGCCTGAATGGTGTGCTTGTCCTTTTCCGGTTTTGCCGCCACCGCGCGGCGCTGTTCGATAATGGCGCGCGCCACCGGGTTTTTGAACGGGCGCTGCGGTAAATTCAGCGCAATGGGCTGGGTCCGCCCGCTTTGCCCTGCGGCATCGGTCGCAATCAGGCGGATCCGCACCGGCTGACCGGCCCAGGGATGGGCGGTCAGATCTGCATAGGCGACCTGTCCATTTTTAGCATTGGCCTGCGGGGTTGGGAATTCCACCCGCAGCGGAGCTTCGGCAGATGAATTGTTAGCGGTGACATGTGTGATTTCGGCGGCGGCGGCAACAACGCCATAATCATCGGTGGCGCCATATTTGAACCGCAGGCTATGCTGCCGGGTGACGGTAATGTCTTCCAGCAGGCTAATGACCGGCGGTTGATCTGGAATGACCGTGATCTTCCATTCGCGGTTGGCTGCGCCGGGCTGGCGTAACTGTACCTGCAGGCTGTGTTCCAGCCTGACTGATGCGTGACGGTTGGCGTTATCGATTTTTGTCATTGGCAGGCGCTGTTTTTTGCCAGTGTCCGGTATCAGGTGCACTTCCGCCTCGCGCCCACCAAACAACTGCATGGAAAGCTCACTGCCCGCCGGAACAGCAATAGGGATATTTGGCGAATCTTTGGCAAGCGCCGCACCGGCCAGCATCACGGGTGATGCGCCAGTGTATGCGGGCGGCGTAATCCAGGCTTCGAGCCGCGATGGGGGCAGGGGCGCACCCAGACCTGTTGGCATGAAGCCCGCTTCGATGCGCGCCATCCATTGCGAGCCTGCCGTAAACAATCCGGCGATCAACAGAATGCCCGCCATCTGCCGCACGCCATGACGATCGAACCGGATTGTACGTGGATGGGGCAGAACAAATTTCAGATGCGGCAAGCTCTGGCGTATGCGCAACAAATGCGCGCGCCACAGATTGCGCGCGTCCGGTGCGCTGGCGCCAAGTTCCGGCCGGTCTTCCAGCGCACGCAAAGGGTGATGCAGCAAGCCATTGTCGCGTTCAATGCGCGCCAGAATCGTGCGGCGGTCCGGCAGTCTGATCTGCCCATGCTGACGAAGGACTGTTATGGCGCTGAACAGGATCAGCGCCAGCAGCGCAACCCAGTGCACCGGCGCTGGAACCAGCCGCCAGATATCAAACAGCGACAGCGCCAGGAAAAACACCAGTGCGCATATGGGCCGCCAGAAGCTTTGCCAGAGTATTTCCCACACCAGCGCCAACCGGGCCAGCATCACACGCCTGCGCAAGCCCGGAATCATTTCGGGCTTATGTTGCGGCGGCGTGTATCCGGCCCTGCTCACTTGCGCTAGCTTTCCTTGTTCAGCCAGTCGGGGATGCGGTCCAGCCCCAATAACTGTTCATATGTCTGGCGGGGGCGCACAATGGCGAACTCCGCCCCGCGCACCAGCACCTCCGGGACCAGCAGCCGGGCATTATAGGTGCCAGACTGCACGGCCCCATAGGCGCCTGCCGATAGTATCGCCAACAGGTCGCCTTCGCCAAGCATGGTCAGTTCACGATTGCTTGCGAAGCTGTCGCCGGTTTCACACACCGGTCCCACCACATCATATATGCGCATCGGCGTATTGGCGGACGGTTCCCGGATGGGCCAGATTTCATGCCAGGCGTCATACAAAGTTGGCCGGATCAGGTCATTCATGGCGGCATCGACAATGGCGAAATGGCGGCTTTCACCCTGCTTCACATAGAGGGTGCGGCAGACCAGCACACCCGCATTGCCGATGATCATCCGGCCGGGTTCAAAAATCAGGCGGCATCCCAGATCGCGGAAAATGTCCATCGCCATTGCCGCATAATCATTGGGCAGGGGCGGGTTGGCGTTGGATTGCTCATACGGGATGCCCAGCCCGCCCCCCAGATCGATGGTTGAAATTTGATGGCCGTCGCTGCGCAATTCAATGGCAAGATCACGCACTTTGGCAAAGGCTTTGCTGAATGGCGCAAGCTCGGTTAGCTGGCTGCCAATATGCACATCAACGCCAACAATGCGCAGGTTCGGCAACTGCGCCGCCTGGGCATACACGGCGCGCGCACGGGCGATGGGGATGCCGAATTTATTTTCAGATTTGCCTGTGGAAATCTTGGCGTGGGTTTTTGCATCCACATCGGGATTAACGCGGATGGCGATGGCCGCCGTCTTTCCCATGGCCGTGGCCACTTGGCTGAGCGCCAGCATTTCGGGTTCGGATTCCACATTGAATTGCGCAATGCCCACTTCAAGCGCGTGCGCCATTTCCGCGCGGGTCTTGCCGACACCAGAAAAAACGATTTTGTTTGCAGGGATGTCCGCCGCCAGTGCGCGGCGCAATTCACCTTCCGAAACGATGTCGGCGCCACAGCCGAGCTTTGCCAGTGTGCGAATGACGGCCAGATTGCCATTGGCCTTCAGCGAATAACAGACCAGCGCATCCTGTCCGGCAAAGGCGCCGGCAAAGACCGAATAATGGCGTTCAATCGTTGCGCTGGAATAGCAGTAAAAGGGCGTGCCTACAGATTCTGCAATGCGTGAAAGGGCCACATCTTCGGCATACAGTTCGCCATCGCGATAATGAAAATGATGCATGCGGTGCTACTGCTCTTCTCTGTCTTTGTTCCATTCGCGCTCCACGCGCGCATCTTGCGCGCCGCCCGGAGGCACTTCCAGTGGTCCCTTTTTCCCGCAGGCGGCGGCCATCAGTATAGCCAGCAATATCCAGGCTTTGCGGCGCATCAGCCGATTTCCTTTTTGGCAGCGGCAATGGCGGCACGCACCCGTTCGGGCGCTGTGCCGCCAAAACTGGTGCGGCTGGCAACCGATGCCTGCACCGACAGCATGGCGCGGGCCGCATCCGTTATGCGTGGCTCCACGGCCTGCAGATCGGCCAGGCTTAGTTGCTCCAGCGTCACGGATCTGGCTTCGGCGCGCTTGACCACTTCGCCGGTAATATGATGCGCCTGACGGAACGCGATGTTCAGTTCGCGCACCAGCCAGTCCGCCAGATCGGTCGCGGTGCTGTACCCCTTGCCCGCCGCCGCCAGCATCGCGTCAGATCTAATGATCATGGTGCGGATCATGCCTGTCATGGCGGCAATGCACAGGTTCATGGTGTCGGCGGCGTCAAACACCTGTTCCTTGTCTTCCTGCATGTCCTTGGAATAGGTCAGCGGCAAACCCTTCATCACCATCAGCAGGGCCGTGAACGCGCCGCCTACCCGTCCCGTCTTGCCCCGGATCAGTTCGGCGGCATCCGGGTTACGCTTTTGCGGCATGATCGAGGAACCGGTGGAAAATTCATCGGTCAGGGCGATAAAGCCAAACTGCGCCGAAGACCAGAACACAATCTCTTCCGCCAGGCGCGATAAATGCGTGGCGCAAATTGCGCATGCCGCCAGAAATTCCAGTGCGAAGTCCCGGTCGGATACGGCATCCAGCGAATTACGCATCGGCCGCGCAAAGCCCAGCGTACGCGCAGTCTGTTCCCGGTCAATCGGAAACGACGTGCCCGCCAGCGCGGCGGCCCCCAGTGGAGATTCGTTCATGCGCCGCCGCGCATCGTCAAGCCGTCCCCGGTCACGCCCAAACATTTCCACATAGGCCAGCAGGTGGTGCCCAAACGTCACGGGCTGCGCGCTTTGCAGATGGGTAAAGCCCGGCATGATCGTTGCCGCATGTTCTTCGGCGCGGATCAGCAGGGCGCGTTGCAGATCACGCAGCGCGGCTTCCAGATGGCCGGCGGCGTCGCGCACCCACAAGCGAAAATCCACCGCGACCTGATCGTTACGCGACCGCGCGGTGTGCAGCCGGCCTGCCGCCGGGCCAATCAGCTCCGCCAAGCGGGACTCGATATTCATGTGAATATCTTCCAGCGCCTCGCTGAAGGTGAATGTGCCTGCGGTGATTTCGCCTAAAATCTTATCCAGGCCGTCCTGAATTTGTACCCCGTCTGCCGCACTGATAATGCCTTGCGCCACCAGCATCTCGCAATGTGCTTTGGAACCGGCTATATCCTGTGCATAAAGCCGCTGATCAAACCCGATAGAGGCATTGATGCGCGCCATGATTTCTGAGGGGCCACCCGAAAAACGGCCGCCCCACAGCATGTTGGCGCCGCCTGCCTGGCCGGGAGATGGTTTTTTGTTCATGAGTTCGGATCTGGCCTAAAGGGGATAGTGTAAAGAAATGTCGGGCAAACGCACAGAAATAGCGATCAACAGGGTTGGGATCTTCGCCGTGTTTCTGATAGGCGCGGTATACGCTATTGCGGGGCTTTCTGGCAATGTTGCTGCTGCGGTCGATGTGGCCGCCCCGGCGCCGGGCCTGCAAAATTTTGTGCTGAAAACCGTGCCCGCTCCCTTGCCGCCGGTGCAATTTCAGGACGCCGCCGGTGCGTTTCATGATCTGAAGGAATTTAACGGCAAGGTGATTCTGGTGAATTTCTGGGCCACCTGGTGCGCCCCGTGCCGTGAGGAAATGCCGTCGCTGGACCGCCTGCAACAGGCCATGGGCGGCAAGGATTTTGAGGTGGTGATCGTCAGCCTGGACCGGGCCGGATACGCCAGGGCGGCAGCCTTCCTGGATGAAATTGGGATTAAAAACCTGGTCACCTATATCGATCCGGGCATCAAGGCCGCCCGTAAACTGGGCGCGCTGGGCCTGCCGGTGACTTTGCTGCTCAACCGCAAGGGCGATGAGATCGGCCGCCTGACCGGCCCCGCAGAATGGGATTCCGCCGAGGCCAAGGCGCTGATCGCTAAATATGCGGGGGCGCAATAGAGGCGGCCCAAAACGTTACGATTCATAAGTTTACGAAGTAACTTATTCGTCTACAGGACTAAATAGTTCCTTCCAGTCAATAGCTTCGGGGACACGGCGAGCTATAAACAGTCCGGTGATTCTTGCAGCAGGAAATCGGTTCTTCAAAATATTCGATACGGCTCGAAAATGAGACCCGGTTGTTAGCACATCATCGATCACGGCAATCCATGTCGGATATGGTTGGATTAACGTTTCATCAACTTCATAGGCTACTTCTAATTCAGCGGGCCGGAGCCTGCTTTCACTCTCATGTGAAGCCTACATTGGTTGTGTCTGAACAATGAGTTCACGAATGTCTGGTTTTATTCCACGCGGCGCTTGTAGCGATCGAAGCATATCCATCATCCGGTCATCATAGTCGGGATCGGTCTTCAGCTTTGATGGGGGAACTGGCACAAGCGTAATATCCGCCAATCGGGGGCCCAGAATTTTGGAAAAAGCGGCTGCGGCCTCAAGGATGGCACGATTTTTATAACGCCAACCTGGAGAATTTCGCATTCTCATTGGTTTCTTGAAATTATATATTAGTTGGTTGGTCGGGCTATGAGCAAAGCCCTTCCGTGCTGAATAATCCCCAAAAAACAAACACTCATCCCCGTCATTGAGAAACGAGTGATGATGTCGTGACGATTCATCGATCTTAGTGAGCCGTGACGGGAACGAGGTGTCTCCGGATGTCGTCATAATCGGCGACGCGGATTGCGCCGCGCTCCTCAAAGATGTGGGGCCATTTCAATGCAGGATTCTGGAAATTGCTCTCCAGAATAAATAATTTTCGTCTCTGCTTCAAAGCATGGCGCGCTTGCACTAGCGTTCCAGAAGTTTCACCGGCTTCTACGATAATTGTAGCCTGCGTTAGCGCGGACATAGTGATGTTACGCTCAGGGAAGAAGAAATTATTGACAGCTGGATTTTTCGGGTTGCTATAGCGCTTTACCGGAACCTGGCTGATCAACAGGTGATTTTTTGCGATTTCTTTCTGCAACTTGGCGTTTGATGCTGGATAAGCCTTTGACAATGGTGTGCCCAGCACGGCAATCGTCCGGCCATCCTGCTCGATAGCTGTTGTATGTGCGGCGGTGTCGACACCTGCTGCTAGACCTGAAACGATTGTAAAATCGTCCTGGAGAAGCGCTTTCACTAAATTTCGCGTTCTCGCCAATCCCTCTGGTGAAGGCTTACGTGTACCTACAATGGCTACGGATCGTGGTGAGTTCACCAAATCCCACCATCCCTGAAAATATAAAAGTTCGACAGGATGTTCGGCAACCCTGAGGCGTTCAGGATAGTCACCAGCACCATGGACCCGAATGCCGTAACTTTTGATTCCAGCATCCTTCAATCGGTCGTGAACGTCGTTTGCGTAGACTGAGGCCAATGACCGTTCAATAAAGTCAGAAGGAATTGCGCCCTCTCGTTTCGCGAAAAGTTCCGCCAGAGACTTGAAGGTTGTACCTTGCCGGTCCCACAGCGCTTCATACGCACCTAGCTCCAGGAATGGAGAGACGGCTCGTTGAATAAAATCTTGATGCTCAAACTCCAACTGCATGTCTTTTCCTCCTTCCGAACCGGCGATTTATTTCCAGCATTTATGAACAAATATAGAACATTGTGCCGTTCTGCAAGTTAATATATAATTACCGGCCCCGCAGAATGGGATTCCGCCGAGGCCAGGGCGCTGATCGCGCAGCATGTGGGGACGAAATAATCAGTCCGGGCGCTTTAGCGCGTCATGGATGAACTGGCCGCCAAGTTGCAGCCCGTCCGGGGCGATGCCGTGACCGGTGCCACGCGATATATGCGATTGCACCGTTAGCCCCGCCTTGACCAGCGCTTCTATCGCCGCATGCATGCGGCTGACCGGCAGCATTTCATCTTCATCGCCGTGGATCATCAGGATGGGCGGCTTGCCCCTGACTTCACCCTGCAATTTTTCTGGCCCGGCCAGCGCACCGGAATAACCGATGATCGCCGCCAGAGATATGGCGCGGCGCAGGCCGACTTGCAGGGACATCATCGTGCCCTGACTGAAACCAACCAGCACCAGGCGGCTTTCATCCAGCCCGTGGCGGGCCAGTTCCTGATCGATAAAATCATTGAGGATCGGGGCCGCGCGCGTCACACCGCGATACATTTCTTCGGGATCCAGCCGGGTAATGCCAAACCATTGAAAGCCCATGGGCGACATCTCGCACCGTTCCGGCGCGTTGGGCGAAACAAAGGCCGTGCCCGGCAGCATTTTTTGCCAATAGGGCGCAAGGCCGATCAGATCGTTCCCATCGGCGCCATAGCCATGGCAAAAAATCACCAGACTGTCAGCCTTGCCGCCATTGGCCGGATCAATTCTTGGTCCGTCAATCATTGCATTCGCCATGCTGTTTCCTTTATTCGCTGATATATTGTGATAGACGCATCATAGATATTCATGCCGCGCGCCGCCAGCCTTGCTTGGGACAATTTTTTCATGCGCATCAACAGCCCGGCCATTACCCGTTTTGCACCCAGCCCCACGGGCCTGCTGCATCTGGGGCACGCGGTGGCGGCGCTGGTGGCGCATGATCTGGCGCAGCAAACCGGTGGTCAGTTTTTGCTGCGTATCGATGATATAGACGCCAGCCGCTGCCGCCCGGAGTTTGAAACTGCGATCTGCGAGGATCTGCACTGGCTCGGGCTTGCATGGCAACCGCCAGTCCGGCGGCAATCCGATTGTCTGGCGGAATATGAAACGGCGCTGGACCGGCTGCGCGCACTGGGGCTGATTTATCCCTGCTTTTGCACCCGAAAGGAAATTTTGGCGGAAGCGGCCAGCAATCAGGATGCGCCGCATGGCGTCGGCGGCCCAATCTATCCCGGCACGTGCCGCAAACTGTCAGAGGATGAAGGCCGGGCCCGGATGCAAACCGGCGCGGTGGTTGCCCTGCGTCTGGATAATGCAAAGGCGATGGCGCTTGTTCGCGCGCCGCTGACATTCGAAGAGCATGGTGCCGGGCCGGAAGGTGAACGCGGTACAATTCCGGCGCACCCCGATCTGCTTGGGGATATTGTGCTGGCGCGCGGCGGCAATAATGGCCTCGCCGGGTGCAGCTATCATCTGGCTGTGGTGGTGGATGATGCGGCACAAAAAATCAGTTGCGTCACCCGTGGCCGCGATCTGTTTTTTGCGACCCATATTCAGCGCCTTTTGCAGGCGGTTCTGGAATTGCCTGTTCCGGAATATCTGCATCACGCATTGGCGGTTGATGCGGCAGGAAAACGGCTTGCCAAACGTCACGACGCATTAGCTTTGCGGTATTTTCGGGAGCAGGGAATAACATCTGCGCAGCTGCGCACAATGGCGCAGATGGTCATTGACTAACCTGCGAAACGGATATCCTTGTCCTGCACCAGTTGTGCCGATCGGGAAGTTTTGCGGGCGGTGCACCAGCCAATCAAATCACCTAGGGGCAGCGGCTTGCTGTAATAATAGCCCTGCACCTGATCGCACCCTTCCTGCTGCAGAATTTTTAATTGCTTTTCTTCTTCGACACCTTCGGCAATGACCTGAAGGTGAAGGCTGTGCGCCAGTGCAATAACAGCGCGGACAATGGCGATATCTTCGGCATTTGCAGACATTTCAGTGATGAAGGAGCGATCAATCTTTAGTGTACTGAGGGGAAACTGGCGCAAATAGGTTAGCGATGAATAGCCGGTGCCAAAATCATCCAGCGCCAGGCCAACCCCTAGTAGATAAAGGGCATTCAATGTAATGCTCGATTTTTCAATGTCATCCATGACCATGCTTTCGGTGATTTCCACCTCAAGGCGCTTTGCCGGCAGGCCTGTCTCTTTCAGTATCCCGCTGATCATGCCTATCAAATCTTTATGAAGCAGCAAATTCGCCGACAGATTGACGGACACCCGTTCAATATCAACGCCAATATCAATACAGCGCTTAAGATCGGCGCAGGCGGCCCTTATCACCCATTCGGTCATGGGAAAAATAAGCCCGGAAGCTTCGGCAATGGGCACAAACATCACCGGCGGTATCATGCCGCGTTCTGGGTGCTGCCAGCGTATCAGGGCTTCAACGCCGCGCACTTCGCCGGTGTTGATGTCAACCTGCGGCTGATAATGCAGCACCAGCTGATTATTGGTTATCGCATTGCTTAGCTCATCTTCAAGCTGTCTGCGCAGCCTGACCTGTTCATTCAGTGCGGCGTCAAACACCTGATAACGGCCCGGACCATGCTGCTTGGCGCTGGTAAGCGCCATCTGGGCGTTTTTTAGCAATGTCTCTGCGTTCTGGCCGTCAGTGGGATAAAGCGTTACGCCGATGCAGCAACTGATATTCAGGGTTTGTCCTTCAATCACGAAAGGTTCAGCCAGAGCCGCGATAATTTTCTGCGCAAGACTATCAATAATCTTGACGGCGTTTGAATTGCTGACCAGCACGGCAAACTCATCGCCGCCCATGCGCGCAACAGAATCCGTCGCGCGCATGCATTGCCGGATGCGTTGTCCCGCCTGCTGCAACAGTATATCACCTGCGGCGGCGCCGACCCTGTCATTGATATCCTTGAAATGATCAATATCGATGATCAGCAGCAAAACGGCGCGATCAAACCGGTCGGAATGGCGTAGGGTGTTTTTCAGCCGGGACTGAAAATAGGCGCGATTGATCAAGCCGGTCAGATGATCCTGGTAAGCCAGTCTGCGGACATTGCGTTCCGCCCATTTGCGCTTAACGCGCTCGCGGCGCAATACCGCTGCATGCTTTAATATCCCGGCGGGCGGTTGTATGCCGAACCTGGATTCTGGTTTTTCAGCCGGCGCAGAAAGAGCGGAAGTGTTACGCCCAAAAATAATCTCATATTGATGGCCGCCGGCCCAATGATGGGCACAGGTCAGTTCAAGATTATGCCATCCTGTTTCGGGTGCTCCCAGCCGGCAATGGCTGCGCGCGCCAAGTCCCGGTGTGGCATTGCCGGTGGGATTGCACCACCAGGAATTCAGGGTCCAGCTATCCGCCTCATGCACCAGCGAATTGAAATACTGTCCGGTCAGGCTGTCAGACTGCGGATTTTCCTTTCCCAGCAGACGCACCGCCGTGTCATTCAGTAAAATGATCTTGCCATCCTGGCATAGGCAGGCAAATCCGGCCGCTCCCGTGATCAGCCTGACGGCGACCGCAAGTTCTGGCGTTAAACCACCTGAATTTTTGTTCCCCAAACTCACACGCAGCTCCCATTGGCGGCGCTTGCCTCTTTTATTCGCCGCACCTAGCAACATATTCACGGTTCACCATGAACCGCTCCCAATCTTATGTCTGAAAAGGCAATATTTCGTTAATGAGTATTGGATTGTCCCGGCGGAAAATTGTCATTGCAAGTCAATTTATTAAGCATGATTTCAGGGGAGTTTTTGCGCTGGCGCTAGCGCATCTCGAAATGCGTGATATTGTGGTCCGGCCCCTTGTGGAGGATCAGATCGGCGCGCCGCCGGGTTGGCAAAATATGATCATTCAGATTTTTGCCATTTATTGTTGACCAGACAAAATCCACAACGGCAAGCCGCTGCTCCGCAGTTAAAGGCGCAAAACGCGCATAAAACGACTTTGGGTCATTCACCGCCGCTTCGGTCAGGACCAGAAAGCGTTCCGTAAACCATTTCCTAATCAGGCTTTCGTCTGCATGCAGATAAATCGAATAATCAAAAAAATCCGATGCGGACAAATGATCGCTGCTCCCATCCGGCAGATGGGGCTGTAGAACGTTAATACCCTCGACGATCACGATATGCGGGTTCTGGATCACCTGCCCATGACCGGGCATGATGTCATAGGTGATGTGGGAATATACTGGCGCCGTCACCGCTTTCTCTCCGGATTTCAGGCGTCTGAGAAAATCGACCAGCCCATTGCCATCGAAACTTTCGGGAAAGCCTTTGCGTTCCATTAAACTGCGTCGTTCCAGTTCGGCGTTTGGAAACAGAAAGCCGTCGCTGGTAACCAGCGCCACATCGGAATGTTCCGGCCAGGCGGCCAGGGCGTTCTGCAGGAATTTTGCGGATGTGCTTTTGCCCACAGAGACACTGCCAGCAAGCCCAATGATGAAGGGCGGCATCATGGGGGCGACGCCCAGCATGGCCGCCGTTCGCGCCTGAAGCGCCTCAAGGGCGTTGATCCGCTGATGGATCAGGAGCGCTAGCGGCAGGTAGATGCTGGTAAATTCGTCTCTTTCCTTATCCACCCCGTCATGTGTCAGCCGCGACAGGGCGCCGGATATCACGGCGTCCGGGATTTCCTTTTGAAGCCGTGACAAAACATCCCGATGGTGTTGTTGAAAAACCATATAATTGATCCTAAAATCGGGCCGGTCGCCTATAACACGTAAATTTAACAACAGCATACGCTTGACCGGAGGCGCAAGAGTGTGATTCTGTAAATATATGGATTTACGACATGAAATGCGTCGAAGATTGCGCCATGCGGCGGTGCCGGTGATTTGCGCCTGCGCAGTGGTTTACTTTGGCTACCATGCCATTCAGGGGGATCATGGCCTGATCACCTATCTGCGCTATGGCCAATATATCGGGTCGCTGCAAGCTGAATATGATCAGACCGTCCGCGCCCGCGAAAGACTGGAACACCGGGTGTCGCTGCTGCGCTCGCAAAGCCTCGATCCCGACCTGCTGGAAGAACGCGCCCGCGACGTGCTAGGCTTTGCCCATCCAAATGACCGGGTAATCTATCTGGATCAGTTGCCCAAGGATGGTGCTAAATCCGACTGATCATTTAATTTATCTGTTATTTCAATGATTTATTGATAATTTGCAGATTATATATGGTTCTGCACAGAGACTGGTGAAGATAGTTGAGGGAGCTTAGGTCTGGTATGGCTGCTGCATCTGCCAAGAACCCCGCCAATAAACCGACTAGGGCCGCGCCAAAAAATGCGCAGTCTCAATCCGGGCTGGAAACCCTGCCACACCTGTACCGTGAAATGCTGCTGATCCGCAGGTTTGAGGAGCGGGCCGGCCAGATGTACGGCATGGGCCTGATCGGCGGCTTCTGCCATCTGTATATCGGCCAGGAAGCGGTGGTGGTCGGCATGCAGGCCGCCAGCCAGGAAGGCGATCAGATGATTACCGCATACCGCGATCATGGCCATATGCTGGCCATGGGGCTGGACCCAAAGGGCGTGATGGCGGAACTGACCGGGCGCGCAGGTGGCCTGTCCAGAGGCAAAGGTGGCTCGATGCATATGTTCAGCGTCGAAAAGAATTTTTATGGCGGCCACGGCATTGTGGGGGCGCAGGTGTCGCTTGGCACAGGGCTGGCCTTTGCCAATCTCTATCGGGCGAATGGCGCGGTCGCCATGGCCTATTTCGGCGATGGCGCCAGCAATCAGGGCCAGGTCTATGAAAGCTTCAATATGGCCGAGCTGTGGCGGCTGCCGATTGTCTATGTGATCGAAAACAATCACTACGCCATGGGCACGTCGGTTGAACGCTCCAGCGCCATGCCCGATCTGCACCGGCGCGGCGAAAGCTTCGCCATTCCCGGCCGCAAGGTGGATGGCATGGATGTGCTGACGGTGCGTGACGCTGCGCTGGAAGCATTAGCGCATTGCCGTTCCGGCAAGGGGCCGATCATTCTGGAAATGATGACCTATCGCTATCGCGGGCATTCCATGTCCGACCCGGCCAAATACCGCACCACAGAAGAAGTGCAGAAAGTACGCGCCGAACAGGACCCGATCGACCGGGCGCGCGCCAGACTGCTGAGCGAGGGCCTGATCGATGAGGCCGGACTGAAGGAAATCGACCGCGAGGTCAAAGCCATTGTGGCCGAGGCTGCGGAATTTGCCCAAGCCAGCCCCGAGCCCGATCCGTCGGAATTGTTCACCGATATATTGCGCTGAAACGGAGCCAAAACAGAAATGCCCATCCAGTTGTTAATGCCTGCTTTGTCGCCTACCATGGAGGAAGGCAAACTTGTTAAATGGCTGGTCAGGGAAGGCGGCAAAATTCAGGCCGGTGACATCATTGCCGAAATCGAAACCGACAAGGCGGTGATGGAATATGAATCTGTGGATGATGGAGTAATCGGCCGCCTGTTATTTCCCGACGGCGCGGAAGGCATCAAAATCAACACGCCCATTGCGGTGATATTGCAGGACGGTGAAGCCGCGGCGGCGATGGATGGGTTTTCTGCCACAGCACCTGTTACGCCTGCGCCAGCTGCGGCGCCGGCAAAAGCGCCCGCAATGGCAAAGCCTGTAGCAGCCGCGAAGGCGGCTGAACCAGAAGTGCCTGCGGAAACCAAATTTGTCAGCATGACGGTGCGCGAAGCGCTGCGCGATGCCATGGCGGAAGAAATGCGCCGGGATGACACTGTGTTTTTGATGGGCGAGGAAGTGGCGCAATATGAAGGCGCCTACAAGATCAGTCAGGGGCTGCTGGCGGAGTTCGGCCCCAGGCGTGTGGTGGATACGCCGATCACGGAACATGGCTTTGCGGGCATTGGCGTAGGTGCGGCGCTGGCTGGCCTGCACCCCATTGTCGAATTCATGACCTTTAATTTTGCGATGCAGGCCATCGACCATATCATTAATTCGGCGGCTAAAACTTTGTACATGTCCGGCGGGCAGTTGGGCGCGCCGATTGTATTTCGTGGCCCCAATGGCGCGGCCGCGCGGGTGGCGGCCCAGCACTCACAATGCTATGCGGCGTGGTATTCGCAAATTCCGGGCCTGATCGTGATTGCGCCCTATGATGCGGCATCGGCCAAGGGATTGCTGAAGGCGGCAATCCGCAACCCCAATCCGGTGGTATTTCTGGAAAACGAAAAGCTGTATGGGCGCAGTTTTGATGTGCCTGTGCTGGATGATTTTGTTCTGCCGATTGGCAAGGCGCATATTATTCGCCCCGGGCGTGATGCAACCATTGTGAGTTTTTCGATTGGCGTGGGAAAATCGCTGGAGGCGGCGGAGATTCTGGCCGCCGAAGGCATTGACGTGGAAGTAATCGATCTGCGCACCCTGCGCCCCATGGATATGGAAACCGTGCTGGCCTCGGTGCGGCGCACCAATCGCTGTGTCGCGGTGGAAGAAGGCTGGCCGCAATCCGGCATTGGCGCGGAAATCGCCGCCAGCATCATGGAACATGCCTTTGATGATCTGGATGCGCCGGTCATAAGGGTGTGCGGCAAGGATGTGCCAATGCCCTATGCCGCCAATCTGGAAAAGCTGGCGCTGCCACAGCCCGAAGACATTGTGTCTGCGGTGAAAACCGTATGTTACCGCTAGGGACGCGCGCATGATCACCATCACCATGCCCGCATTGTCGCCGACCATGGAAGAAGGCAAGCTTGCGAAATGGTTTGTCAAGGAAGGCGATACTGTATCCGCCGGGGACATCATCGCCGAGATCGAAACCGACAAGGCGACCATGGAATATGAATCCATCGATGATGGTATTGTAGGAAAGCTGCTGGTCAGCGAAGGCCAGGAAGCCATCAAGATCAATGCGCCGATTGCGGTGTTTCTGGAGGCGGGGGAGGATAAGGCGGCGCTGGCGAATTTCAAACCGGCTGCCGCTTCTGCGGGCGCTGCCGCGAAAGCCATTCCAATGGCGCCCGTGACGGTTAAGCCCGCCGCCATGCCCGCCGCCCCGCAGCAACCATCCGTCCCTGGAACAAAATCCGGCGCCCGGATTATCGCTAGCCCGCTGGCGCGGCGGCTTGCGGCGCAAAAGGGGCTTGATCTGGCGCGCATCGCAGGTAGCGGCCCGCATGGCCGCATCATCAAACGTGATCTGGAAGGGGCGCAGCCCATGGCCGCCGCAGCGCCGGCCGCAGCGGTTGTGGCGCAACCCGCAGTCAATGAACTGGCATTGTTCGCCGAAGGTTCATACGAAATTGTTCCACACACACCGATGCGCAAAACCATTGCGCGGCGTTTGACCCAATCCAAAAGCACTATCCCGCATTTTTATCTGACCATTGATTGTGATCTGGACGCCTTGCTGGAAATGCGCGAAAAATTGAACGCGCGTGCGCCAAAAGGCGACGATGGGTATAAACTCAGCGTCAATGATTTCATCATTCGGGCCAGCGCCCTGGCGTTAAAGCGTGTGCCGGAGGCCCATGCATCCTGGACAGATACCGGATTGCTGCGCCACAAACATGCAGATATCGGCGTGGCGGTTTCCATCGATGGCGGGCTGATCACGCCGATCATCCGCCATGCCGATGGCAAGGGGCTGGCGGAAATTTCCAATGTGATGCGCGATCTGGCGGAACGCGCGCGGGCGCGTAAATTGAAGCCCAGTGAATATGAAGGCGGCACATTTTCCATTTCCAATCTGGGCATGTTCGGAATCCGGGAATTTTCCGCCGTCATAAATCCGCCGCACAGCATGATCCTGGCGGTTGGTGCGGGCGAGCAGCGTCCCGTGGTGCGCAATGGCGCGCTGGCCATGGCGACACAGATGAGTTGCACCCTGTCCTGTGATCACCGTGTCGTCGACGGAGTATTGGGCGCGCAGTTCCTGAATGTGTTCAAGGGGTTTATCGAAGCCCCCCTGACCATGTTGTTATGAGAATGGTTATGACTTCTATTTTACGTCATTGCGAGCGAAGCGTGGCAATCCAGAGTCACAAACTCAGGCTTTCCCGTGGGACTCTGGATCGCCACGCCGCTACGCGGCTCGCGATGACGGTCAATTTGTGCTGGTGTGATTGATGGCTGAAAATTCATATGACGTGGCGGTGATCGGATCGGGACCCGGCGGTTATGTGGCGGCGATCCGCGCGGCGCAACTGGGCCTGTCGGTTGCGATTATTGAACGCGATCAGCTTGGCGGCATCTGTCTGAACTGGGGCTGCATTCCGACCAAGGCGCTGTTGCGATCCGCCGAAGTGTATCATCTGGCGCAGCATCTGGATGCGTTTGGCCTGGCGGCGGATAATGTGCGTTTTGACGCCGCTAAAATCGTCAAGCGCAGCCGCGACGTGGCGGGCCGCCTGAATGGCGGCGTCAAACATCTGCTGAAGAAAAACAAAGTCACAGTGATCGAAGGCGTTGCCACGCTGGCGGGCAAGGGGAAAATTTCCGTTACCGCCAATGGCAAGGCACAGGAAGTCATGGCGAAAAATATTATTCTGGCCACCGGCGCGCGGGCGCGGCAAATGCCGGGTCTGGAAACAGATGGCAAGCTGGTCTGGTCCTATCGTGAAGCGATGGTTCCCGCCGCCATTCCGCCATCGCTGCTGGTGGTGGGATCGGGCGCCATCGGTATTGAATTCGCCAGTTTCTACCGCACCATGGGCAGTGATGTGACGGTGGTCGAAGTACTGGACCGGGTTCTGCCGGTGGAAGACGCCGAAATTTCCGCGCTGGCCCGCAAGGCGTTTGAAAAACAGGGCATGAAAATTCACACCGGCGCCAGCGTGAAAAGCCTGACGCACGGCGCCGGCACGGTCACCGCCAGCATTGATCTGGGCGGGGGCAAGATGCAATCGCTCACCGTTGCGCGCGTCATCATGGCGGTCGGCATTGTCGGCAATGTGGA
The DNA here is from genome assembly GCA_036758605.1 of Pseudomonadota bacterium. GTDB lineage: Bacteria > Pseudomonadota > Alphaproteobacteria > UBA11222 > UBA11222 > UBA11222. Next base: position 499 of record DAIOWE010000026.1, on the reverse strand, counting down.
AAATCTGGGTCTGGAGGCCGCAGGCGTCAAGGTCGAAAAAACCCATGTCGCCGTCAATGAATGGTGCGAAACCGGCGTACCGGGCATCTATGCCATCGGCGATCTTGCCGGGCCGCCCTGGCTGGCGCACAAGGCCAGTCATGAAGGTGTGATCTGCGCCGAACGCATCGCAGGCGTCAAAGGCCTGCATCCGCTGGAAACAAAAAATGTGCCGGGCTGCACCTATTGCATGCCGCAGGTCGCCAGCGTGGGCCTGACCGAAGCCGCCGCCAAAGCGGCGGGCCATGAAGTGCGCGTGGGCCGCTTTCCCTTCGCAGGAAACGGCAAGGCCATCGCGCTGGGTGACACGGAAGGCCTGGTGAAAACCGTGTTCGACGCCAAAACCGGCGAACTTCTGGGCGCGCACATGATCGGCGCAGAGGTTACCGAACTGATCCAGGGCTATTGCGTCGCCAAAACACTGGAAACGACAGAATCCGAATTGATGCACACCATCTTC